>JAFVUF010000022.1 GCA_017502875.1 Clostridia bacterium | reverse complement strand
TTTGTCAAAAGTGTTAAATCTTCGCGTTTTGGCGCTTACTTGGGAAATTCCCTATATGTCCGAATGTGCAAAAAAAAGCATTGAAAATGCAAAACAATTGCTTGATTCGGTTGAATTTATCAGCCGAAAAATTTCAAATGGCGATTTAAGGAAGATATATAAAAAGCTATACTCTTTGAGCGAAAACACCTGTGCCTGTCCCTCTCTTGCGTATGTGTTGTTTTATCCTGAGCTTATTGCAAACAAAGTACCATATTTCGTTGCGGGAAACGAGCCCGCACAGTTGCTTGGCTTATATTTCAATCATATGGCACCTCAAATTGCTTACACGTTTCCTCAAAACAAATTGCTGAATTTCTTCTTGAACTGCGGTCGAATTTTAACACTTCATCCACCGTTGAGAAAGGGGCAATTCCATACCCTTGCCACGATGAAGCAGCTCGCATACGGCGATAGTAAGATTAAGAATTTGGCAGGATATTCCAACCAACTCGTCTATAACATCTGCGAAGCCATCAAGGAAGTTCCCAATATCCTGAGTCCGTTAAAAAGAGCGATCCGTTCGTCCTCTTGGTCGGGCAATATTCCCGCATTTGTGCAAGTGGATTTTGATGAAATATGCGGTGGCGTTTATGAGTGGAGAAAAATAAAGGATACCATCATTCGTGAGTGCGGTTGGGTTGCTCCCGAAGAAACCGAAAAGGGATTACATACAAGCTGCAAAATTGAAAAATGCAAGGAGCATTCGCAATTTGCAAGATTTTATCATATGAGAAGTACGATGATCCCATTCAGCGCGCTTGAAATCGCGATTGCGAGCCGAAGCAATAATTTGTCGAGAGAGGAAGCTATGGAAGAATTGAAAAAATCGCTTGGCTTTTCGCTTGACGAAATCCCAGAGTGCGCAATCATGCGGGAGTACATAGAACGATGAACGCGGTTGTTTTTTATTCAAATACAGGTCAGAGCAAGGCAATCGCGACATACTTTGCAAATCAATTAGGGTATCCACTTGTGGATATAGAAACAAAATGTGCGGAGCATTATCGAAATCTCGTCCTTGTATTTCCTGTGCACTGTCAAAATATCCCCGATATTGTAAAGCATTTTTTGAAGAATGTATCGGTTGAAAATCTAACGGCTATTGCTACGTACGGAAAAATGTGCTGTGGAAATGTTCTATATGAAATTCAAAAAAACTACCAAAAGAATATTGTTGCGGGTGCGTATATCCCTACAAAGCACTCCTGCATAGACAATGATGATGTTTTCTGTGATTTTGATAAATTAAAGCACATCGTTGAAAAAGTCAAAGAGCCTTCGTATATACAAATCCCCAAACTTTATAAAAATCCTTTGGCGGATGTTTTTCCAAAACTAAGAAGCAAGCTTGGACTCACGATACAAAAAAACGCAGATTGCAGTGGGTGCAATCTTTGCGCCGAGCGTTGCTCCTTTGGAGCGATAAAATCGGGCAAAACAAACAGTAATTGTATTCGATGCCTGAGATGTGTTGAAGCGTGTCCGCACCAAGCCTTAAAAATCAAGTTAGGTTTGCCGTTAAAGGTATATTTACGCAAGAAAAAAACACAAGAAGTAATCATTTATACTTGAATGGTATGTTTCCCAAAACTGCTAAAAATCAGGAACATGTGTTACTTTCCAACCCTATAAAATATACCTTTTGGCTTTACAACCCCCGTTTTAGGCATAAAAATACACCTTTTGTACTCCTCCACCCACGTCGAGAGTGTAGTTTATTTTACAAGAAAGGAGCAATCGCACGATGCTTATTATCAATGCGCTTACGAAGTTCATCTTCGGGCTTATTTTGGTCGGCGCTCTTTTGTTTCTTCCCGCTTGGACGTTTTTTTATCCGGGAGCTTGGCTGTTTATCGCATTGCTGTTTATACCTATGCTGATAATGGGTGTCGTTCTGCTCGTCAAAGCGCCCGCGCTTCTTGAAAAACGCCTTAATAACAAGGAAAAAGAAAAGGCTCAGCAGGGCGTTATCGCGCTTTCGGGTTTGATGTTCCCTATCGGATTTATTATATCCGCGCTTGATTTCCGTTTTAGTTGGTCGAGCGTTCCGCTTTGGCTTGTAATAACAGCCTCCGCGCTATTTTTGCTCGGCTACGGAATGTACGCCGAGGTTATGCGCGAAAACGCATACCTTTCACGCACTGTGGAGATACAGGAAGGACAGAGGGTTATCAGCTCAGGACTTTACGGCGTTGTCCGACACCCGATGTACCTTGCGACACTTCTCATGTTTTTACCTCTGCCGCTTATTCTCGGCTCATTCTGGGGGCTTATACCGTTTGCTCTTTATCCGACAGTAACGGTTATCCGCATATTGAACGAAGAAAAAGTATTAACCGAGGGACTGACGGGTTATGCGGAATACAAGACGAAGGTCAAATACCGACTGATACCTTTTATTTGGTGATACGGTATACTCGTTAAAATACACGTTTGACGTAACCCGAAAACCTTATTTCTTGATTTAAGCATAAGCAGTCTTAGTAACATAAGGAGAACAGTATGGATTTTTTAAAATTAGCTAAGGACAGATATTCTGTCCGTTCATTCAGTCCTGAGCCTATCACCGAAAAAGAGCTTGATTTAATACTTGAAGCAGGTCGAGTAGCTCCAACGGCAAGGAATTTTCAGCCTCAAAGAATTTTTGTTGCGAAAAGTGAGGAAAGCAGAAGAAAGCTTGCATCAGTCTGCAAATTCACCTTTGACGCGCCGACTGTTCTGGTTATCGGCTACGATAAAGAGCGCTCTTGGAAGAATAAGCTTATGCCTCCGTACGATTCGGGAGAAACTGACGCCGCGATAGTAACAACGCATATGATGCTGATGGCGGCGAGTCTAGGTATAGGCTCCTGCTGGGTCGGTTATTTCAACTCCGATGACGTCAAAAACGCGCTTGGGCTTCCCGAAAATGTGATTGTTACTGCTCTGCTCCCCGTTGGATATCCGTCAGATACCGCTGAGCCTGCCGCCTTACACTCTCAGTACAGAGATAAGTCGGAAACCATCGAGAATATTTAAGTACAAAGCTCCATTGACCGCAGTGGAGCTTTTTTGCGCTTCAATGATAATTAATTCACAAAATACTGTTGAAATCTGTCGCGGTATATGATATACTAACTTAGTATAGTTATTATGTTTACACGCGCGAGGGGATAAAAGCGATGAAAAAGAGTGAATTTAAGCTTTTCACACGGTGGGACGCCGCCGTTTTCGCCGCTATTCTTGCGCTTGCGCTGACTCTTTTTCTGCTTGGGCTTGGTAAAGGCAGCGGAAGCGCGCTCGTAATAAGCGTTGACGGCAAGGAAACAGAATATTCTCTGAAAACCGACACCGATATACCTATTGAAAGCGAGGGCATAGCCCTTACCGTTACTGTAAAAAACGGCGAGGTTTGGGTAAGTGAAACCACCTGCGAAAACGCCATCTGCTCCCATAGCGGAAAAATAAGCAAGGAGGGGCAGATAATCGTCTGTGCCCCCGCCCGTGTCTCTATCAGGCTCGTCGGTAACGAAGGGGGGGATTACGATGCGGTCGCAGGCTGATAAGCTCGCCTATTGCTCACTTTTCACCGCCTTCGGTCTTATCCTTTCATACGTTGAGGCTATTCTCCCGATTAGCCTGATAATACCGATTCCGGGCTTCAAGCTCGGTCTTGCCAATATTGCGGTAATGCTTGCGTTTTTTATGCTCGGCTACGGGTACGCGTGCGCCGTTTCGATTGCGAGGATAACCCTCTCGGCTCTGCTGTTCGGAAGCGTTACTTCGTTCTGGTTCTCACTTGCGGGAGGAGCGCTTGCGCTTGCCGCGCTTCTGCTCTACAAGCTGATACTGAGCAGATTTTTAGGCGTTATGGGACTGTCCGTTATGTCTGCCGCTATGCACAATATCGGTCAGTGTCTTGCCTGCGCCGTGTTCTTTGGACACTACGTTCTTACCTTCTATCTCCCCATACTGCTTCTCGTTTCTCTTATAACGGGAAGTCTTACGGCGGTTATAATTCACCGTTTTCTCAAAGTCAAAGCCATTACCAAAGGATAGGTCATAATGAAAAAAAGCGTTATACTCTCAAAAGAGGAAATCTCAAAGCAATATAAGTTTATGTCCGACGTCAAAAGCATCACGGGCGGAAACAAAAAGGTCTATATTCAGACCTTCGGCTGTCAGCAGAATGAGGCGGACAGCGAAAGGCTTCTCGGAATGGCGGAGCAGATGGGCTACGAAAAAACCGCTGACCCAAAGCAAGCCGACCTTATCCTCGTGAACACCTGCGCCGTGCGCGAGCACGCCGAGCTTAAAGCGCTTTCGATAACGGGAGGCTTCAAGCATTGCAAGGAGGCAAACCCGGAGCTTATAATAGGCGTTTGCGGCTGCATGGTATCACAAGAGCATAGGATAAACGATATAAAAAAGAGATACCCCTACATTAATTTCCTGCTCGGCACGACTCTTATCCACCGACTGCCCGAGACGCTTTACGAGACACTGACTCAAAAAAAACGTATTTTCAGAATAGATAGCGACGCCTGCGTTATTGCGGAGGACTTACCTGTAAAACGCGAGCCCGGAAAGGCGGACGCTTGGGTGTCCGTAATGTACGGCTGTAATAACTTCTGCTCCTACTGTATCGTTCCGTACGTACGCGGACGTGAGCGCAGCCGTGAGCCTGAGGCGGTGCTAAGCGAAATCAAGGCGCTGATAAAGGACGGAGTAAAGGTAATAACCCTTCTCGGTCAGAACGTAAACTCATACTCTCCCGCAGGCAGAGAAAATTACGGCTTTGCTGACCTGCTAAGCGACATATGCCGTCTTGACGGAGAGGCGGTAATCAGCTTTATGACGAGCCACCCCAAAGACGCAACCGAGAGGCTTATTGACGTTATAGCGGAAAATCCCCCTAAAAAGAACAAGGTGGGTATCGCCCGTCGCTTCCATCTTCCGCTTCAGTCGGGAAGCGACAGAATTTTGAAGGCAATGAACCGACATTACGACATCGAGCGCTATCTGTATCTTGTGGATTACATGAAGAAAAAAATTCCCGATATAGCGATTACAAGCGATATAATAGTGGGATTCCCTACGGAGACCGAGGAGGAGTTCCTTGAAACTCTCGAAATTCTGAAAAGGGTTCGCTTCGATAACGTCTATTCCTTCATATACTCTCGCCGCAACGGCACTCCCGCCGCTGAAATGGACGGACAGATACCCGAGGATATCAAGGGTGAGAGGCTTCGCAGACTGCTCGACGTTCAGACCGCAATAGGAAAGGAAAAATATCTTGATTCCGTTGGAAAGACCGTACGGGCGCTTGTAGAGGACGTAAGTAAAACTGACGGAGCAAGGCTTACCGCAAGAACGGAAACCAACCGTCTTATACATTTTGAAGGCGACGCTTCTCTTATCGGTGATTACGCTTACTTCTACGTTGAAAAAGCCGAGGCGCACGAGCTTTTCGGCAGATTTATTAAAAAAGACTGATTTAACTTTGAAAGGCAAGGTCATTAATTATGACTCCAATGATGCTTCAATATTTGGAAATCAAAAAACAGTACCCCGACGCGTTTCTGTTTTATCGCTTAGGCGATTTTTACGAAATGTTTTTCGACGATGCCAAGGCCGCCTCAAAGATACTTGAGCTAACCCTTACCGGCAGAGACTGCGGAGAGGCGGAGCGAGCGCCTATGTGCGGAGTTCCCTATCACGCGGCGGACACCTACATTTCCCGTCTCGTCGCAAAAGGGCATAAGGTAGTTATCTGCGAGCAGATGGAGGACCCTGCTACCGCAAAGGGTCTTGTTAAAAGAGATATAGTTCGCATAGTTACCCCCGGTACAGTAACCGACAACGCAATGCTGGACGACAAGCAGTATAACTATCTTTGCGCTATATGTGTTCGCGGAAACGAGGCCGGAATTGCCTTTGCCGACGCCTCAACGGGCGATATTAACGCCACCCTTCTTAAAGACGGCGATATAATCAGCAAAATAATCACCGAGTCCGAGGCGTACAGTCCGAGAGAAGCGCTAATCAACGTGCCGCTAAGCGAGCATAAGCGGTTAAAGGAGTATTTTTCCGAGCGTCTGCGCGCGGTGGTGAACGATGGCTGCGAGGAGAATTTCTCGTACGAGAACGCCATTCTGACGGTAAAGAGACAGTTCGGTAAGAATTACTCAGAGCTCGGTCTTGAAAACCCCGTCATAGTATCCTGCGTCGGCGCGCTTATTTCCTACATTGCCGCAACGCAGAAATCCGATACGTCGTACATAAAGAATATCAACGTATACACCGACGGACAGTTCCTTGAAATAGACCCTAACACAAGACGCAATCTTGAGCTTTGCGAGACTATGAGAACCAAAGAGAAAAAGGGGTCTCTGCTTTGGGTGCTTGACCGTACCCGTACCTCAATGGGCGCAAGACTTCTCCGCAAATGGATAGAGCTACCGCTTGTCAATACTCACTATATTGCAAGGCGTCAGGACGCGGTGGGCGAGCTAAAGGATAATTATATGCTCCGCGAGGAGCTTGGGGAAACGCTTCGCTCAGTGCTTGATATAGAGCGACTTATGGCTAAGATAGTTTACGGCACGGCAAACGCCAGAGACCTTCGCGCCATAGCTGAGACCGTCTCGGTGGTTAAGCCCGTTATAGAGCTTATGCAGGACACTGTCTGCGAGGAGTTAGTTGAGCTGAAAAACGCCCTCGACCCTCTTGACGAGCTTATAAATCTGCTGCTTAGCTCAATAGTTGAACAGCCGCCTCTTACGGTGCGCGAGGGCGGTATGATAAACAAGGGCATAAACGAGGAGCTTGACCGACTTCACGGACTGCTTGACAATAGCAAGGGCTACCTTGAAGCTCTTGTCGAGGAGGAGCGTCAGATAACGGGTATAAGCAAGCTGAAATACGGATATAACAGAGTTTTCGGCTACTACCTCGAAGTAACAAACGCAAATAAGGGCGAGCCGCTTCCCGATTACTACATAAGAAAGCAAACCCTGGCTAACGCGGAAAGATACATTACACCAAAGCTTAAAGAGCTTGAAAACGCAATTCTGGGCGCTTCCGAAAAGATCTGCGCCCTTGAATACGATATGTTCTGCGTTCTGCGTGATAAGACCGCTTCGTTTACCAAGCAGATACAAAGCAACGCCTCGCTTCTTGCGCTATTAGACGTTTACGTAAGTCTTAGCGAGGTGGCGTCAAGAAATAACTTCGTGCGCCCCGAAATAAGCTACGACGACCGTATTTCTATAAAGGACGGACGGCACCCCGTGGTTGAGCAATTCGTCCGAGACAGTTATTTCGTCCCTAACGACACAGAGCTTGATACCTCGTCAAACAGGCTTATGCTTATCACAGGTCCGAATATGGCGGGTAAATCAACGTATATGCGTCAAGTCGCTATCATTACTCTTATGGCGCAGGTCGGCTCTTTTGTTCCGGCAAGCGACGCACATATAGGTATCGTTGATAAGCTGTTTACACGTGTAGGAGCTTCCGACGACTTAGCTTCCGGTCAGTCCACCTTTATGTTAGAGATGAACGAGGTTGCTTATATACTTAAAAACGCCACAAAGCGCTCGCTTATTATATACGACGAAATTGGCAGAGGCACAAGCACCTTCGACGGAATGAGTATAGCCAAGGCGGTAGCGGAATACACCGCGGGCAAAAGGCTCGGCGCAAAAACCCTCTTTGCCACACACTATCACGAGCTTACCTCGCTTGAAGGCGAAATAGACGGCGTCATCAACTACAATATCGCCGCAAAGAAAAAGGGCGACGATATTATCTTCCTTCGAAAGATTGTAAGAGGAAGCGCCGACGAAAGCTACGGAATTGAGGTAGCAAAGCTTGCGGGAGTTCCAAACGAAATAATAAAGCGCGCCAAGGAAGTCCTCGGTGATATCGAAAGCGGTGATGTTTACCGCCCCGAAAGGACCGCAAAGAAGGAAGAAAGCGGCTTTAACCTCTCGTTTGAGGATATACAGAACGCCGAGATAGTCGAAAAGCTGAAATCCTGCGATATAAACACACTTACACCTATTGAAGCGCTTAATTTTATTTTTGAGCTTAAAAAACTAACGTAAAAGAGATTTAAAAAAATGGGAATTATTAACATTCTTGACCCTCAGGTAGCCAACCTCATAGCCGCGGGAGAGGTAGTAGACCGCCCGGCGTCCGTAATCAAGGAGCTGCTTGAAAACGCGATAGACGCAGGCGCTACCGCCGTAACAGTAGAGATAAAGCGAGGCGGTATCACCTTTATGCGAGTTTCCGATAATGGCTGCGGAATGTCTCGGGACGACGTTCCCGTCTGTATCAAGCGACACGCCACGAGTAAAATCCGTACCGAGGGAGACCTTGACAGTATAATCACGCTCGGCTTCCGAGGCGAAGCTCTTGCCGCTATCGGCTCTGTATCCACACTGCGTATCATGACGAAAACTAAGGATAGCGAAATGGGAACCGTACTCACCTGCGTTGGCGGAGAGATAAGAGAGATTATCGAAAGCGGCTGTCCTAACGGCACGACAATAATAGTCGAGGAGCTTTTTGCCAATATACCCGCAAGGCGTAAATTTCTAAAAAAAGATACCTCGGAGGCTCTTGCCTGCGCCGCTGTCGTTGAGAAAATCGCGCTTTCACGCCCCGACCTGTCGATAAAGTTTATATCCGACGGTCAGCTGCGCTTCTCTACCGAGGGCGACGGAAATCTTAAAAACTGCGTTTACGCGGTTCTTGGCAGAGATTTTGCGAAAAAATTAGTAGAGGTTCACGGAATGACGGGCGGAATTGAGGTTCTGGGTTACATCGGAACGCCCGAAAACGTCCGAGCCAACCGAAATTACCAGAACTTCTTCATAAACGGACGTTACGTTAAGAGCCGCACCGCAATGGCGGCTATCGAGCAGGCGTTCAACTCTTATATACCGTCGGAAAAGTTTCCCGTATGCGTTCTGGAGTTAAGAATTCACCCCGCGCTCGTTGACGTAAACGTTCACCCCGCAAAGCTTGAGGTTAAGTTTTCTAACGAGCAGGCGGTATTTGATTCTGTATACTCCGCCGTCCGTACGGCGCTTGAGGACAAGCTTCCCCGTCCGGAGCTTTCGCTGAAAACCAAAGAGGAGGCTCGCAGAGAGGCACGAATAGTAAGCGGCTTTGTTCCGCTTAAAGAGTCCCCAAGCGATATACAGACGGGAAAGGGCGAGCAGCTCTCTATGCAAATGCAGGAAAAGCGCGCTCAGGCAGTCTCCGACATGCATTTATACACTAAGCACGCAGAGGAGCTTCCGCCCCATCTGCGCTTCGGCAAGGGCTCAGCTAACGGTGAAAAGCCCTCTGTGCCCTTTGCATTTGACAACTCGCTTGACAATACAATTACTACGTCAAGCTCAAAAGCAACCGAGGTTTCCAATAGCGATATCCGCACGGTTGAGCCTAAAAAGTCAATTGCAGAGACTTATAAAAACGAGCCTGCCGGCTCACCGATTTCCACTCCCGTTTCTGCTCCGAAAAAGCCTCAGGAAAAATCCTCAAAGCAGGAGATTGCAGTAACGGTATCAGCATTAAAGGAGCTTTCAAGCGCACCCGTAACCGAGAACCCCCCCGATTATTCCGTAAGTGCGATACCGCGCCCCTCGGCTACCAAGGAGATAAAGGACGTTCCGCCCTATAAGTATCTGGGCGAGGCATTCAACTCCTACGTTATGGTTGAAAGCGAGGGAACGCTGCTATTAATTGACAAGCACGCGGCGCACGAGAGAATACTTTTCGAGGATATGAAGCAAAATCTCGATAAAGGCTCTGACAGCCAGATACTGCTCGTGCCTATCACAGTAACGGTTTCGGGCGAGGAGCTTGACGCGGCGCAGACCTACCGTGAGGAAATACTTGCGATGGGCTTTGATTTCACCCAGAGCGACCTTCCGCATTCGGTAAACATAAACGCTATCCCTTCCGGCATATCCGCAAACGAGGCGGAGGAGCTGTTTGTAACCGTATGCGGTCAGCTTGCCGCGGGAACGGGAAGCCTTGAGGTAACCAAAAGGATATTCTTCGAGCAGGCGTTATATCAAGCGTCCTGCAAGGCGGCAATAAAGGCGGGCAGACTCTACGATGAGGCGCATATCAAGTGGATATGCGAGCGAGTCCTGACGGACAGCTCTATACGCTTCTGTCCTCACGGGCGTCCTGTCGCTTTTGAGCTTACCAAGGGTGAAATAGAACACCGTTTTAAAAGAAAATAACTTCCAAGGAGCAATATTAAATGACAGAACCTAAAAAGCTTCCGTTCACTGTGCTTAAAACCGAGGGAAAGGCTCGCCGCGGCGTTATGCGTACCGTCCACGGCGATATACAGACCCCCGTATTCATGAACGTTGGCACGAGCGCCGCTATTAAAGGCGGAGTGGCGCTTCCCGACCTTATAGATTGCAAGTGTCAGGTTGAGCTTTCAAACACCTATCACCTTCACATACGTCCCGGAGACAAGCTTATACGCAGTCTTGGTGGACTTCACAAATTCGCGCGTTGGGACGGCCCTATACTTACCGATAGCGGCGGATTCCAGGTGTTTTCGCTCGCCAAGCTCCGCCGTATAAAAGAGGAAGGCGTATATTTTCAGTCGCATATGGACGGCGCTAAGATTTTTATGGGCCCTGAGGAGAGCATGCAGATACAGTCCAACCTCGGCTCTACCATCGCTATGGCGTTTGACGAGTGCATAGAAAACCCCTGCGAGTACACCTACGCAAAGCGCAGCACGGAGCGTACTGTCCGTTGGCTCATTCGCTGTAAAAAGGAAATGGAACGCTTAAATTCCCTTTCCGACACGCTTAACAAAAATCAGCTTCTTTTCGCTATCAATCAGGGCAGCACCTATGACGAGCTTCGCAAGGAGAACATGAAGCGCATAGCCGAGCTTGACCTTGACGGATACGCCATTGGCGGTCTGGCGGTTGGCGAGAGCGCCGACGTTATGTATCATATTATCGAGCAGGTCGAGCCATTCGCTCCCGTCGAAAAGCCCCGTTACCTTATGGGTGTCGGCACACCTCAGAACATTCTTGAAGCCGTCAGGAGAGGCGTTGACTTCTTTGACTGCGTTATGCCGAGCAGAAACGCCCGACACGGCAACCTTTTCACCTGGTCGGGTAAGCTTAATCTCTCAAACGAGAAGTTTTTGACCGACACGCTTCCGCTTGACCCGCAATGCGACTGCCCCGTATGTAAAACCTATACAAGAGCTTATATCCGTCATCTTTTCAAGGCGAGAGAAATGCTCGGTATGCGTCTGTGCGTTATCCACAACCTTTATTTCTACAACACCCTTATGGAAAAAATTCGCGAAGCCCTTGATAACGGTGAATTTGAGCAGTTCTATCACAAGTGGATAGACGTGCTTGGCGACAGAGTATGAGGCGAGTTAGACTTTTTGAGCCACTTTTTGAGCTGCCCGACGCCATTTCGCCTTATCTGCGGAACGCCACTCTGTACGACAGCAGCTGCTCGCCCGAGGCAAGAGTCGTTTTTATTGATAAAGACTGCGGCTTTTACTTAAAAACAGCTAAAAAGGGTTCTCTTAAATCCGAGGCTGAAATGACGGATTATTTCCACAAAAAAAGCTTGTCCGCCGAGGTGGTTGAATACATTTCAAACGAAAGCGATTATCTGCTTACGTCAAGGATTAAAGGCGAGGATTGCACCAACCCTATGTATATTGACGATCCCAAAAGGCTCTGTGATACCTTAGCTATGCTGCTCCGTGAGCTTCATGAGACATCATACGACTGTTGTCCTGTGATGAACAGGTGCGAAAGGTATCTGCAAACGGTAGACCAAAATTATAAAAACGGTATTTTTGACCCAAGCTATATGACGGCAGAGCTTTCCTCCCTTACCGCAAGCGAGGCTTACGCCTACGTTCAAAACGGCAAGGTGTCGCTGAAAAACGACGTGCTCCTTCACGGCGACTACTGTCTGCCCAATATTATGCTCGACAATTGGAAGCTTAGCGGCTTTATCGACCTTGGTAACGGCGGTGTCGGTGACAGGCATATTGATATTTTTTGGGGCGCGTGGACCTTAAATTTCAATTTGAAGACCGATATATACCGCGAGCGCTTCTATGACGCTTACGGCAGAGACAAAATTGATAGTGAAATTATAAACCTTGTTTCCGCAGCGGAAGCATTTGGTTAACGTAAAAGACTCGCTCAGGACATCCTGAGCGAGTCTTTTTATATTTAAAGCTTTAAAATACTCCCTTGATAAAAATTTCAAGTCCGATAATTATTAGGATAACTCCGCCGAGGATATTTGCCTTTCCCTCAATTACCGTACCGAATTTTTTGCCAACTATAACACCCGCGGTACAGATAACGAAGGTTTCAGCGGCAATTATAAGCACGCTGACAAGCGTCTCGAAAAGCGAATAGCTAATAAACGCAAGTCCCGCGGACAAGGCGTCAATTGACGTCGCTATGCCCTGAATGATAAGAGCGCTGAGTCCAAGCTTCTTTATTTCACACATGCCCGACCCTTCACAATGGCCGTTCTTTATTCCCTCGCAAAGCATTTTTCCGCCTAAATAACCAAGCAAAGCAAGAGCTATATACGGAATAAATTTTTCAAATACGGTGAATTTGGTAAGCACCGTTTTAACGCATATCCAACCGATAAACGGCATAAGCGCCTGAAAAAATGAAAACGTACCCGAAATCAAAAGTATCTTCGGCTTTTTCATTCCCGGATCGTTTAAACCGTTAGCAAGCGAAACCGAAAAGGCGTCCATTGCAAGCGCCACACCGAGCAAAAAGCTCTCTAAAATAAACATTATCTATCCTTCCTGATACATAAACGGCGTAACCCGTAACCGTTATTTTTTAGATTTTGCCTCGGCGTCAGCCAGACGCTTTTCCGCCTGCCTAAGAATTCTTCTGTCCTGCTCGTAATCAAGCTGCTCAAGCGCTTCCTCGTACGGAAGAAGCCATATACCGTACACCTCGCCTTTTTGAGGCTTGAAGTTGCCATCTGTGTAGCTTGCAAGGAAATATAGCGCGCTTTTATGGATATATCCGTCTACAAGGTATCTGTACTCGGCGCGGAACGAGGTGTCGAGCGTAACCTCAAGGCTGGTCTCCTCGCGAATCTCTCGCAAAGCGGTTTGCGCCTCGCTCTCGCCGTATTCCATATGCCCTTTCGGGAAGCCGTTATGACCTGAACGGTTCTGTATAATGAGGTAATGACGTCTGCCGCCTCTCTTACGCCAAACAACCGCGCCACAGGAGCGCTCCTTTATGTCGCCTTTAAGACGAAGCGTTCTGCGAACAAACTCACTCTTGCCCGCTGTATATGACCTGCGGTCAAAGGCAAATCTGGTAGCAAGACTTATTTTAAGCTGCTCGTATTTTTGACGGGTCTCGGCGTCTTTTTTCAGGCAATCGCAAAAAACTACATAAGAATTCCAAAGCGTTTTCCCGTGAATAACTATGTGAATATAAACGTTATAACGGTTTTTGAGAGCAGTCAAAAATATTTGGCTGTCGCTATTGGTATCACCGCGATGATTGTAGCCGAGTACGGCAAGCTCCCCGTAAAGCTCAGGGATGTGCTCAAATGAGCGCACGCCCACGGCAATGTCAATTATCGGACGAGCTTTCATTCCTGGAATAGCGGTGCTTCCGACGTGCGCTATCTCTATCGCTCTGTTGCCAAGCACCGACAACAGCTCTCGCTTAACGAGCGCGCCCGTTTCCGCCCATTCGGGAGTATATGACATCAGTCTGACTGTTTCTCTTTTAGCTTGCGACATATGCCGTATCCCCCTTCTTAAATCATTCTGACTGCATTTAACTAATTAAGTATATCATACCTTACATAATTTGTCAAGGAATAATGCGGCTATACAACTCTTTATTGCTATATTTTTTGAAAAAAAGGTTGACAAGCATAAAAAACTATGATATAATTTCATCTGTTAATGGGATATCGCCAAGTCGGTAAGGCACAGGACTTTGACTCCTGCATCCGCTGGTTCGAGTCCAGCTATCCCAGCCAAAGATAGCCATACGGCGCTTGCCGTATGGCTATCTTTCGTATGAGTGTACGGACGAAGAACCCGTAAATCCGTAAAAACGGATTTACTAAGGCTTTGCGTACTGAAAACATTACTAATCCAACTAATCTCACGCAAAGCCGGTTCGACAGCTTAGCGTGTCCAGGTATCCCAGCCAGCAAAAAGCACCTGCGCAAGCAGGTGCTTTTTGCAACTAAATCCGCCGTCGGCGGAAGAAATCCACCTGCGGTGGATGAAATCGCTTCGCGATGAAATCTGCCTTACGGCAGGATGTAGAGGCGGATTTAATTTCATCTGAAGCGGAACGACGAAGATTTCATCCGAGCTTGCTCGGATTTCATCGTGCAACGCACGATTTCATTCATTTCGGGCTGTAGACAGATTCGAACCAGCGAAATGCATTTTTTGATATAGATTTCCCACAGAAGCAAAACCGTGGATAGATTCGGACCGTCACACCAGTTAGGAAATGTTAAAAAGCGTTAATACAAATTGTATCTAATAATCAGGCATTCTAAAAATTTATCCGCATCAATGGTTCGTTCCTTTGATGCGGATTTTTAACATTTAATTTTGTTGTATTATTTCCATTTTCCCATCGACTCACGACG
>JAFVUF010000001.1 GCA_017502875.1 Clostridia bacterium | reverse complement strand
CCTGATCTAAATACGATGTATACGGGATCGTTATCAGGGTTCTCTACCGTCGTTTCGGACGTCTTTAAGGACGCTGCGAATACAGTTAAGAAATCGCCTGACGTTACGTAGTTACCGTCTTTGTCAAACAGTACTACTGGGTTTGCCGTTGCGTCTGCCTTATCAGCAGGTATATTACCGTATCTGGTGCCTATCACTCCGCAAGACGAGCAAGTTGCCTCTTTTACAACGCTTAAATCTGCGCCGCCGAAGTTGTGCGCTGCTTCTCCACCGGGCACCACTTCTCCGCATACGGAGCAGGTGATGGGCGTTCTGCAGTCTCCGTCGTCCGCGTTAGGCGTATGAGGTATCGCGTATTCAATCGAACCTCTTGAAGCATTACCTACGTTGTTATCATCGGGCGTTTCGTCAAAGTAGTATCCGTTAAAGGATTTGAGCGTAAAGCCGGACTGTGCATAGTCTTCAAAGTGGAACTCTACGTAAGTTATTACGAAGCCGGGATGATTATCCGGGTAATTCGTAGCGCTACACTCATATACAATCTGCTTCTCAGCATCGGTTAAAAACCGCGAAGAGCCCTTGCATACACCGTCAACAAAATAGTATATGGTGTTTGCGCAGGTTTCAGCCGTTGCTCCGCCATTGTCAACCAAAACAGATATATTGGTAAATTTATCCGTTGATATGGTGGCAATCTTCGTTACGCCATCATTCATGAAGACGTCATTACCTCTTCTTATCAGGACGTTTGGTCTGACATTCGCTTTCTGCATATCAAGTCTAATAGGACAATCCATGGTAGCGTCGCTTACTACGTCAGCCTTGATGTCAAGCGAAATAACAAAATCTAAGCCCGCCTGATTCTTTTTGCCTCCATGGTTAATCGTGCTAGAGGGACCTGTAAACGTCTGGTTATCAAATCTAAACGACGAATTAGAGGCCGTATAACCCTCGGGAACATTGTTGAGCTTCAAACCGCCCTGGATTTTGGTTATGGTAGTAGTGTCGTAGAATATAACACGTGTGCCACGTCCAGAGAAGCTTGGGAAGTTATCGTAAACCGTTCCCGCTTCATTCGTTAGCTCGTATATCGGCTTCCAATACTTTGACTCCGAAGGAATCAAGGTTCTTGTGTATTCGCATGCGCTACAGCCGGTATCACATACGTTATCGTAGCTGTGATTCCCATCACTGCATTCAGTTGCGCTATTCGCTTCAACGGCGAATACTGACATTGGCAATACGCCAACAATCATCAATAACGCAAGAGCAAACGATAAAATTCTCGTACGTTTTCTCATATCATTTCTCCTTTATGAGATAAAATTTCATGGGTTGCTTAAATAATAACTTCAACCGTGGCATTATTTTACCATTTTTAAGACAATTTGTCAAGCGTTTTTCCCCATTTATATAATGAATAAACACTTTGAACAAAAACACCGTTCACCGTTTGTTGAATAGGTACACACCAAGGCGTACAAACGTAATAAAAATTTTACATTTATCAGTTTGAAGGGCGACTCTGTTTATGTTACAATGTGGTTGCCTTATCTTTTGTAAAGGAGCAAAAAATGATTTTATGATAAAATTCACGGACGTCAAAAGCAATGAGACCATTCGCACCTACATCAAAAAAGCAGACGAGTCGCTAAAAGCGCTTGGATATACCGAGCATAGCTTCGCTCACGTTACGAAGGTATCCGAAACAGCCGCCTATATCCTTTATACCCTCGGCTATTCGGAAAGAGATATCGAGCTTGTGAAAATAGCCGCGTACCTGCACGACATCGGCAACCTCGTCAACAGAGCCGACCATTCTCAAAGCGGAGCTATCATGGCTTTCCGTATTCTCGACAACATGGATATGCCTGCGGACGAGCTTTCGCAAATTGTTAGCGCGATAGGAAATCACGACGAGGGCACGGGAGTAGCGGTGAATCCGATTTCAGCCGCGCTTATCCTGGCGGATAAGTCCGACGTGCGCCGTACAAGAGTTCGCAATACGGATTTTAACACCTTCGATATTCACGACAGGGTAAACTATTCAGTCGAGAAATCGGAGCTTTCCATAAGCGAGGACAAAAGCGAAATAATTCTCCGTTTGAGCATAGACACGAATATAAGCGCCGTTATGGACTACTTTGAAATCTTCATCGGCAGAATGAAAATGTGCAGAAACGCCGCCAAGGCTCTTGATTTAAGATTCAGGCTCTACATTAACGGGCAGAATTTACTGTAACGCTATGCTTAAAATCGGTAACATTGAGATTAAAAACGGTCTTGCGCTTGCGCCAATGGCAGGAATAACTGACGTTTCATTCCGCAAGCTGTGTATCCGCTACGGAGCTTCGCTTACGGTCAGTGAAATGATATCTGCCAAGGGCGTTTACTACAAGGATAAAAAGACCGCAGCCCTTGCCGCGTCATCGGACGGGGAGAGTCCGTTTGCGCTTCAACTCTTTGGCTCAGACCCCGAAATAATGGGCATTGCCGCCGAGCAGCTGCTGACCATCAACCCCGCAATCGACATTTTTGATATCAATATGGGTTGTCCTATGCCCAAAATTACGGGAAACGGAGATGGTTGCTCACTTATGCGTAACCCAGAGCTTGCGGGCAGGGTTGTCAAAGCGGTTGTAAACGCGACGAACGCACCCGTAACCGTTAAAATGCGCACAGGTTGGGATAAAACCTCCATTAACGCCCCACTTATCGCGCAGATTTGCGAGGCAAACGGAGCGAGCGCAATCTGCGTCCACGGACGCACCCGCGAGCAGCTTTATAAGCCCCCGATAGACGTAGAAACGATAAGAAAAGTCAAAAAATCAGTAAGAATCCCCGTTTTCGCCAACGGCGGAGTTTACACGGGCGAGGACGCCGTGAAGCTGTTACGCGAAACGGAGTGCGACGGAATAGCTATCGGACAGGGCGCAATGGGTAATCCGTTTCTGTTCAAAGAATGCGTCGCCGCTATCGAAAACAAGGGTTACATCGCACCCACAACCGACGAAATTCTGAAAATCGCAACAGAACACGTCTGTCTTCTCTGCGAAGATAAGGGTGAATACATCGGAGTACGCGAGGCGCGAAAGCACCTCGGCTGGTACATCAAAGGAATGTCCGGAGCAGCGGAAGCAAGGCGCGCTATCAACGCTTCGGAAACCAAGGAGGAGCTTTTTTCCGTCCTTGACAGTTTAAGACAACGGTAACATTTCTCTATATTATGAAACAAATATTATCAAGTTGAAAATATTTAGTTTTTCGCTTGATTTACAGTTTTAATTGTGTTATAATTATTGGCGATATCATTTATCGCACGAAAGGAATACCATAGTAATGAAAAAAAGAATTTTGGCTTTGCTACTTGCGGTTGTAACTCTGTGTCCGATGCTTGCGGCATGCTCTGACCACTACGACTACGATTCGTATCTGGATTACATCGTCTTAGGCGATACGTCCAAGCTCAGCGTTAATCAGACGAAACTTGACGACGCCGTTCTCAGCACATATTACGGCTACTACAAGGACGAAATAGACGGTAAGACACTCACCTCGGTAGAGCTTACCTCAGGCAAGGTTAAGTTCGGAGATACCGTAAATATCGACTATAACGGTTATCTGTACGGACAGACTGCGGTTTTTGAGGGCGGAAGCACCTACGAGAACGGAACGCCCAAGGGTACCGAGCTTCAAATCGGCTCCGGTTCTTATATAGACGGCTTTGAGTCCGGTCTTATCGGCTACGAGGTAGGCGATACCGTTTTTCTCAACCTCTACTTCCCCGAGGATTACGGCAAAGCCGACCTTAACGGCAAGCAGGTTCGCTTCGAGGTAAAGATAAACAAAATCACAAAGAGATACGATTATCCCGAAATGACTGACGAGACAGTCAAAAAGCAGTCCGGCGGCACTTACAACACCGTTGATGAGTTCAAGAAGGGCGTTAAGGAGCTGACCGAGAAAAATGAAATCTGGGCAGCCTATTACGAGCTTTCTAAAGTTAAAGAGTGGCCAAAGGACGAATTAGAGGAATACTATCAGTCCACTCTTGAAACCCATAAGAGCTACTGCACAGCGTGGTACGGCGGAGATATGAATAAGTACGCCTCAGCTATGGGCTACAAGGACGCTTCTACATTCTATTCCTATATCGCAAGTCAGGCGGCTCAGCAGGTAAAGCAGGACCTTCTTATACTCGCTACCGTTGAAGCCAACAAGCTTGAAATGTCCGAGGCTGATATGGACGCGAAAATCAAGGAGCTTTACGACACACATGTAAAAAGCGAAAGCTTTAAGGGCTCTTTCGGTAAGTTCCAGAGAGAATACGGCAGAAACGCTCTCGAAATAGAGATATACACCGAAACCGTTATTAACTTCCTTTTAGAAAAAACGGTATCGGTTGACGACACCAAATACACCGGCTTTAAGGCATCTGTCAAAAACGGCATAACCTTCTTTAAGGACGGCGTTCAGCAGTTCGGTTGGGTCAACTTTGATATCAACAGAGACGGCACCGAGGACAAGTTCTATTTCAACCAGAACACCGGTCTTGCTTACGAGAACAAAGCGGCTCTCGTTCCCGTTTCTAACGAAAGCAACGAAACAAAATACCACAAGTTCGGCAGATTCGGCGAGCTTTCCGGATTAGTTAACAATGTCATTGAGAGCGATGGCGACGGTCTTATCTACGCGATAAACGGAATCCCTCAGACCGGCTTCCAGAACATCGACAAGGACGGACGTATTGAAGGAAACGAAACCTACTACTTCGACCCCGTAACCAATCATATGCTTCTCGGAGTTCACAAGCTTGAGATTAAGGGTTCAGACGGCAACGTTGACGAAGAAAAAACTGCCGCCACATTCGGCGTAAACGCAGGAAAATACTACAACTTCGGTGAGACCGGCATCTACCGTCTTGACAATACTACCGGTGAATATATTAACTACGTTAACAAAGATAACAACCCTGTTAATTTCGCTGACTTCGACGCAAAGAACGGTATTGCGGACGGAATTATTGATGACCGTTATTATGTTAACGGCGAATTAAAGACCGAGCGTCAGTCTGTTACGGTAGGCGAAGAAACAAACGACTACTATTTTGATCCCGAAAACGACAACAAGATGGTTAAGAACGATTTTGTTGACATTGACGCGGTTAATCCTACCGATACCAAGGTTGGCCTTTATTACTGTGATGAACACGGCCATATCGTAAAGGGCGAGGGTGTATCTAAAACCATTGGAAACACGGTTTACGCCTTTGACCCAGACGGTAAAATAATCTCCGAAACGCCGGCAGACTCTACCCCGGCTCAATAAGCTCTGAATTTAATCTAACCCAAAACACCCGAAACCTGCGTTTCGGGTGTTTTTATATAAAAGAGCCGAGCGGTTCAAGCTCGGCTGAATTATTACATTTTACGCGTTTTCTTCGAATTTTTCAAGAGCTTTAAGCGTCAGAACAGGCTCGGCGCCGTCCTTTACCGTTTCGCCCGTAACGGTTACTCTTTCGATATCGTTTCTGGACGGAATATCGTACATGATATCAAGCATTGTCTCCTCTATTATAGCTCTCAGTCCCCTTGCGCCCGTATTGCGCTCAATAGCCTTGGCGGCTATCTCTTTAAGCGCCTCATCGGTGAATTCAAGCTCGGTTTTGTCAAGCTCAAAAAGCTTCTTATATTGCTTTACAAGGGAATTTTTAGGCTCGCTCAGTATTCTCACAAGCGCGTCGTTATCAAGATTATCAAGGCTTACTATTATCGGCAGACGTCCGACAAGCTCGGGAATAAGTCCGAACTTCACAACGTCGTGCGCCGTAACGTCCTTATAGGGTGAGCTTGAAAGCTTCTCGCTCTTGGTCATAACCTTTCCGCCAAAGCCGATAGACGCGCTGCCCTTGCGGTTTTCGATTATATCCTGTATGGTATCAAACGCTCCGCCGCAGATAAAGAGGATATTTTCGGTGTTTATCTGTATAAACTCTTGATTTGGGTGCTTTCTGCCGCCCTGCGGGGGGACGTTAGCCACCGTTCCCTCAAGTATTTTAAGCAGCGCCTGTTGGACGCCCTCGCCCGAAACATCACGGGTTATGGAACGATTCTCGCTTCTTCTCGATATCTTGTCTATCTCATCAATATAGATGATACCCATTTCGGCAAGCTCAACGTCATAGTCCGCCGCCTGAATAAGACGGAGAAGGATATTCTCAACGTCCTCTCCGACGTATCCCGCCTCGGTAAGAGTCGTAGCGTCCGCTATCGCGAAGGGAACCTTTAGGGTCTTGGCAAGGGTCTGCGCAAGATACGTTTTTCCGACTCCCGTTGGACCGAGAAGAAGAACGTTGCTCTTTTGTATCTCGACGTCATCGTCCTTTTTAACAGACTTTTTCTTGCCGCGACGAAGCTTTTTTCCGCCTTGCAAAATCCTCTTGTAATGATTATATACAGCGACAGAGAGCGTTTTTTTAGCGCTATCCTGCCCTATGACGTAATCGTCAAGTATCTTTTTTATGGTTTGAGGCTTGGGAAGGGTTTCGTAGGTAAGTCCGGATACGTTTTCCTGAGCCTCTGCCTCGGCTATAAGCTCGCTGCACGCGTCAACGCAGTCGTTACAGATATAAAGTCCCGTAGGAGAAGGGATAAGAAACTCAACGTGCTTTTCGCTTCTTCCGCAGAACATACAGTGGCGGAGCGAGGAATTTCCTCCGCCGTTACTACCGTTTGCCATTTGCAAATTTCCTCCGTTATTTGTCTAAAAAGACCGCCGAGCACCTCAGGCGGTCTTTATTTATTTACAGTACGAGATTATATACGCTTTTCAAGAACCTTATCCACAAGTCCGTATTCAAGCGCCTGCTGAGCCGTTAAGAAATTATCACGGTCAGTATCCTGCTCTATTACGGAAAGCGGCTTGCCGGTGTTTGCCGCGAGGATATGATTAAGCTTATCCTTGGTTCTCAGAATATGCTCGGAATGTATCTTGATATCGGATGCCTGTCCCTGATATCCGCCGAGCGGCTGGTGTATCATTATCTCGCTGTTAGGAAGCGCAAGACGCTTGCCCTTAGCTCCCGACGAAAGAAGGAACGCGCCCATGCTCGCCGCCATTCCCACGCAGATGGTGGAAACGTCGCACTTGATGTAGTTCATCGTATCGTATATAGCAAGTCCTGCCGAAACAGAGCCGCCGGGGCTGTTGATGTAGAAGGATATATCCTTATCCGCGTCCTGTGATTCAAGAAACAGAAGCTGAGCTATTACGAGAGAGGCAGTAGTGTCGTTTACCTCGTCCGAAAGAAAAACTATTCTGTCATTTAAAAGGCGAGAAAATATATCGTACGCGCGCTCGCCGTGGTTGGTTTGCTGTATGACGGTTGGTACAAGAGCCATTTCGGTTTACCGTTCCTTTCACTGAATTATTTTTGAGCACAAGCGATTATATCCGCTTTGCGCTCGGATTATTCCAAAATTTTAACTTTACTTAAAATTACTCCGCGTCCTTTGTCTTTACGGTTACGTCAGCGCTGTCCTTTACAAGCTTAAGCGCGGACTGTACGCAGATATCCTTTGCGATATCCTCGCTTGCGACAACCTCTTTGACCTTATCTATTTCCATAGAGTACATCTCAGCCATCTTCTTGTACTCAGCCTCGATTTCCTCCTCGCTCGCTACTATTCCCTCAGCCTTTACGACTGCTTCAAGAGCAAGACGTACCTTTACGGACTTCTCTGCTCTGGGACGGAAATTCTCACGGAGCTGGTCAAGATTCTGACCTGTGTACTTGAAGTAGGTGTTAAGATCAAGACCGTTGGAGCGAAGCTGCATATCGTACTCACGAAGCTCGTTCTCGACCTCGTTTACAAACATAGCCTCAGGAATCTCAACCTCCATGTTCTCAACAAGAGCGTCAAGAACCTTGTTTTCAAGAACCTGATCCGCCATCTTCTCGTATCTCTCAACGAGCTTTGCGCGGACGTCTGCCTTGTATGCCTCTACGTTATCGAAGGACATATCCTTTGCGAACTCATCGTCAAGCTCGGGAAGCTCCTCCTTGGTAATGCTGTGAAGCTTGCACTTAAATACGGCAGCCTTACCAGCAAGGTCGCTTGCGCCGTACTCCTCGGGGAACGTAACGTTAACGTCAAACTCCTCGCCTACGCTCTTGCCCACTACCTGCTCCTCAAAGCCGGCAATGAACTGACCGGAGCCAAGCTTAAGCTTGTGGTTCTCACCCTTGCCGCCCTCGAATGCTACTCCGTCTACGAAGCCCTCAAAGTCGATCTCAGCGGTATCGCCCATCTCTGCCGCGCGGTCGGTAACCTCTATCTCTCTCGCGGCTCTCTTACGGGCGTTCTCAATATCGGCGTCAACCATCTTATCGGTAACCTCGGTTACCTCCTTCTCTGCTTTGAGTCCCTTATACTCTTTAAGAGCTGCCTCAGGCTTTACGTCAAAGGTTGCTTTAAGAACCACCTGACCGTTATCGTCCATCGAAACAACGTCGAACTCAGGACGGGAAACCACGTCAAGCGCAGCCTCCTTGATAGCCGCCTCGTAAGCGTCGGGGAGAAGGTTATTGAGCGCCTCGTCGGTAAATACTCCCTTGCCGTAAAGCTTCTCTACGATAGCGAGGGGAGCCTTGCCCTTACGGAAGCCGGGGATATTCATCTTGCCGATCTGCTTCTTGTATACGTTCTTGATTTCCGCGTCAAGAGCCTCGGTGGAAATACCGAACTCGATGTACGCCTTGCTCTTTTCGAGCTTTTCTGCTTTGATAAGACTCATAGTTTTTCTCAATTTTTCCGCTTTTGCGGAAAAAATTGCTCCTTTCGTTTTTGACGTTTATTTAATAATCTATCAATTTACTATTTTACACAATTTACCTTTAAATGTCAACCTTTTCGCTTCAAAATTAATATATTGTTAATTTATTCGGTAAGGCTTGAATTCAAGGTAATCCGCCGATATGATACGGCAGGATATACCCTCGTATTCGGTAACGGGCGGAAAATCGTATTTACCGTGAATATGCCCGTAATAACATTCCGTTACGCCGTATTTATGCATTACGTCCACAAGCTCACGGCACACAAAGGTATTGAAAACAGGCGGGAAATGGAAGAAAACCAGCTTTCTTTTTCCCTCTCCAAACGCCTCGGCGCTTTTTAGACTAAGCTCAAGCCTACCCGCCTCGCGCGCTACTATTTTACCGTAATCAGCGTTTTCGGGTGCGTTCTTTTCATCGTAATACCAGCCTCGGCAGCCGCAGATAACCGTTCCGTCCACCTCATGTGAATTGTTATAAAGGTGCTTTACGGTGGTTATGCCGTTTGCCCTGAAAAACTCCTCGTTTTTCTTTAACGTGTTCCACCAATAGTCGTGATTTCCCTTGCTTATTATCTTCGTTCCGGGAAGGCTGTCAAGAAGCTTTAAATCGCATAGCGCCTCGTCAAGCGTCATTGCCCACGAAATATCTCCGGGAATTATAACGGTATCGCTTTCACTGACCGTATTTTTCCAATTCTCGCAAAGCCTCTCCGTCCAGCCGTTCCACCTTGAACCGAAAACGGTCATAGGCTTTGCTGTGCTTTCGGACAGATGCGTATCGGCAATTACAAAAAGCGCCATACTGTTTCCTTTCGTTAAGAATAAGCTTAACGCTTCTCCGTCAATAATAGCTTAAAGAACACCGAAAGGAGAAGTGTTATGAATCAAGGTAAAAACGGGAAACCCATTTCACACGTCGTATGCAGCGTTAACCACTGCGCCCACAACGACAAAAACGGTCATTGCGTAGCGAAGCAGATAGAGGTCGGTCCTATGCGGGCGACAAGCTGCGCCGAAACGGTTTGCGCCACCTTTAAGCCTGAATCCGAGCAGGCGGAGGGCAGGATATTTTAAACAAACCGCTTACTTCGTGTTTTCCAAAGCCACCGCGGGCATATCCGCGCTTTCGATAACTCTTGTGAAGCGTACCGTCTTCTTATCAAGACCCGCAAGAGGCGCGGTTATCTCAACACCCGTAAGCTCGGTAAGCGCGTCAAGCGCCGCTGGGCCATCGGGCGCGGGTTTATCTGTCAGCGACTCGTATACCGCTGACGCGAACTTATAAGGACTTGCCGTGGACGCGATAATTACGCGCTTCGCGGCTTTTTCCTTTGAGTCGGCAAGATACTGCTCCGTCGCACTTATCGCTACCGCGCTGTGAGTATCGGAAAGATAGTTGTAGCCGTTATAAATGCTCTTTATAGTATTTGCCGTACCCTTCTCGTCGCAGAAGTAACCGCAGAAGTCGCTCTGTATCTTAGCTAAAACCCCGTCGCTTACCTTATAAACGCCGTTTTCACTAAGCTGCTTCATATAAGAAGCGGTCTCCTCGCTTCCCGCAATGAGATAAAGCAGTCTTTCAAGGTTTGAGGAAATGAGAATGTCCATAGAGGGAGACATCGTGGTGTGGAAAAGACGGTTTCTGTCGTAAACACCCGTACGTAAGAAATCGGTAAGAATATTGTTCTTGTTGGAAGCGCAGATAAGCTTCCCAACCGGAAGTCCCATTTGCTTAGCGATATACGCGGCGAAAATGTTACCGAAGTTACCCGTAGGAACGCATACGTCCACTATCTCGCCCTCTGTAATATCTCCGCTTGCCATAAGGTCGCAGTACGCCGAGATATAATAGACTATCTGCGGAGCGAGACGTCCCCAGTTAATAGAGTTGGCGGAGCTGAAGAAATATCCGTTATCCGCGATAGCCCTTGACATTTCGGGATCGGAGAATATTTTCTTTACGCCGTTCTGGGCGTCGTCGAAGTTACCCTTGACAGCATAAACCTGAACGTTATTTCCCTCCTGAGTAGCCATCTGAAGCTTCTGCACGCGGCTTACGCCGTCTACGGGGTAAAATACCGCTATCTTAACTCCGTCAACGTCCTTATATCCCTCAAGCGCGGCTTTACCCGTATCGCCGGAGGTCGCCACGAGAATAAGAGCTGTTTTCTGCTCGCCCGTCTTGCGAAGCGCCCGTACAAAAAGTCTTGGCATTATCTGGAGCGCCATATCCTTAAACGCCGACGTAGGACCGTGCCAAAGCTCAAGAATTCTCATCTTTTCGCCAAGCGCCGATGTGGGCGCGGCTCCGCCGGGGAAGCGCTTTTCGCTATACGCCTCAGAGCAGTCCTCATAAAGCTCGTCATAGGTGTAATCGGTCAAAAACTTGCTAAGAACCGTCGCTGCTCTTTCGGGGTAGCTCATTTTGGAAAGCCTTTCAAGCTCGCCCTTTTCTAAGACGGGGAGCTTTTCGGGCATATAAAGACCTCCGTCCTTGGCAAGACCCTGCTTGATAGCGCCCGCAGCAGTGGTTACTCCGCCGTTTCCTCTTGTACTGATGTAATTCATTTTGTTTTCCTGTGCCTTTCCGTTTATGTTAATTTTTATTTTTCTTTTCAAGGCTCGTTCTTCGGCAGAAGCTCGAGCGAGCGTAAAAATTCAAGAGACCTGAAGCTCTTGTCTATATGGTTTATCAGATACCTCTCGCAGTATTCGCAGAAAACGCCTGCGGCGTCTCTCGGAAGCTCAAACGACAGATATCTTTTGGCATTTGAGTAGCAAACGTATCTCATTGCGTCAAGGATAGGTCTGTCAAGCGTAAAAAGCATTGCGGTATGCCCCTCTCTCGCTTTTTCAAGATTGTTTTTCCTTCTGCACTCGGCGCAGTGAATAACTCCGTCCATAACGTCAAGATACATAATTTCCGACGTATCGCTTCCGCACTCGGTACAGCTTACAAGGTCGGGACTAAATCCTGCCACAGCCGCCGTTCTCATCTCAAACGCCGCTTTAATAAGCCTTCTGTCTTTTAATCCCCTATCGAGCGCGTAAAGGGTGTTGAGCATAAGCTGTAGCATTTCGCTCTCGTCTCCGTTCTCAACGCAGACCTCACTTGCCACGTCGCACATATAAAGCGCCGTAGAGGTAAGCTCAAGATTGCAGCGGACGTTCATAAAGCTTTCTATCTCCGTAGCCTCTCTTACCCACGGTCTGCCGCCCCTGTCCGCCGTAACGAACTCGCTGTAACAAAGCGGCATACAAGCCGCGCCCGCTTTGTTTTTAAGGCTCGCTCCGCCTTTTAGCAGAACGGACACCTTTCCCGCCTCCGCCGTAAGCACCGACAGAAGCTTATCGTTTTCGCCCCAGGGCAGCTCCCCGAGCACAAGTCCTCTGAACTGCGCCAGCATTATTCGGTATCCGTATTGTTAAAGCCGAAGTTTGCAAGCAGAACGTCGCTGTTGCGCCAATTCTCCTTAACCTTTACCCAAAGGTCGAGAAATACCTTCGTTCCGAAGAATTTTTCAAGGTCCTCTCTCGCTCTTGAGCCGATGAGCTTAAGCTGAGCGCCGTTCTTGCCTATGATAATCCCCTTATGCGTAGCCTTCTCGCAGAATATCTCCGCGCGAATTCTCAGCAGTCTGCGCTCCTCTTTAAACTCCTCGATAACAACCGCCGTGCCGTGAGGTATCTCGTCGTCGCACGTTCTCAGTATCTTTTCCCTTATTACCTCCGCCGCTATTACTCTTTCAGGCTGATCGGTTATGGCGTCGTCGGGAAAGAACCATTCGCTTTCAAAAAGAAACTTGTCCACCTCGGAAAGAAGCGTATCAACGCCCTTATTTTTTATCGCCGCCATAGGCACTACCGCGTCAAAATCGTGTGTCTCGGCATACGCCTTAATGGTATCTCCGATTATTACGGGATTGGTTCTGTCAATCTTGTTTATCGCAAGTATGCAGGGCAGCTGCGCCTTCTTTATCTTCTCGATAAGTCCAAGCTCGATATCGCCCGGCTTTGCTATCGGCTCAACGATGAGTATTACCGCGTCAACGCCCGCGAGCGCAGAGTTGGTCTGCTCAATCATTCTGTCGCCAAGCTTGGTCTTTGGCGTGTGCATACCGGGGGTATCCATAAATACGTACTGCGTTTCTCCTCTGGTAAGTATGCCGGTTATCTTATTTCTGGTGGTTTGCGGCTTTCTTGAAACTATCGCAAGCTTCTCTCCTATAAGGGAGTTAAGAAGCGTGGATTTGCCTACGTTAGGTCTGCCGACTATCGCTATAAATCCTGTTTTTTTCAAATTAGAATTCCTCTTTCGGTTATTTTCTTTCAAGCTTCATCTTTTTAAGTATCGCTTCCTGCCTTGAAAACATTTCCTTTTCCTCAGCCTGACCTCTTTCGTGGTCGTAGCCGAGAAGATGCAGAACGGAATGTACGCATAAAAACGCCGCTTCTCTTTCAAATGAATGTCCGTACTCCAGCGCCTGTGTCTCCGCCCTTTCAAGCGAAAGCACTATATCGCCTATACTGACGGGCTCTCCCTCAATAATTTCGCTATCATCTATCTCTCCGTCCTCGTAAAGCGGAAAGGAAAGGACGTCCGTTTCTCTGTCGATGTTTCTGTATTTACGGTTAAGCTCTCTTATACCGACGTTATCGGTAAGGGTAACGGAAAGCTCGGCGTTATAAGGGAATTTCTCATATTTCAAAGCCTGTGTTATCGCTCTGCGTATAAGCCCTCGAAGCGCTGGCGTTACGGAAAGCCTGTCCTGCTCATTCGTTATATAAACCTTATTCATTTTCCCGCTGCCTTCGCCGTCCTTTTCTTCTCTATCGCCTCAGCCTTTTTTGTTTCGTACCTTTCGTACGCCGCTATTATAGCCTTGACAAGCCTGTGTCGAACCACGTCCCTTTCGGTGAAGCGGTGAATGGCTATATCCTCTATTCCGTCAAGTATCTTGGTTGCCTCGACAAGTCCGCTTTCCGTACCGCCCGGAAGGTCTATCTGGGTTATATCACCCGTAATAACTATTTTTGAATTGTTACCAAGTCGGGTAAGCAGCATTTTCATCTGCTCCTTGGTGGTGTTCTGAGCCTCGTCAAGAATGATAAACGCGTCGTCAAGCGTGCGGCCTCTCATATAGGCAAGAGGAGCTATCTCTATGCTTCCTCTCTCTATGTGCTTTTGGTAGTTTTCCGCGCCGAGCATTTCAAAAAGCGCGTCGTAAAGAGGGCGAAGATACGGGTCTATCTTATTCTGAAGGTCTCCGGGAAGATATCCGAGCTTCTCTCCCGCCTCAACGGCAGGGCGCGTAAGGATAATTCTCGATATTTCCTTTGCTCTCAAAGCCGTTACCGCCATAGCTACCGCAAGGAAGGTTTTGCCCGTTCCCGCGGGACCGACTCCCAGCACAATGGTATTCTTCTTTATCAGCCTTGTGTATTCTCTTTGTCCCGCCGTCTTAGGCTTTATCGGCTTGCCCTTAACCGTTACGCATACACAGTCGTCATCATACCCGTCAAGCTCTTCCTCTCTGCCTTCAAGTATCATGCTCGAAACGTACTCCACCGTCTGCATAGGAACAGTTCCCTGAAGCTTGGCGGTCTTTATAAGGAGCGACACCGCCCTTGCCGCCTTATCAACGGTATCCGTATCCCGTCCGATTATCGCGAGCGCGCTGCCTCCGCCCACCTCGCTGTCTCGGTTGACAAACTCGCACGAAAAAAGCTTTTCAAGAAGCTTTAAATTGCAATCGTATGCTCCGAAAAGCGCCGATGACGTATCGACCGAATCTATCGCTACTCTTTTTTCAGCCATTTTTACGACCGTTCCTTTCTAAACTCCAAATCGGCTTACGCCGTTTCACCTTAACGGAACCGCTATTTCCCGTATACAGCCGTAACTGACCGTAACCGTTACTCCGGTATCCGTGATTTCCTTAGTTAATTCAAGCTCGGTAAGCTCCGCCTCGGCAAGCGCGCGGTTCAGCATACCGTATGCCCGTTTTTCAGCCTCAGCAGTCGCCAAAAGCTCATCTCTTACCGTTATTTCCGTTACCTCTGTAACCGTCAGACATTCACGGTAGGTTATCGGAAGCTCAACGCTGCCCATTACGGTAACGTTTTTTTCAGCGGATACCGAGCTATCCTCAGCGCTCTCGCCCGACGTATCGCCAAGCCGTATCTCAAAGCCAAGCACCGAGAGTATTATACCCGTTTTTTCTATGCTTTTGCCCTTGCTCGTTTCCTCTTCAAACGGCACCGTAACGGTGAAGCTTTCGCTCACCTCCGCTTTTACCGAGCCCTTTGCGCCGTCGAAGCGCAGAATAGGGTTTTCGGAATACTGAAGCCCGTTTCCGCTTATATAACCGCTGATAAGGATATCTCCCTTTTTCACAACGTCGCCCGCCTTTACCGAGCTTTTTCCGCTGTAAACAAGCACCTCTTTTACTATTCCGTCGCTCTTTGCCACCAGAATGTCGGCGTTTTCTGTCTCACTTGACTGACCGTCAGTACGTTCCTTCAATTCAAGGCAGACCGTCGTACCCTTAAAATTGAGCGCCGCCCAGGAATATTCGGGGTGTAGCTGCATAAAGGCGCTCGCAGCGGCGGCTCTGTCTATGTCGGACATGCGCGCGCCTACGCGGATACCGAAATCCGCAAGCTCGCTTTTTATCTGCTCCTTTGAAATAAGCTCGCTTCCGCTTACCTCTACCTTAAAAACGAACAGGGTTGACATAGCGAGCAGAGCGCAAAACACGATAGCTCCAACCGCAAGACCTAACCGTTTGCAGTTTTTAATACAAATATCCTTAAATCCACATACACTATTAATATATACTATAACGCCGGATTTGTCAAGAGCAGACGCGATTTTTTTTGCGTTTCGGGGAGAAAGAGTTACCTTAACGCCTTCACTTTCCGCGCAGTACTCTATTCTTGCCTTAACTCCTCTCTCAGATACAACTCTGACGAGACCGTCGCGGTGAGGTCGCTCGGCGTACAGCTCTACCTCTCCCGTAAAAAATCCGATAATATCCGAAATCAGCACGTCAAAGCCCTCGCTTTTTCTCAAAATTCAGCTCTTTAATCTCACCCGTAACCGAAATTTCTCCACTTACATAGGTAGAAAGACAAAGCCCCTCACCTTTAAGGCTTATTTTCATATCCGTCAGTATAAGCGCTATTTCCGTTTCCGTATATTTTTCCACTCCCTCGCACCCGTAAACCGTCATTTTCTTATTTGAGGTTATAAAGGCGCAGCTTTCTCCGCAAAACACCCTTTTCAATATTTTCTCCGTTTCCCCCGACATACGCCGAGCAAAAATATCATATATTGGCACAAAACGTTATAGAAATATATGCGGAGAAAGCAAAATGAATACATTGAGTAAGTTAAATCCTGATTTAGCGCCCTTCAAAACGGTAAAAGCCCATAACACCTCCGCTTCGCTGATAATCCTTCCGCTTCTGTTTTTCGCGCTGCTTCTCGCCTTTCCAGAGGTTTCGCGCGCGGCAGTTGACTCCTCGCTTCAACTCTGCGCTCAAAAGCTTATCCCCTCGCTCTTTCCTTTTATGGTTGCGGGAGAGCTTTTCTTCGCGCTTGGAGCCGGAGAAACGGTTGGCAGGCTACTCGGAAAGCCGTTTTCAAGGCTTTTCGGTATATCGGAAAACGGCGTCAGCGCATTTCTTCTCGGCGCTGTCTGCGGTCTGCCTCTCGGCGCGAAATACGCGCTCTCGCTTTACAAAAACGGCGAGATAACAAAAAGCGACTGTGAAAAACTTATGGGTATATCGACAAATGCCGGAATAGGCTTTGTGGTCGTAGGAATAGGCGTTTCGATATATGGGAGCGTACGCCTCGGTTGGCTTCTTTACCTTTGTCAGATAGTCGCCTCGTCAGTTACGGGAATACTGCTTAAAGGAGACCGGAAAACCTGTTTGACGAAGCCCGTAATCAGTCAAAAAGCAAAAAACAGCTTCCCTGCCCTTTTTGCCGACGCGGTTGCTTCAAGTGCCGTCTCGCTTATAAAAATATGTGGATTTGTAATTTTCTTTGGGGTACTGAGCGCCTTCACTGTATCCGCAAGCTCGTTTTTTTCACTCCCCACGCTTATCCCGGCTACCGTTATCTCCTTCACCGAGCTTACCGCCGCCTGCGAAATACTACGTGAAATTTCCCTTTCAAACTCACCCGTAATCCATCAAAGCTCTCGTATCCTCACATTTTTCGCCGTCGGCTTTGCGGGACTAAGCGTACATATGCAGACCGCCTCGTTTGCGCTCGAACATAACGTAGGTATACGGAAATATCTTCTTACAAAGCTGATTTCGGGAGTGATTTGCGCGCTTCTGGGCGCCGCGGTTCTTCATTTTCTGCCCACGCCATAACAGTCTTCTTTAATATCAAGCGGAATGTAAAAAACATATAATGTACCAAGTGAAGCTATCATCTTCACTAAAGAAAATAAAAAGAAAGGACAATGCGCCAAAATGAAAAGCTCGTCATTATTTATTCTTCGCTCGCTTACCGCGGTGATGAAGGCAAAAAAGCTTTTAGCCGAATCAGGTATCGTATCAACCGCAGTTAAGCGTACCTCTCATAGCGGCGAAGGGTGCCACTACGGCATTTCGGTCTCCGTTTCATACGCAGAAGCGGCTCTGAATACACTGAAACGAAACGGCATATATCCTCAAAGCATTGAGCATTACGGCTAAACGGCGCGATTGACCGCGGAATATGGAAAATTTAATTTATTTTGACAACGCAGCCACCAGCTTTCCTAAGCCGATTTCCGTTCTTAACGCCACAAACGACGTAATAAAAAATTATTGCGCTAATCCTGGGCGCTCGTCTCACCCTCTCGCAGCCAGGGCGGCAGAGGCGGTTTACGAATGCAGAAGCAAGCTCGCCCGTCTTTTCGACGCGGAGGACGAAAACGTCGTTTTCACGTCAAGCGCTACGCATGCGATAAACCTCGGTATAAAGTCAACGCTCAGACGCGGCGACCACGTTCTTATATCGGATATCGAACACAACGCCGTGCTTCGTCCCATATCCGCCCTTGCCAAAAGAGGACTGATAACCTTTGACATCTACCGCGCGACAGATGACCCGGAAAGGCTTATCCGTGAGCTTGCGTCGAAAATCAAAGCGAACACCTCGCTTATCTGCGCATGCCATCATTCCAACATCTGTAATCTATGTTTGCCGGCGAGAGCTATTGGACATTTTTGCAGAAAAAAGGGTATCGTATTTCTGCTTGACGCCTCGCAGAGCGCGGGCTGCGTTCCGATAAGCGTTGAAAACGACCTTATCGATATTTTGTGCGCCCCCGCGCACAAGGGACTTTACGGTATTCCGGGTCTTGGATTTGCGATATTCAGCAAGTCTCTGAGCGAAAGCGGACGGCTATCAACGTTTATTGAGGGCGGAAACGGCATGGCGTCGGAAAGCGCGTATATGCCGGATTTTTTGCCCGACAGACTTGAGGCGGGCACTCTGTCCCTACCCGCTATCGTTGCCCTCTCCGCAGGCGTAGACTACGTTAAGAGGCAGGGCGTTGACAGCATAAGTCAAAAAGAAAAAGCCCTATGCGCATTACTGCGAAGGGGACTTTCAAGGATAAAGGACGTTACTGTGCATTCACTGACCGACGGCAGTATACTGCTTTTTTCGGTCAAGGGCTACACCTCCGAGGAATTTGCCCAACTGCTAAGCCGCTACGGTATATGCGTAAGAGCAGGACTGCACTGCGCCCCTCTTGCCCATAGGCGTATCGGAACAAACGAGGACGGCGCGGTGAGGGTAAGCCTCGGCGCTAAAAATACGCCTGACCAGGTCAGACGCTTCCTGACGGTATGCGAAAAAATATTATCAAAACGAACTGAACGGTAAATCAAAAGAGGCCAAGTCAAACCGACTCAGCCTCTTTTCTTTTACCTTTGACTAACGCTTAACGCATTAAATCAGATGCGCTCCTTAACCTTGGAGCTCTTACCGACTCTGTCGCGGAGGTAATAAAGCTTAGCTCTTCTTACCTTACCCTTTCTGACTACGTCGATCTTCGCAACGTTAGGTGAATGTACGGGGAATATCTTCTCAACACCTACACCGTAAGATACCTTTCTAACGGTAAAGGTCTCGGAGATTCCGCCGCCCTTCTTTGCGATTACTGTGCCCTCGAAAAGCTGAATTCTCTCATTGCTTCCGTCCTTAATTCTGCAGTGTACGACAACCGTATCACCTATGCAGATTTCGGGGGCGTTTTCTTTAAGCTGCTCGTTTGTAAAAGCCGTCATCAAATCCATTGTGACTTCCTCCTTTTAGTACGCGGACGTTCGTGCAGAGCTAACGCAGAGGACCGTCCGAAATTCAGACCTAATCATTATATCACGCCTTTTTAGAAATTGCAAGCATTTCACAAAAAGTTTACATTTAGATTTATTTTCTGCTCATTTCTCAGCGCGATTGATAATAAAGTTTAAAATTTAAACTTAAATACTTGAATTATTCTAAATAATGTGATATACTTTTTCTTGATAATTTTTTCAGTAAAGGACGCAAATACTATGAAATACCTTGTACTTCTCTGCGACGGCGCGGCTGATTATCCGATAAAGGAGCTTGACGGAAAAACTCCGCTCGCGGTGGCTTCAAAGCCGACGATGGATATGCTCGCTAAAAAATCTCTTGCGGGAACCGTATCAAACGTTCCCGATGGAATGGTGCCCGAATCCGACACCGCTAACCTCGCCGTTATGTCTTATGACCCTAAGCTCTATTCAAAGGGACGCTCGCCGCTTGAGGCTATGTCTCTCGGACTTGAAATGGCGCCTAACGACACCGCCTACCGCTGCAACGTCGTTACTCTCGGCAACCCCGGAGACGACGAGGTTCCCTATGAGGATAAGATAATGATAGACCACGGAGCCGACGAGATAACCACCGCCGAGGCTGACGTGCTTATCAAAGCAATTCAGGCAGAGCTTGGCGATGAAGCAAAGCATTTTTACACAGGCGTAAGCTACCGTCATTGCCTTATCTGGAATAACGCTCCCTGTTTCAAGGACTTTATGCGCCCCCACGACATTCTCGGTCAGGGTATAAAGGAGTATCTCCCCGAAGAGCCGTTCCTCACCTTACAGAAAAAGAGCTACGAAATACTTAAAAATCACCCTGTAAACCTGGACAGAATCAAAAGAGGTCTGCGCCCCGCAAACTCCGCTTGGTTCTGGTCTCCCGGAAAGAAGCCCGCGCTTCCCTCCTTTAAGGATAAGTGGGGACTTAACGCCTCGGTCATATCAGCTGTCGACCTTATTAAAGGAATTGCCATCTGCGCCGGAATGCGTTCCGTTGACGTAGAGGGCGCTACGGGTAATATAAGCACCAACTTTGCGGGCAAGGCTAAGGCGGCTATCAACGAATTCAAGAACGGCGCGGACTACGTTTATATTCACGTGGAAGCGCCCGACGAGTGCGGACACCGCGCTGAGCTTGAGAATAAAATACTCTCCGTTGAGAAAATAGACGCCGATATTCTGAAGCCCGTTTATGAATACCTTTGCGATAGCGGAGAGGACTTCAAGATTCTCGTGCTTCCCGACCACCCCACGCCTGTATGCAAGCGCACTCACACAATGGACCCCGTTCCGTTCATTCTCTATCACCACAGCGTAAGCGAAAACGGAATAGACTGCTATCACGAGGAGAGCGCAAAGTCTACCGGTTTCTACATTTCCAAGGGTGAAAACCTTATGGAGCTTTTCATAAACGGAAGGCTCGTAAAATAATCTCCGAAAGGAATTACCGTTTAAATGAACAACGAAAATAACGGCGAGAGCATAAAAGAAAACGCCTTAGCTAAGGAAACGGAGCTTTCAGAAGCTTCCAAGCCCTCGGGCAGCGAACAGCCCCCGAGAGGATTTGCGGCGGCGTTTGAGTGGATAGAAACGTTTACGCTCTACTTTGCCATAGCTATGGCGGTGCTTCTGCTTCTGTTCACGCACAGTCCCGTTGTGGGCAGCTCAATGTCGCCGACACTTGAAAACGGAGATATTCTGATAATCAGAAAACTCGGTTATACGGCAAAAAACGGCGATATCATAGTCTGCCAATCCGAGAGCTACGGAATGGAAAGACCTCTGGTCAAGCGAGTTATAGCGACCGAGGGGCAAACCGTAACTATTGATTACGAAAAACGCAAAATAACCGTCGACGGAGTGGTTCTAAACGAGGACTATATAGCGGATTCCACCCTTCCGTTTGACTCCTCTGACTACCTTCCCGATACCTTTACGGTAGAAGACGGGAAGGTATTTGTTATGGGAGACAACCGCGCTCCGCATAAATCGCTCGACAGCCGATTTGAGCAGGTCGGAATGATAGACGAAAGAAATGTGCTCGGCAAGGTATGCGTAAAAATACTGCCGCTGAGCGAATTTAAATTATACTAACACCGAAAGCGAAGTAAAGCAATGCAACAGTCAAAGCAGATACAGTGGTTTCCGGGCCATATGGCAAAAACCAAGCGTCTTATAAGGGAAAGTCTATCGCTCGTTGACATAGTGATAGAGATTCTTGACGCAAGGATACCGTATTCATCTCATAACCCCGATATTGAGAAAATTGCCGAGAGCAAGCCAAAGCTCATACTGCTTAATAAGGCGTCGCTTGCCAGCCCCGATATATGCTCAAAATGGCGCGAGCATTACAAAAAAAAAGGTATTGAATGTCTTTTCACCGATTGCAACACGGGAGAGGGCCTTGGCGACATAATGCCGAAAATAAACTCCATACTTGCCGAAAAGCTCGCCCGTTACAGCGATAGAGGTATGCTTGGACGTACCCTTAAAGCTCTTGTAGTAGGTATACCGAACTCCGGCAAAAGCACCTTTATCAACCGAATGGCAGGCTCTGCAAAAGCAAAAGCGGAGAACCGCCCCGGAGTTACCAAGGACAAGCAGTGGGTTTCTACCAAGCACGGTCTTGACCTGCTCGATACCCCGGGAGTGCTTTGGCCGAAGTTTGAGGAACGGCTCGTTGGCGAGAATTTAGCCATTACGGGCGCGATAAAGGATATGATTCTCGACCAGGAGGAGATAGCCTGTCTTCTCATTTCAAGGCTTCGCAGAATCGCCCCCGAAGCCCTGATTTCCCGTTACAAGCTCACCGAGGAGGAGCTAAGCGAGGAGCTTATAGACTTCGACGTGCTTGAAGCGATAGGCAGAAAGAGAGGCTTCCTTGCCGCCAGAGGCGAGATTAACACCGAAAGAACCGCTATAACCCTGCTTGAAGAATTCCGTTCAGGAAAGATTGGCAGAGTTTCGCTTGAAACACCCTAAACTAAGTAAAGGACGTATTATTATGCCAAGAAAAGTGCCCGTTCCGCTTACGTGGGAGCTTGAAGAACAGTATTTTGCCGAGGGTTACTCGGTTATATGCGGCACAGACGAGGCGGGCAGAGGTCCTCTCTGCGGTCCCGTGGCGGCTGCCGCCGTTATTCTTCCAAGAGGCTTTATAATTCCGGGGCTTAACGACTCAAAAAAGCTCTCGGAGAAAAAACGCGACGAGCTTTACGGCGTAATAATCGAAAACGCGCTTTCCTACGCTATTGAGCTTGTCGATAACACCGTTATTGACGAAATAAACATTCTAAACGCTTCTCAGCTGGCTATGCGCCGTTCTATCGAAAAGCTAAGCCACTCCCCTGACCTTGCGTTAGTTGACGGAAACGTCGCTCGTGATTTTCCCTGCAAGGCGGTAACGGTAATCAAGGGCGACGGAAAATCTCCAAGCATAGCCGCGGCGTCTATACTCGCAAAGGTAACCAGAGACCGCCTCTGCCTTGAGCACGACGCCCTCTACCCCGAATACGGCATAGCTAAGCACAAGGGCTACCCTACCGCCGAGCATATGGAGGCGGTGAGAAAATACGGACCAAGCCCTATTCACAGGCTTTCATTTTTAAAATTTTTAGATAAATAAGAGAAAAGTATGTCTCATTTCAAAAAATCATTAAAGACACTTGAATTTGATAAGATTACCGCTATGCTCGCTTCCTGCGCCGCAACGGAGGGGGCGAAAAAGCTCGCCTATGAGCTTTCGCCCGAAAGCGACCCCGTAAGAGTCAAAAGGCTGCAAGCGGAGACAGCGGCGGCAAGATATCTTATCTCCAAGAAAAACGCCCCGTCGTTTTGTGCGGTAAAGGACGTAGCCGACTCGATAGCCAAGGCTGACAAGCACGCTTCGCTCACTACGGGTGAGCTTATCGAGATAGCGAACGTTTTGCGTACCGCGCGTACGGTGCTTGATTATATTGACGACAACCCCGCTGACGAAACGGTTATTGACGTCATTTTCAGGCGTTTGACACCCAACCGTTTTCTTGAAGAAAAAATACTTAGAGCTATTCCTTTTGAGGATATGATAGCCGATGAGGCAAGTCCTGCGTTAGCCGATATACGCAGAAAGGTGCGCCACGCGCAAAGCGCGGTCAGAGAAACGCTTTCAAGGTACGTATCGGGCGCTTACGCCAAATTTCTTCAAGAGAGCATTGTTACCGTAAAGAACGGAAGATACGTCGTTCCCGTCAAGGCTGAGTACAAAAACGAGATAAAGGGTCTCGTTCACGACACCTCTCAGACGGGCGCTACCGTATTTATCGAGCCGTACGCGGTGGTTGAGGCTAACAACGACCTGCGTGAGCTTCAAAGCAAGGAGGCGCGGGAAATTGAGCGAATACTCGCTTCCCTTTCCGCAGACTGCTCTACCTACGGCTCGACTATAAACCTTAATTATATGAATTTAACCTTGCTTGCGTTCATATTCGCAAAGGCTGAATTTGCCAACCGAATAGGCGCGTGCGAGCCTAAAATAAACGACAGGCGCTATCTTTCGCTTGAAAAGGCAAGACACCCTCTGCTTAACCCCGACACCGTAGTGCCGATTTCAGTTTCGCTCGGTATAGATTTCGATACGCTTGTCATCACAGGCCCGAACACGGGCGGTAAAACCGTAACTCTTAAAACGATAGGGCTTTTCGCTCTTATGGCGCAGTCAGGACTTGCGCTTCCCTGCGAGAATGCGGATATATGCGTTTTCGACAGCATACTCGCGGATATAGGCGACGAGCAAAGCATTGAGCAGTCGCTCTCCACCTTCTCGTCGCATATGTCTAACATTCTGGGCATACTGAAAAAGGTCGATAAAGACAGTTTGGTGCTTTTTGACGAGCTTGGCTCGGGTACAGACCCCGTTGAGGGCGCGGCAATAGCCATTTCCGTGCTTGAGGAAATACGCTCCTACGGAGCGCTGTGCGCCGCTACAACACACTATTCCGAGCTTAAAGAATACGCCGTTAACAAGGAAGGCGTTACCAATGCGGGCTGTGAGTTCGACATTGAGACCTTAAAGCCTACCTACCGTCTCATAATCGGCACGCCGGGTCGCTCAAACGCCTTCGCTATTTCCGAAAAAATAGGTATTCCAAAAAGAATTATTGAACGCGCGGAGCGCTTCATCAGCTCGGAAAACAGAAGAGTTGAGGACGTTATATCAAACCTCGATAAGCAAAGAATAGAGCTTGATAAACAAAAACGGGAGCTTGAAGACGAGCTTGCCGCATTCAGAGAATACGAGAAAAATCAAAGAAAATATATCGAAGACCTCACCGCCCGCGCGCAAAGAGACACTCAAAATCTGCGTGAGCAGGCGGCGAGAATGATAGAAAGCGCCAAGGCTTCGTCCGTATTTATATTCGACAGGCTTGACAGGCTGCAAAAGCAGAACGCAAAGGACCTTACGCGCTCACAGCTTGACAGAGCAAGAGACGAGGTTCGTCAAAGTATACGTTCCTCCGAGGGCGCCCTTATATCATCAAGCGTAAAAATCACAGATGACGCTCCTCCGTCGCGTCCGATTAAGGTGGGGGACGATGTAAGGCTCGTAAACGTTGACAAGATAGGAACGGTACTTAAAGCTCCGGATAAGGACGGAAACGTTACCGTCCGCATAGGAATCGTTACCACTAAAACGACTGTTGATAATCTGCGCTTAATAGAAGTAAAAAAGAAAACCGCACCAAAAAAATACACCGGTACGGTTAGCAAAACCCTTGCCAAAAAGGATTTCAAGACGGAGATAGACCTTCGCGGAATGACAGGAGACGAGGCGTGGTTCGCCGTGGATAAATATATCGATGACGCTTATATGGCGGGCTTTTACACAGTAACGCTCGTTCACGGTAAGGGCACTGGCGCACTCAGACAGGCACTATGGACAGCTCTGAAAAAGGAGCCCCGTATAGCTTCCTTCAGGGCAGGTATGTACGGAGAGGGCGACTACGGCGTTACCGTTATTGAAATAAAGCACTGAGGCAGACTTGCGAACCCTTATATTTTAAAGAGGTTATGCGATTGCTGATAAAGCCTACTCAAAATCCTCTTGATTTTAAAGGACGCGTACCGTTTTAAAATAAGTAAGTCGGAAAATGAAACCCATTTGATATTTTCGGTCTTGACATGTTTTTTTAAAATTGTTATTCTAAATATAGATAATTGTAAAATTAAGGGAGGATATTACAGTTATGTCAAACCTAAAAATGCTGGCTATTGACCTCGGCGCAACAAGCGGCAGAGGCATCGTCGGAAGCTTTGACGGTAAAAAACTCACACTTGAAGAAAACCACCGCTTTGACGACAGCTCATCTTACATGGCAGGAACGCTCCAATGGAACGTGATGGACATATTCGAAAACATTAAAACCTCTATTAAGCTTGCGGGTACGGATACCCAAAGCATAGGTATAGACACATGGGGCGTTGATTACGCTCTTATCGGAAAGGACGGCAGAACGGTTAGCAACCCAGTAAACTACCGCGACAGCCGTACCGATGACATAATTGAATACGCAGAACGCTTTATGACCAAGAGCGAGCTTTATCAGGCTACGGGTATTCAAAGCATGAATTTCAACACGTTATATCAGCTGCTTGCCGATATGCGCTCAAATCCTAAGCTTCTCGACAGCGCCGGAAGATTCCTTATGATACCTGATTTCCTCAATTATTTGCTCACAGGTAAGAAATTAAACGAGTACACAAACGCGACTACCGGCGCGCTCATAGACCCGAAAACCAAGGACTGGGCGTACGACGTTATCAAAAAGCACGGTATACCCACTCACATTTTCGGTGAGATAGTTCAGCCCGGCACAAAAATAGGCAAGCTTCTTCCGCAGATCAGAAGCGAGGTGGGCGACATAGATGCCGACATAGTAAGCGTAGCATCTCACGACACCGCTTCCGCTATTATGTCTGTTCCCGCCAAGGGCGAGAATTTCGTTTACATAAGCTCAGGCACGTGGTCGCTTATGGGAACAGAGCTCCGCAGCCCCATAATTTCAAAGGAGACCGAGCTTTACAACATTACAAACGAGGGCGGCGCGGACGGACGTATCTGCTTCCTTAAAAATATCATGGGTCTGTGGATACACACCGAGTGCCGCAGAGACTTCGCTCGTAAGGACGGCTTCAAAACGTCATACGACGACCTCGCCGCGATGGGCGAAAAGAGCCAGCCTATGCGCTCCATAATTAACCCTGACGACGTTATCTTTACTCCTCCCGGAAATATGACGGGACGTATTCAGGATTACTGCAAGCGTACGTCTCAGCCCGTTCCCGAAACCAAGGGTGAGTTCGTGCGTTGCGTATTCGATAGCCTTGCTCTCCGTTACAGAAATACTCTCGAATGCATCGAAAAGATAACCGGCAATAAGACTCCCTTCATTAATATAATAGGCGGCGGCTCCAAGGAGACCGTTCTCAATCAGTTCACCGCCGACTGCTGCGGAATACCCGTATACGCTGGACCTACCGAGGCTACCGCTATCGGTAATCTCGTTTCTCAGACCATAGCCTCGGGCGAGCTTAAGGACCTTAGCGAAGCAAGAGCTATGATATCCGATTCCTTTGGAGTTGAGTGCTACGAGCCCAATCCGAGCAATAAGGCTGTATGGGACGCAGGTTACGAAAAATTCTTGAAATTAACAAATAAAAACTAATATAAAGACATAATTAACAATTTATAAGAGGCATACAAACTATGAGCACAAAGAAAATGTACGAGATAGCAAAAGAAATATACGCTCAGTACGGCATTGATACCGATGCCGCTATCAAGCTTGTTTCTCAGATTCCCGTTTCAATGCACTGCTGGCAGGGCGACGACGTCAAGGGCTTTGAGAATCCCGACGGAGACTTGACCGGCGGTATTCAGGTAACGGGTAACTATCCCGGAAAGGCAAGAAATATTGCCGAGCTTCGCGCAGACTTCGACAAGGCCTGCGAGCTTATCCCCGGCAAGAAGAGAATAAATCTTCATTCCTTCTATCTTGATTCCGACGTTCCCGTCAGCCGTGAGAAGATAGAGCCTAAGCATTTCGACTCCTGGATTGATTGGGCAAAGGAGAGAAACCTCGGAATAGATTACAACCCCTCGTGCTTCTCTCACCCATTAAGCTCTGACGGACTCACCATCAGCCACCCCGACAAAAACGTAAGAGATTTCTGGATTGAGCATTGCAAGGGCTCAAGAAAGGTCGCTGAGTACATAGGTAAGAAGCTTAATAACACCGTTATCACAAACTTCTGGATGCCAGACGGCTACAAGGATATCCCCGCTGACCGCTACGGAACAAGGCTTCGCATGAAGGAGGCTTACGACGAGATATTCGCTGAGCCTATCGACGAAAAGTACAACAAGGACGCTATTGAGAGCAAGGTGTTCGGTATCGGCGCCGAAAGCTGCACCATCGGCTCGGGCGAATTCTGTATGGGCTACGCAGCAAAGAACGGCAAGCTCCTCACCCTCGACACAGGACACTTCCATCCCACCGAGGTTGTTTCCGATAAGATATCCTCTACGCTTCTTTTCCTTGACGAGATACTTCTTCACGTTTCCCGTCCTGTACGTTGGGACTCCGACCACGTTGTAATCCTCGACGATGAGCTTAAAGCTATCGCGTGCGAGATACTCCGAGGCGGCTTTACCGACAGAGTTCACATAGGTCTGGACTTCTTCGACGGCTCGATAAACCGTATCGCCGCTTGGACTATCGGTACCCGTTCAATGCAGAAGGCTCTGCTATTTGCGGCGCTTGAGCCCTCCGCAAAGCTCCGCGAGCTTGAGGCAACGGGCGACTACACCTCCCGTCTTGCTCTTATGGAGGAGATAAAGACACTTCCATTCTCTGCCGTATGGGATATGTACTGCGAGATGGAGGGCGTTCCGGTTCGCTCCGCTTGGCTTGACGAGGTAAAGAAATACGAAAAGGAAGTTCTCTTAAAGAGATAATGCTAAAATGGTTGAATTTTGTGTCTTATAATATTAAAAAGGTTAGTAATTGTTTATATTGACGTATTTCAGACAAGTATGCTTTTTTGTCATCTTTAAAACGATAACGTTAACTGCGCTAAGTATACTCACCTTTTTAAAAAATCAACCATTCAAACGGCGTTTGCCGAAAACACAGTAAACAACATAAAAAGGCTGTCTCTCAGACAGCCTTTTTATTTTTACTAATTATGCGTTTTATTACGGAGAGGAAATTCATATTGTGATTTTCTTCAATTTAAGTTATTTTTCCAAGGAAGCTAACAAAATCGTTTTCCGCTTCGTCAAGCGGAAGGTCATTGTCATAGTAATAATCGTAATTATAATTCGCTACGTCGTCGTCGCTTGCGTTACCGTAGACCGCCTCGCAGCGCTTCGAGCGAACAAGCAGGGTTTTGGGCTCTGCGCCAACCTTTTTAGCTTCATCAATAAAATGCGCTATCTGCTCGCCTTCTCTTATATGGACAAAAAACAGCTCACTGTCATCTGAAAGAAACTCTTTGCATTTTTCAACAACGTATCTTGTCGGCAAATCGTTATATTCGGCAAAAAGCTGCTTTAAGTCGGCAAGAAACTTTCTTGATTTGAGGTCCTTCTCACCGTTCCAGCCGTTTTCACGCGCAATGCGCTTTATGGGGTCTATGGTCGACACATTTATCACCTTGAAATGCTTTGCAGCCATATCGCAAAGAGTATCCTTCCCCGCGCCGCCGCTTCCGTTTATTACAATAGCAAGCTTTTTCATAACCTAAAACTCCTACGTCCTTTTTTCATATTTATTATATCATATCAAAACGTTTTTTGCAATAGTAATTCGTTGTTTGCAAAAAAGATATATTTAATTATTCCTATTCAAACCCCAAAGATATGAGTAAAGCTTTTTAGCCTGAACTATGTAAAAATATTACTCATCTTTCAGCAATAGCTTTAACGGTCAGTCTTATTCCATTGAAGATAAAAACATATAAAATAAAAAAGAAAAGGACGAACACCCGAAACTTAATTCGTACATAGTTCCACGTTCTCGCTAATGCGGTCACTAAATCCTTTTCGTTATTATTGTACAGCATAAATAAACCAAAGTCAATAGGATAACCGAAAAAAATAAAAATTCTATGTTGCATTACAATACATTTGTCAGTATACACAAAAGAAAAAAGCCGAGGGTAATCCTCGGCGCAGAGGTTAATCCTCCGCAGTGCGGGTTGGTCATGCCAACATCCAATCTTTTGATTGGCTCGCGAGTGTATTATACACCATTAAACCAAAAAAGTCAATAAGAGAACCGAAGAAAATCAAAAAATCTAAACTTATCGCAAAAATGTTTTTATATCTATTCATTGCATTTTTAATCGGCTATATAATTCAGAAAACGTATAACGGCGTCAAATTTACGTATATAAAGAAAAACCGCATTGTTTTTAAAAATCCTGTATCCGTGTCGAATATAGTAATAATGGAGAAATATGACTATAATCATCTACAATTAACTGTGATAACTAAGCCTTGCGCAACTTGTAAACGGCTTATTATATTTTAAAGTTATCGGTTAAGCGAGAAAAACATACCTATGCGAACCCCCGTTAAACGATTGTTAACAGAATGTTTTTTTTTAATCCTTTAAAAGTGCGCATAATAATGGTAAAATCATATCGTTAGCACTCTTGGGGTTTAAGTGCTAAAATTTTAAAAGGGGAGTCGAAAGCAATGTATTCAGAGCTCACAGAGCGTCAGCGAATGATACTGAAAGCAATAATCGACGCCCACGTGGATAGCGGTGAGCCTGTCGGCTCAAAGCTGCTCGCGCAGGAGCTTCCCGTTTCGCTATCATCGGCTACCATACGAAACGTTATGAGCGAGCTTGAAAGGCTCGGTTACCTTGAGCAGCCCCACACCTCAGCCGGCAGAGTGCCGTCGGGAAAGGGTTATCGCTTATACGTCAACTCGCTTATGAACGGCTACTCTCTTTCAAATGAAGAAAAGGCTCAGCTTGACAGCACCGCCTCAACCCAGCTCGTCGGTATAGACACGCTCTTAAAGGGTGCGGCGGAAACCGTTTCAAGACTCACGGACTACACGGCTCTTGCCGTTAAGCCGCGGCACAGACGGGTGCTTGTTATGAGCTACAAGCTTCTTCCGATGAACGATTACGGCGTTCTGATGATAATGCAGACCTCCGTGGGCATAGTAAAAACCCGATTTATCGAGATGGGCTTCAAGATAAGCGAGGATATGTCCTTTAAGCTTGAAACAGCGTTAAACGAGCATTTAACGGGTGTCAGCGTCGAGGACGTAACCCCCTCGCTCGTTTCGGAAATGGAGAAGGAGCTTTCAGTGCTGGCTCCGCTGCTTATTCCCATAATGAGAGCCTTTATGGAGGAAATCGGCACGTTAAACGGCGGAGAGCTGAGGGTTGAGGGCATGAACAAGATGCTCAAATATCCCGAATACTCTAATCTTGAAAACGTCAAGGGTCTGCTCGGAGTGCTTGAAAAGAAGGATTACATTTTAAACGTCGTTTCCGCCTCGCAAAACGACGCGGTTAACGTTTATATAAGCCCCGAGGGAGAAAACGAAACACTGAAAGGCACGTCGCTCGTGTTTAAGACGGTAACTGAAAACGACCGTCCCGTAGCGGCGATAGGCGTCATAGGTCCGAACAGAATGGACTATCCGAAGGTCATTTCCACCGTTGACTATCTGACCGACAAGATAAAGGACGCAATCAAAAGCGATAATAACAACTACCGAAAGGATTAAGGTATAATGTCAGACGAAATCAAGGACACCGTCTCCGAGGAAGCTCTCGATAGCGAGGCTGCCGAGACATCGGAAAGGCCCGAAAAGGACGGAAAAAAGAAGAAAAAGGAACGCGAGCTTGAAGCGGAGCTTCTAAAATATAAGGAAGCCGCTGAAAAAGCAGAGGCGGCTTTAAAGGAATCCGAGGATAAATATTTACGGCTCCTCGCCGAATATGACAATTTCAGAAAGCGCACCGCAAAGGAAAAGGAAGGTATCTACTCCGACGCCTACGGAAACGCGCTCACCGAAATTCTCCCCATCGTTGACACTCTTGAAATGGCGTCGGGAATGAGCGGCGATAAGGTTGCCGAGGGTGTAAAAATGACTCTCGGTCAGTTTAAGGACACGCTTACAAAACTCGGAATTGAGGAAATACCGGCTGAGGTAGGCGGAGAATTTAACCCCGAGCTTCACAACGCGGTAATGAGCGCGGAAAACCCCGAGCTTCCGTCGGGAAGCATAGCTATGGTGCTGCGCAAGGGCTACAAAAAGGGCGACAAGGTATACAGATACACTATGGTATCGGTTGTGTCTTAAGCCGTCATAATTAAATGGGAAAATAATAAAATTATCATATAAAAGCAAATTTGCTTTAGGAGGAAAATATAATGGGAAAAATTATTGGAATTGACTTAGGTACTACTAACTCTTGCGTTGCGGTATTCGAGGGCGGAGAGCCTATCGTTATCCCCAACCCCGAAGGAGCGAGAACTACTCCTTCCGTAGTAGCGTTCAAAAACAACGAAAGACTTGTCGGACAGGTTGCTAAGAGACAGGCTATTACCAACCCCGACAAGACCATCATCTCCATTAAGAGAGAAATGGGAACTAACTTTAAGGTAGACATCGACGGAAAGACTTACACCCCTCAGGAGATATCCGCTATGGTGCTTCAGAAGCTTAAAGCGGACGCCGAGGCTTATCTCGGAACTACCGTTACCGAGGCGGTCATCACCGTTCCCGCTTACTTCTCCGACGCTCAGCGTCAGGCGACCAAGGACGCGGGTAAGATAGCAGGTCTTGAGGTAAAGCGTATAATCAACGAGCCTACCGCCGCAGCCCTTGCGTACGGCATGGATAAGGAAGCCGATCAGAAAATTATGATTTTCGACCTCGGCGGCGGTACTTTTGACGTATCACTGCTTGAAATCAGCGACGGAGTTTTCGAGGTTCTCGCAACCGCGGGTAACAACCGTCTTGGCGGAGACGATTTTGATAAGCGCATAATCGACTGGATAGCCGACAAGTTCGCTATGGATAACGGCGGTCTTGATCTGCGCAAGGACAAGATGGCTCTACAAAGACTTAAAGAGGCGGCTGAAAAGGCAAAGATCGAGCTTTCCGGCATTATGCAGGCAAGCATCAGCCTTCCCTTCATCACCGTTACCGCTGACGGCCCTCAGCACTTCGAGGCTACCCTCACCAGAGCTGAGTTTAACAAGATAACCGCTGACCTCGTAGAAGCGACGATGAAGCCCGTAAAGCAGGTTCTCTCCGACGCCGGACTTTCCGTTTCTCAGGTAGACAAGATACTTCTCGTTGGCGGCTCAACCAGAATTCCCGCCGTTCAGGACGCTGTAAAGAGCTTTATCGGCAAGGAGCCCTTCAAGGGAATTAACCCCGATGAGTGCGTAGCGCTCGGCGCGGCTATTCAGGGCGGAGTTCTCGGCGGCGACGTAAAGGACCTTCTCCTTCTCGACGTTACTCCCCTTTCTCTCGGCATCGAGACTCTGGGCGGAGTATTCAACAAGATAATTGAAAGAAACACCACCATTCCCGTAAAAAAGAGCCAGGTATATTCCACCGCGGCGGACGGACAGACCTCCGTTGAGATACACGTTCTCCAGGGTGAGCGTGAGATGGCTAAGGGTAACACCACCCTCGGTCGCTTCAGCCTTGACGGTATTCCCGCGGCTCCCAGAGGAGTTCCTCAGATCGAGGTAACCTTCGATATCGACGCTAACGGTATCGTTAACGTAACCGCGCAGGATAAGGGCACGGGCAAGGAGCAGCACATCACCATCACCTCCTCCACCAATATGAGTCAGGAGGAAATCGATAAGGCTGTTAAGGAGGCTGAGAAGTTCGCTGAGGAGGACAAGAAGCAGAAGGAAGCCGTTGATATCAAGAACAAGGCCGACAATATGATATTCCAGGCAGAAAAGACTCTTGGCGAGATAGGCGACAAGCTGCCTGAGTCCGAGCTTACCGACGTTAAGGCAGCTCTTGAAAAGCTTAAAGAAACCGTAAAGGGCGACAACACCGAGGCTATCAAGGCTGACACCGAGGCTCTTGAGCAGGCGTTCTACAAGGTCAGCGAGAAGCTTTACGCTCAGCAGGGCGCTGACGGAGCGCAGGGCGCGGGCGATCAGGGAGGCGAGCAGACCTACTACGATCCCGGCTTCGAGGACAAGACCGATAAGTAAAATACGCGCTTTCTTGAAAGAAAGCTGCGCAAAGAACTCCCTTTACGCCGCTACCACTAAGGCAACGGCGTAAAGGGATACTTTTGTTTTTTCTCCCAGATAAAACCTTAATAATCAAAATACCGCCCTTGACCTGTTCGGTCAAGGGCGGTTGTTTTATTTGGATTTTTTAATTCTTTCGGTAATCTTATATGAAGCCGTAAAAGCGATAAATCCTATACAGATATATACGAAAACGTTACCTATATAGCTATAAACGGTTCTTGTATTTTGCGCATAGATATCGGCTACGCAATATCCCTCGGAAAGCGGCTCAATCTGCGCTATCACCTCACCCGTAGGCGAGATAACGGTTGAAACTCCCGTGGTTGCCGCGCGGACTATATATCTGTCCGTCTCTATCGCGCGGAGCACGGCATGACTGTTATGCTGCCAGACCGCAGGAGAATCGGAAAACCACGAATCGTTTGTGGAAAGCGTTATGATTTCCGCGCCGTTTTTGACGGTGGACGCCGAAAGATAATCGTAAATGGAATCAAAGCAGATAAGCGGACCTATTCCGACCTCGCTTTCGCCAACGCCCGTTTTGAATACGGTTGCGTTTTCGCCGGGAGATAGCGGATCGTTGAAGATATTGAAGGTGTCAAGCACGGGAAGTACAGTAAGTACAAGCTTTTCCATCGGAGTGTATTCCCCGAAGGGTACTAATCTCCGCTTATGATAACGCTCCTTCGAAAGCTCTCCGTCGGCTGAGAAAAGATACATTGTGTTATATTCGTCCTCCGTTGCTTTCGCTCTGTCAAACGCGCCCACGAGCAGCGTAATATCAAGCTCGTCCGCGCATTCGGCTATTCTGTCCGTAAAAGTCGGATAAGCGCTCAGGGTTATCGGTATAACCGATTCAGGCCACACCACCAGCTTGGCGCCCGTTTCCTTTACGCATTTCTTGGTAAGTTCAAGGTAGACGTTAAGTGATTTCGCGGGAGAGGCGCTCCATTTGTCAAGCGAGGAGAGATTACCCTGTATTGCCGCTGCCTTTATCGGTTTGTTTGTTTCGGCGTCGTACGTAAGCAGTCTGACTGCGCCGAACAGGGAATTTATAGCGAAAAGTCCGATAGCGACAGACGCAAGTATTGCCGTTTTTTTGTTTTTGAGCGCACCCGTAATCGCTTTTATACCCATTCCGTCAAGCTTTTCAACTGCGTATCTTGCCGCTATCGCAAGCAGGGCGTTTATCATAACTATAAGCCCGCTAACGAACTGACCGCCAAGCAAGGAGGCGCTTTGCAGCACAAACGGAGCCTCAACCTGAGTAATAGCGAGCCTTGCCCAAGGCACTCCACGCCAAAACAGATTCTGCTGCCACTCAAATACCACCCATATCGCCGTTATAACAAAAGCGCATATCAGCGGTTTTTCTTTTTTAGGGTTAAGGAGGCGGTATACAAGCGTTACGAAGCCGAATTCAAGCGCCTGAACGAGAGCAAGTCCAATCCAGCAGGTGGCAACGAGCAGAGCCGCCGTTCCTTTGGTAACACTCGCGAATTCCATCGGGTAGAACTCTGTAAACCAATGATACATTACGCCGAAATATCCCATTCCGAAGCACAGTCCGACAAGATACGCCTTTCTTTTATTAAAGCTCTCGGTATGTCCTATAAGCATATAAACAAAAGGCACAAGCGTAATATACGCCAAAATCCAAAATCTCGGAAAAACGTACGGAATCGAAACAGCTATGCCGCATATAAAGAATTTGAGATAAATTAAAGCTTTTGACATTTTCAGCCTTCCGAAAGTATTTTTTTAAGATATTGACCTGTAAAAGAGTCCTTGCTTTCGGCTATCTGCTCGGGAGTACCCGTAGCTACCACAGTTCCGCCGCCGTCTCCGCCCTCCGGACCCATATCAACGATATAGTCCGCGGTCTTTATCATTTCAAGATTATGCTCTATAACTATGACCGTGTTGCCCGTATCGACCAGACGCTGAAGCACCTCGATAAGCTTCTCAACGTCCGCCGTGTGAAGTCCCGTGGTAGGCTCGTCGAGGATATAGACCGTCTTACCCGTAGCGCGCTTTGAAAGCTCGGTAGCAAGCTTGACTCTCTGCGCCTCACCGCCCGAAAGCGTTGTCGAGGACTGTCCTATCTTTATATATCCAAGCCCCACGTCGTAAAGGGTGTCCAGCTTTCTTTTCAGCCTCGGAAGCTCGGAAAAGAAGCTTCTGCCCTCCTCAACAGTCATTTCAAGCACGTCGGATATGCTCTTGCCCTTGTATTTACATTCAAGGGTATCGTGGTTATAGCGCTTACCCTTACATACGTCGCACGTAACGTAAACGTCTGGCAAAAAGTGCATTTCTATCTTCTTTACTCCGTCGCCCTCGCACGCCTCGCAGCGACCGCCGCTTACGTTAAAGGAAAAACGTCCCGCCTTATAGCCTCTCATCTTGGCGTCGGGGGTTTTTGCGTAAAGGTCTCTTATCTCGGTAAAAAGTCCCGTATAGGTAGCGGGGTTGCTTCGGGGAGTTCTGCCTATCGGGCTCTGGTCAATATCAATAACCTTATCAAGCTCGGAAAGTCCTCTTACCTCATCGTGCTTGCCCGCATAGGTATACGCTCCGTTAAGCTCCCTTGCCAGCACCTGATACAGTATTCCGTTCACAAGCGAGGATTTTCCCGAGCCCGAAACACCCGTAACACAGGTGAACGCGCCGATAGGAAAATCGACGTTGACGTTTTTAAGGTTATTTTCCCTTGCGCCTACTACCGTAAGGAATTTTCCCGTACCCCCACGCCTCTGCTTCGGTACGGCGATACGCCTTCTGCCCGAAAGGAACGCACCCGTAACCGAGCTTTCGTGATTTTTTATCTCCTCGGGAGTACCGCAGGCTACGACGTGTCCGCCGTGTATTCCCGCGCCGGGACCGATATCAACGATATAGTCCGCCTCGTTCATTGTCTCCTCGTCGTGCTCTACGACGATAAGGCTGTTTCCGAGATCGCGCAGAGATTTCAGGGTAGCGATAAGCTTTCCGTTATCCCTCTGGTGCAGTCCTATGCTCGGCTCGTCAAGAATGTAGAGAACACCCATAAGCGACGAGCCTATCTGTGTAGCGAGCCTTATACGCTGCGCTTCTCCACCGGAAAGAGTACCTGCCTTTCTCGAAAGCGAAAGGTATTCAAGCCCTACGTTTTTGAGGAAGCCCAAACGGCTTCTTACTTCCTTTAATATCTCTGTGGATATTTTAAGCTCCGCGCCGTCAAAGGTGAGTGAATTTACAAAATCAAGAGCGTTGACAACCGACATTTTACAGAAATCGTCAATACTCTTTTCACCTACCGTAACGGAGAGTATCTCAGGCTTTAAGCGCTTGCCTCCGCAAGCGGCGCAGGGAGCTTCGTCGTAAAACTGCGAGTAATACTCGTCCTTCCACATATTTTTTCTCTGCTGTATCATATTGCATACGCCGTCGAAGGTGATATGCTGCTGACGAAGCTTGCCGTCGAAGGCTCGCACAATATCGTATTTTCTGTCGCCTGTACCGAAAAGCAGGGCGTTTAAGGCTTCGGGGGAATAATCCTTTAGCTTCTTATCGAAATCAAAGCCTGCCACCTCGCCCGCAGCCTCGAAAAGCGGACCCGCATAGGTGGTTTCGTCTAAGGTCTTGAAGCCGTTTACCGCAATAGCTCCCTCTCTGAGCGACAGATTCATATTCGGAATTATCTTTGCGGGTGAGATGACCGAGGTCTCGCCCAGCCCCGCGCAGACAGGACACGCTCCCATCGGGTTATTGAAGGAAAACATTCTCGGCTCAAGCTCTCCAAAGCTTATATTATGCTCCTCACAGGCGTAGTTCTGCGAAAAGGATAGCTCGGCAGGCTCGTTACCGAGAACGGAGATGTTAAGATTCCCGTCCGCCTGAGCAAGCGCCGTCTCAACGGAATCCGCAAGGCGTGTGCGTATATCCTTTTTAAGCACAAGACGGTCAACCACTATCTCAACCGTATGCTTACTGTTCTTTTCAAGCTCTATGCTCTCCGTAAGCTCGTACAGTATACCGTCTACCCTGACTCGCACGAAGCCGCTTTTTCTCGCCTGCTCAAAGACCTTTTCATGCTGACCCTTTTTTGCTCTGACAACAGGCGCAAGGACCATAAATTTCGTGCCTATGGGCAAAGACATTATTTTATCTATTATCTGGTCGGTGGACTGACGGCGTATCGCCTTATGGCAAACGGGACAATGCGGAACTCCGACTCTGGCATAAAGCAAACGAAGATAATCGTATATCTCCGTAACCGTTCCGACGGTGCTTCGAGGGTTTTTTGACGTTGTTTTCTGGTCTATCGAAATCGCGGGGGAAAGTCCCTCGATAGAGTCTACCTCGGGCTTATCCATCTGACCGAGGAACATTCTGGCGTATGACGAGAGCGACTCGACAAAGCGTCTGTGTCCCTCCGCGTATATTGTATCAAAGGCAAGCGAGGATTTGCCGGAGCCGGAAAGTCCCGTGAACACCACGAGCTTGTCTCTTGGTATCCTTACGCTTACGTTCTTTAAATTGTTGGCTCTTGCGCCGACTATATCTATAAATGATGCCATTTGTTTTTTCCTTTTACTTATACGTTCTGAGCTGAGCTATGCGGTCTCTGAGCTTTGCCGCCGCCTCAAATTCAAGACGCCGCGAGCAATCCTTCATTCTCTCCGTCAGCTCCGCTATCAGCTTTTCTCTTTCGGCTCTTGAAAGCTTCTTGTCCTGCTTTTCGCTTCCGCCCTTCACACTCTTACCGAGGTCTATTACGTCGTGAACGGGCTTGACTATCGTTTTCGGAACTATGCCGTTTTTCTCGTTATACGCCTTCTGAACCGAGCGGCGTCTGTTAGTTTCGTCTATCGCCGCCTTCATTGAGCGCGTTACCGTATCGGCGTACATTATTACCTTGCCGTTTACGTTTCTCGCGGCTCTGCCTACCGTCTGAATAAGCGAGGTTTCGGAGCGAAGAAGTCCTTCCTTATCCGCGTCAAGTATCGCGACAAGCGACACCTCGGGAATGTCAAGTCCCTCGCGAAGAAGATTTATTCCGATAAGGGCGTCAAACTCGCCTAAGCGGAGACTCCTAATAATCTCCATTCTCTCCATCGTGTCAACGTTATGGTGGATATATTTTACTTTAAGTCCGTTCATAGCGAGGAATTCGGTTAGGTCCTCCGCCATTTTTTTTGTAAGAGTTGTAACAAGCACCCTTTCCTTTCGCTCTGCCCGAGCGAATATCTCGCCCATTATATCGTCAACCTGTCCGTTTACGGGACGCACCTCGATTTCGGGGTCGATAAGCCCTGTCGGGCGGATAAGCTGCTCAACCGTCTGCTCGGCGTGCTCCTTTTCATACGGTCCGGGTGTCGCGCTGACGTATATTACCTGATTTATCTTGCTGTCAAATTCATCGTAATTTAGGGGACGGTTATCAAACGCGGACGGCAAACGAAAGCCGAACTCAATAAGGTTGGTCTTTCTTGCTTTGTCTCCGCCACTCATTCCCCTGACCTGCGGAAGCATAACGTGAGACTCGTCCACTATCATCAGAAAATCATCGGGAAAATAATCAAGCAGGGTATACGGCGTGCTTCCCGGCTCTCTGCCTGACAGAACTCTCGAATAGTTCTCAACGCCCGAGCAGTAACCGACCTCTCGCATCATCTCGATATCGTATCGCGTTCGCTCCTCTATCCTCTGCGCCTCGATAAGCTTTCCCTGCGAGCGAAAATATTCTGCTCTTTCAAGCATTTCGTCCATAATGACGGAGAGCGCCGCTTCACGCTTTTCGGGTGAAACCGCATAGTGAGTAGCAGGGAAGATAACGGTGTAGCTTACGTCGCGAAGCGCCTCGCCCGTTACGGGATTAATCTCGCTTATCCTGTCTACCTCGTCTCCAAAAAATTCAACTCTTATAATAACTCCGTCAGAGCCCGAAGGGTAAATCTCAACGACGTCCCCCCTTACCCTGAATTTATTTCTTTCAAGCGCAATATCGTTTCTGTCGTAGCTTATGGAAACGAGCCGTGAAAGAAGCTCGTTTCGCTCCATCTCCATTCCGACACGTATATCAACCATAAGCCCCTTATATTCGGCAGGGTCTCCAAGGCTGTAAATACACGAAACGGACGCCACTATAATAACGTCTCTGCGTTCAAAAAGGGCAGAGGTCGCGCTATGACGAAGCTTGTCTATCTCATCGTTTACAAGGGCGTCCTTCTCAATATAGACGTCCTTGCCCGGAATATAAGCCTCCGGCTGATAGTAGTCGTAATACGAAACGAAATACTCCACCGCGTTTTCGGGGAAGAATTCCTTAAACTCCGAGCAAAGCTGGGCGGCGAGAGTTTTGTTGTGAGCAAGGACGAGAGTAGGGCGGTTTACCCTTGCTATAACGTTTGCCATTGTAAACGTTTTTCCGCTTCCCGTAACACCGAGCAGTATCTGCTCTCGCATTCCCTGTCTGAGTCCAGAAACCAGCCCGTCGATAGCCTCGGGCTGATCGCCCGTGGGAGAAAACTTGCTTACGAGCTTAAAGGGCTTATTTTCCATTTACTCTGCCGTCCTTTCTTTGAAAATTGTATAGATAAATTAAACCGTTCTCGCAAAACGAAAACGGTTTAATCGCATTTTTAATTAACCCTCAAGTCTTGCGAGAAGCTCCGCGCGGCGAGCCTCGTTTTCAGCGCCGGGCTTACCGAGAAGAGCGTACATATTTTTCTTATAGCTCTCAACGCCGGGCTGATTGAAGGGGTTTACTCCAAGAGTATATCCCGAAATGGCGCAAGCCATCTCAAAAAAGTATACCATATAACCGAAATCGTACTCGCTCTTTTCGTCAAGCTCAAGAACGATATTGGGTACTCCGCCGTCGCAGTGAGCGAGCGCGGTAGCCTGGAACGCCTTGAAGTTTACGCTGTCAAGGCTCTGTCCCGCGATAAACCCAAGTCCGTCAAGATTTGCCTCATCGGAAGGAACGGTAACGCTCGCGCCCGTATTCTTTATATCGACAACGGTCTCGAAAATATTGCGCTTACCCTCCTGTATCATCTGTCCCATACTGTGAAGGTCGGTTGAGAAGATAACGGAAGCGGGATATATACCCTTCCCGTCCTTACCCTCGCTCTCGCCGTAAAGCTGCTTCCACCATTCAGCAGTCATTGTAAAGAAGCTCTGGTAGCAGGCGAGTATCTCTATATCCTTACCCTTTCTGTGCAGACAGTTACGGATAATGGCGTATCTTTCGCAGTCGGTGCCTACCTTGCCGTTATACGCCTCTCTTGCGTCCGCGGCGCCCTTCATAAGAGCGTCTATATCGCAGCCCGCTACCGCTATCGGAAGAAGCCCAACGGCAGTAAGAACAGAGTAACGTCCTCCCACGTCGTCGGGAACTACGAAGGTCTGGTAGCCCTTTTCGGTAGCAAGTGTCTTTAAGCTTCCCTTAGCCTTATCGGTGGTGGCGAAAATTCTCTCCTTCGCGCCCTGCTCGCCGTACTTCTTTTCAAGAAGATCACGGAAAACTCTGAAAGCGATAGCCGGCTCGGTTGTAGTACCTGATTTACTGATAACGTTAACGCAGATATCCTTGCCCTCGCAGATAGCGAGAAGCTCCTCAAGAGCAGTTCCGCTTAATCCGTTACCCGCAAAATATATGTCGGGGGTATCCTTTTTCATATTGTTGTAAAGAGGGCTCTTAATGAACTCAATAGCGGCTCTTGCGCCAAGATACGAGCCTCCGATACCGATAACCACGAAAATATCGCAGCTATTCTTTATCTTTTCCGCCGCCTTCTTTATGGCGGCGAACTCGTCCTTATCGTAATTTACGGGAAGGTCTATCCAGCCAAGGTAGTCGTTTCCTTCCCCGTCTCTTGCCGCAATGCTCTTTATAGCCTTTGCGGTATCTGCCTTTACCTCATCAAGCTCAGCCTCGGTAACGAAGCCCTTAAGATACTTTTCGTTAAGCTTTATTGCCACTTTTATTTCCTCCGTATGTAAAGTTTAATTCATATCAAACTACATTGTACTACAAAAACGCAAAAAAATCAATAGGTATTAAAATATTAATACTTACAGTGATATTATTTTACATTTTCGCCCTCAATATACCTTCTGTGGTAGAACAGGTACTGCTGAGCGAGACCGGCGTACGCGCCGAAATCCTTTCCGCTGACCTCGCCACCGTAATACTCCGCCATAACCCTTTTCACCCACACGTCAATGGGGAAGGCGTCGTATTTTTCAAAGCCGAAAAGCAGAGCGCACGCGGCGACCTTCGGACCTACGCCCTTTATTTTACAAAGCTCGCCTGCCGCCTGCTCGGTCGGCATTGCCTTTACTGCTTCAAGGTCAACCTCTCCACTAAGCACCTTATGCGCCGCGTCGTAAAGATAAGCCGCGCGAAAGCCCGTTTTAAGAGCGAAAAGACCGTCCACGCCCATTTTCACAAGTGTTTCGGGAGACGGAAAGTCCGTCTCGCTGCCACCCGATATCTCAGCTCCCGCCTTACAAAGCGCGGCTATAATCTTTTTTATTCGCGGTATATTGTTGTTTTGCGAAATGATAAACGAGCAGAGCGTTTCCCAAGGCTCCTGCCTTAAAAGCCTTATTCCCTTTCCCGTTTCCATAGCGAGCGCAAGAGATTTATCACCCTTTCTGGTAACCGAAAGCTCTCTGCGTATCCCCTCGTAATCGGTATCAAGCGAAAGGTATCTTATCCACACGGAGTTGAACTCCTCCGGCTCACACGGGCTTATAAACAGCTCCCCGTCGCTTATCTGCATAATCTGTATTTTTTTACCGAAGGCGTACCCCTCCGCCTTATTCCCGGTTACCTCAAAGCGAAAGCACTGACCGCAGTCAAAGGTCTGCATAACGGAAAAGCAATCTATTCCGCTTATCATTACTCCGCCGTCCGTTTTAGTTATCTTCATCATAGCTTTTCGTTCTTTTTCGGCTTTTCAAGCTTAAGTCTCCTGTCTCCCGACAAAAATCTTATCGCTCTTTCGACGCTGTCCTTGGAATTTCCCCAAGGCTCGTTTTCGTATCTGTAATCGAACTTCTTGCAGAAATGACTTACATCTCCTCTAAGCTCGTCGAAATATTTGTTTACCGTCTCCGCCAGCGCCTTCTGGAAATCAGGCACACGCTTTTTATTCATATGCGCCTTGGCTGAGGTTAAAAACTCGCTGTAATGCGGCAGACAGAAGTACGGGCTGTTTTTCACCTTGTCCCGAAACTCCTGCTCGGTATCGTAAAGATATACGGCGTTTTCAAGCATTTTCGAGAAATTGCCGTTAATTCTGTCGCAGACGTAACAGGTAGAGCCGAGCTTTGAAAGCTTATCGGGAATGGCGTTGGTTCTCGCTCCGAGAAAGCCTCCCGGCTCACAAAACTCTCTCACCTCGTTTAAGTGGCTTTCAAGGATAAGCGCAAGACCAAGACGGTTATTTCTTTCAAGCATAAGGTCAAAATGCCTTCCGCAGAAGCCAAGCTCGTTGGTTTTTATTCTGATATCGGGCTCCATCATCGAAGCGCCCAGAATTATCTCTATCTCGTCGTTTTCCAGCTTTCTGTAAAGACGGCAGAACGGACAGCCCTCTCCCGGATACTCAATACAGAGGTCAAACACCTCGTTTACGGGTATAGTATATATTTTTTCAAGCATTTTGAAGGCTCCTTTTCTTTATTTCAGCATATACCCCTGACCTCTGACACGGTAAAGCATTTTTCTGCCAAGTCTTTGGTCAAGCTTTTTTCTTAAATAGTTAATGTAAACGGCGGCGACGTTGCTGTTTTCGGCTATCTCCGCGCCAAAAACCCTTTCAACTATCTCGCCGTCGCTTACCGCCTCTCCTCTGCGCTGACTTAGCAGGCTGAGCAGCTTAAGCTCTCTGTCGGTAAGCTCTATCCTCGTTCCGTCCACGTAAGCGACCATACGGCGCTTATCTATTCTTATTCCGCTTTTCTTCTCGCTTTCCCCGTCCTCAAAAAGCCCGTTTACCGCCTCGTAAAGCGCCGACTCCTCAAACGGTCTGTGAAGATACCTCGTTTCCTCATTCGGACCCTCCCTACCTACGTAGAGCGCGTTTTCCTCCTCGGAGCAAAGCCGCCAATCATCTGTAATAAGCGGAGCTGAGGTATCGTCGGTAAGCTGATATCCCTGTTCGGAAAGCAAAAGCGTAAGCGCGCCAAAAAGCAGTCCGTCCGAAACGGAAAGCCTTATCTGCCGCCTCATGCTCTGATATCCTCAAGAACTATCCGCGACTCAACGTTAGCGCTACCGTCGGGAAGAACAGTACGGAGGTAAAAGGCTCCGTCGTCCTCCTTTGTGCAGTAAACCTTTATCACTGATGAAAGAGGCGCCTCGCGCAGATAGCTTATCGACATGCTGACCACTCGTTTTCCCTCCATCGTCGGCAAAAAGCCGCACAGTATATCGGGATAATTGGTGTTATTTAAGTGCTTATTCATATCAACGTCGTGATATTCAACCGTATGCTCGCCTACAAGCGTAAGCTCCATACCCTGCGGTATTTTTATTCTCGCGGGTAGGTCAAGCTCGATAGGCTCCTCGTATTCAAAATCTGGCTTATATTCACTTGCTCTCCAAAGAGTTTTGTTTACGGGGTCTATAAGCGCCCACTGAGAAACCAGCTCCGCCACTATCCGTCCGTTACGCGTGGCTCTTGTTGACCTTGGGAAGCTCGCTCCCCTGCTCTCGCTCGGCCACGTGGATATTTCAAGGTTATCGTCAAAGCGCAGCTCGTCATAGATACTGAAGCTGAGTCGGCTTATTACGAACACCTTGTTTTCCTTTCTCAGCTCGTCCATAGTCGGTGGACAAACCGTAAGATGTCTGTACGCCGCCTCCTGCATATACCTCAGCACAGCGGAGGCGGAGGCAATATTGTTTATGTCAAGGTCATGCGGCGTTATCGTCGCATTGAAGGTATATTTCATTTTTAAGTCCTCAGTTTATTCAAGCTCTATTTTATTTTCAAGTCTGTCTACGGCATACGCTTCGCGAAGCAGCTCGCTCGGTATATACTCGTCGTATTTATCAAATATCGGATTTTCTCCCGACTCGGCAAGCTCGTACACGTTAAAGCTGTCGCTCTCGATTTTGGCTTTTATCGCCCCGTACAGCTCGGCAGGCGTTCCCTTTTCCATGCGGAAGGTGATATAGTAGCACCTTTCATAGTCGATAGCGCTCAGCTTGAAGCGTTCCTTAAAGGCGTACAGTGTCTTGCGCAACGTTCTGAACGCCCTTGTTCCAAGCCACGGGAAAAGCGCGTAGCTGTAACCGCCGAGATGAACTATCGGATATTGAAGCATTCCCGTTTTTCTGACAAGCGCGCGTGTCTCCGCTATACGCTTTGCGGCGGCGGGCTTAAGATACGGATAGACCGTATCCTCGCTCAGTATCCGCTTCATTCTTTTCAGAATTTTAGTGTGTATCTCACCGTAATCGCCCGGCCACGATATCTCCATCTTGCCGCCTACCGCGTTTACGAACACGAGTCTGCCCTTAACGTCAAGCTCGGTAACCTCCCATACTCTACCCGCAAGCGCAAATCTGTCTCCCACCGGAGGCGGTGAGGTTATCGTGCCTATCTCGTCCGAGCCGCACCTTACGGTAAAATCCTCGGAATCCTTGAAAACGGCGTAGAATTTAAAGCTCGAGGTTATTTTTTCGCCCTTGAGACCTACTATAAGTCCGCCCGTTTCCGTTCTTTCTATGAAATCGTTTGATACCATCGAAACAAGAAGCTTTCGGTAGCTCTCCTTGCTTACCGCTTCAAACGGAGGCAGCCCCATAACTCTACCCGCAAGCTTAGCGGGGGTAAGCTCACCGCTCGACTTCAAAACGCTGAGCGTCTGGTGGAACATAAGGCTGAATGGAAGCTTTTTGCGTATCGGGGGTTCTATGAAGCGCTCCTCAGCGTAAAGCTGGACTACCGCTACCGCCTGAAGTATCTGCCACGGTATAAGCTGCGGAAGCGGCGTGTCGGGAAGCGGCATTTCCTCACGGAACACCATCATCATTTCGGGCGCTCCGCCCCTTCTTCCCGAACGTCCGATACGTTGAAGCATAGCCGACACCGAGTTTGGCGCCTCAATCTGCACTATCCTCTCAAGCTTTCCTATATCTATTCCAAGCTCAAGCGTTACGGTAGCGCAGGTGGTATTGACCACCTCGTCATTTTTAAGGTCAAGCTCGGCTCCCTCGCGGATAGCCGCCGACAGATTCCCGTGGTGTATGGAAAAAACGTCAGGCTCGCCACGCTTGTCCGCTATCTGCCTGAGCGTAGCGGTTACATACTCGGTTTCCTCTCTGGAATTTGAGAAAACTATACATTTTCTGTCCTTTACACAGTCGTAAACAAAGGCGTAGCCGGGGTCTATGGTATGATTTTCAGCGCTTGCGGGCGCGTTCGAAGCGCCGTTTTCCTGCCCCTCTGCCGCAATACCGTCGCTGCCAATATAGAACTGCTCAAAGCCAAGCTTCCATTTAAGCTTGTCCCTCGGAACGTCAGGGCAGGTAGTCCTTCGCCCGCTTCCCAAAGACAGCCAATCACAAGCAAGTGAAACGTCCCCAACAGTAGCAGAAAGCCCTATCCGTCTTGGGTGGTAGCCTATCATTCTCGCAATTCTCGAAAGCTGACAGATTATCTGGTTGCCTCTGTCGCTTCCCGTCAGGGTGTGAAGCTCGTCTATTATTACGTAGCGCAGGTCGCAGAAAAGTCGGAAAACATCGTTTGAACGGTTGATAAGCATGCTTTCAAGCGATTCGGGTGTTATCTGAATGATTCCTTTGGGGTTATTTATCGCCTTGGTCTTATGCGACGCCGCTACGTCTCCGTGGAAATGGTAAACGGGTATTTCGCTCTCGTCAAGAAGCGCTTCTATTCTTGAAAACTGGTCGTTTATAAGACTTTTAAGCGGCGCGATATACAGAACTCCGAAGCTTTCCGACGGATTTTCATATAAATCGGAGATAACAGGAAAAAAGGCAGCCTCTGTCTTACCCGACGCCGTAGGCGTAGTAAGAAGAAGGTTGTCGTCGCTTTCAAAAATTACTCTTGCCGCGTCAGTCTGTATCTGCCTAAGCTCTGTCCAGCCGTTTCGGTAGATATATTCCTGTATAAACGGCGCAAGCCTTGAAAAAACATCAGCCATTTCCCTATACTTCTCCTTTCTCTCATCTGTTCATTTTGCCGACTCTGGTAAGAGTCTCGTAAGGGATAGTTCCCTCTGCTTCCGCAAGCTCCGTAACTGATACGGAAGCGCCGAAAAGCTCGACCTCACAGTACGGCTTAACACCGTCTACGTCCGTTACGTCAAGCATACATCTGTCCATACAGATACGCCCTGCGATATCCACTCGTTTCCCGTTAATAGCAGGACGGAAAAGCCGCATAGCAGACCTTGGAAGTCCGTTTGCGTAGCCAACCGCTACGGTTGCCACAGTCATACACTTCTTTGCCTTATTATCGCACCCGTAACCGATGTTTTCGCCCTTTTTGACCTCTCTTACAGATATAACGGGCGCTCTCAGAGTCATTACGGGCAAAAGCTCGCGCGCTGACTCACAGTTATCGGGAAGGCAGCCGTAGAGCGCAAGACCGATACGGCAGATGTCAAGCCGCGCTCTTTTCATTCTGAGCGCCGCCGCGGAGGCGGCGGCGTGCTTGGTCAGTTTTTTCGAAAGGATAACTTCAAGCTCGGTGGCGTATGCTGTGAATTTTACAAGCTGCTTTTCCGCGCCTTCAAGTGAGTCGCAGTCGGCGCTATGGAAATGCGTATACACACCCTCAATCTCACCCCGAAATCCTGAAAACGCCTTTTTAATCATTTCAGGCTCTGTTTTAAAGCCGCTGCGGTTCATTCCGCTGTCAAGCTTTATATGCGCTCTTAATCCGTTTGAAAACGGTTTAAGCTCCGAAGCATACTCTTCCGAAAAGACAGTCTGGATAAAGCGGTTTTCTTTAAGCGCTGAGGCATACCTTGACGGAGTTCTGCCAAGAATAAGAATATCAGAATCACCTACAAAGGACTTGATTTCAAGCGCCTCGGCAAGAGAAAACACCGCAAAGCGTTTCATTCCCGCGCTATGCAGCGCCGAAGCGCACCTTGTCGCTCCGTGTCCGTATGCGTCGCATTTAAGCACACAGTAAAAATCTCCTACGGTATCTTTAAGCGCCTGAGCGTTTTTGACGAGGTTATCGGTGTTTATAAGCAGCTCAGGCTTCACCCCTGCGCCTCCTCTGAAAACTCGGAAAAGACCATCTCAAAGGCGATACCGTCTATTGAACCGCTGATTAAAATAGGCTTGCCGTCGGAGGCGAAGCGGTATGAGCATTCAAGCGTTCTGACAGACGTAACAGTACCTGTCTCACCCTGCTCCGCGCTTATAGACGATATGCTTTCGGGACTCATACCGAAAACCGTCTCGTTTACAAGCATAAGTCTGGACTCGTACTCGGAAAGCGCGACGCTGATATCTCCGTAGCAAAGGCGCACCTCGCCGTTCTCGCTCCGCATAACGTAACCCGTAAGCTCCGTCGGGCTTAAAAAAGAAATCGTTTTATCCTCGCTACGATAGACGTATTCAGACTGATTCCCCTCGCACGTCATAAGTATCCTTGCCGTAAAATCACCCGAAAATACCGAAAACGGATCACCGTCCGTTTTCTCTCCGCACGAAACAACCGCAAGCGCAAGTAGTAATATCAACGCAAGCCTTTTCATAATACCACTCCTTAAAATCTTTTAAGTAATTTTATGAAGCGGAAGTCAAATATATGTTTTTAGAAGGGGAGGTTGCTCATAACTGTCGCGGGATGATAGGTCTTTATCATTCTTAAACTCTTTTTTATCATCTCAAAATACATAAGACATCTCTCACCCTTACTGTCAGTGAAGATGGCGTAATAAATATTCGGGGCGTCATCGCCCGACACGGCTCTGTATATACGGGACACGCTTATCCCCTCAAGCTCTCTTTCGGTATGCGGCGTAAGGGGAGCGCATTTTTCCATATCAGACACTTTAAGTGAAAACCACTCGCGGCGAAAACGGTTGCCGAATACCTTAGCAAAGGACATCTCGCCCGATGCAATCGTGTATTCATACGCTACCTCGCCAAACGCCATCGTGGCTGGCGCGAATTTACCCGCGAGAAACGCGGTAATAGGCGGAACTATAAATATGGTGGCGTAGCCTATACCCGCCCCGCCGCCAAACGCTCCCGCAACGGTAAAGCCGATACCGATTATAATAAGCGGAATAATTATCCAGAGCGAGGCTATCGCGGGCTTTATCAGCCTGTACGCGCCCTGCTTCTTTCTGTCAACCACATGCTCACATAAAAATTCCATAGCCCTGTCTCCTAAAATATTAGTGTTATTCTAATTATATTATTTTTTAAGCGCTGTGTCAAGTAAGCTTCCGTTAAAGTTTTTAATATGCTATTGATTTTTTTTAAAAATATAGTATAATTATAATAATGATTATGGAAAGCGGTAATGATAAAACTATGAAACACGTTGATATATATACGGACGGAGCGTGCAGCGGAAATCCCGGACCGGGCGGCTACGGCGCGGTGCTCGTATATAACGGACGGGAAAAGGAGCTGTGCGGCGGAGAGCATCAGACCACCAATAACCGCATGGAGCTTACCGCCGTTATCGAGGCGCTGAGCGCGCTCAAGGAACCCTGCTCAGTTACTCTCACCACCGATTCAAAATACGTAAGCGACGGCATTACTCTCGGCTGGGCAAAGAGCTGGAAAGCGAAGGGCTGGAGAAAGGCGGACGGAAAGCCCGCGCTTAACCCTGAGCTTTGGGAAACCCTTCTTATGCTTCTCGACAAGCACGAGGTAGAGTTCGTATGGGTAAAGGGGCATGCGGGGCACCCGTATAACGAGCGCTGCGACGCTCTCGCTGTGTCTTACTACAAAAAGCTTCAGGAGGGAAAAACGTCTTGACTCCACTTGATTTTTTTAAGAAAATTTCCTCTATTCCGAGAGGCTCGGGAAACGAAAAGGGTATTGCGGATTACATTGAGGCTATCGCGATAGAACACGGACTTTACTGCGTAAGAGACACTGAAAACAACGTATTCGTAAGAAAAAGCGCTTCAAAATGCCGCCAGGACAAGCCAACTGTGCTTTTTACAGCGCATACCGATATGGTTTGCGAAAAGCTGCCCTCATCGACTCATAATTTTGAAAACGACTCTATCGAGCTTATCGAAAAGGAAGGCTTTCTTTTTGCAAACGGAACCACCCTCGGCGCAGATGACGGAGCAGGCGTTGCCGCTATGCTCTCACTGATGACCGATGAAGCCTTGATCGCACCCGAAACCGAGTATTTGTTCACCTCGGGCGAGGAAACCGGTATGTACGGGGCGTTTGCCTTTGACTATTCGGAAATTAAAAGCTCGCTTGCGGTAAACCTTGATAACGGCGCTGAATGCTCCGCCTGTATAGGCTGCGCTTCGGGAAAACGCTTTGAAACTAAAATACCGCTTGAACGCACCCGTAAATGCGGAAAAGCCGTAAAAATAACCGTTGGCGGTCTTAAAGGCGGTCATAGCGGAACGGAAATAGCAAACGGCGGTCAAAGCGCTATAAAGCTCCTCGCTCACCTGCTTGACAGCATATACAGCGACTATCCGTTCCATATTGTGAGTCTGTTTGGCGGCGGCAAGGACAACGTTATCCCCGCCTCAGCTTCCGCTACCGTCATCTTCTACGGAAGCGGCGACGAAAAAAACGCCAAGGAAAAGGCATCAGACTTTGAAAAGCAGATACGTAAAACACTCAATAAAGAGGACGCAAAAAAATTCAAGGTCAGTTTTTCTAAGCTTAAGCAGCTCGAAAACGATACCGCTTGCGATATGCTGACCTTGAAAAGCACCTCGTCTGTCATTTCCGCGCTTATTCTTTCGCCGCAGGGCGTACTGAAAATGATACCGGACACCGATATGGTTTTATCATCGGTAAATCTTGGTATAGTACAGACCGAAAGCAGCTTCCTCCGTATTTGCCACCTGGCGCGCTCCGCAAGCAAAACAGCGGCAACCCTTACAGACCAAGCTCTGAAAAGGCTTTCTCACGCGCTTGGCGGCTCTGTCTCTACCGTAAGTGAGTATCCCGGCTGGGAATACAGGCGCGGAAGCAGGCTGCAGGACGTATATACCGAGGCTTGCGCTGAAATATACGGACATGAGCCTTCCTTCTACGCTGTCCACGCGGGGCTTGAATGCGGTATTCTTTATGAAAAGCTCGAAAGCCTTGGAAAAGCGCCCGACATTATAGCGATAGGTCCTAATATGTCAGATATACACTCGCCTAAGGAAAAGCTTGAAACGGCATCGCTTGACAGGCTCGACAAGACTTTACGGGCTATACTATTAAAGGTGTAAATTACTAAGTATGACAAACGGTTTAAACTTAAAAGATCAAAAGCTCAATTTAAAGGAGCTTTACGCAAACATGGCTAAAATAGCCATTCCTATATCCCTGCAATCGCTTATAACAGTCGCTATCAACCTTGCGGACACGGTCATGCTGAGCAGCATGGGAGATTCACAGCTCTCTGCCGCAACGCTCGCCGGTCAGTTTATCAACCTCTTTATGATATGCTGTATGGGAATAGGAATGGGCGCTTCGGTGCTTACCTCTCGCTTCTGGGGAATGAAGGACGGCGATTCCCTGAAAAAAGCGGTTACCATAATGCTTCGCTTCTGTCTTGTTTTCAGCCTTGTGTTCACGGCGGCTACTGTTTTAATTCCAAGCCTTATAATGCGGATATACACCTCGGACACCGAAATTATCGATTACGGAATTCAGTACCTAAAGTGGCTTATACCGACGTACGTCTTTATGGGATTTTCCCTTACCTGTACCGTAATCCTCCGAAGCGTCGGACAAGTGCGTATACCGCTTATCAGCTCTATAACGGCATTCGGCGTAAACGTTTTCTTTAACTGGATATTTATTTTCGGTAAGCTCGGCGCTCCGAGAATGGAGATAGCGGGCGCGGCGCTCGGAACTCTTATCGCAAGAGGCTATGAGTTCCTGTTTATATGCGGGTACTTCTTCTTTTTCGATAAAAGAATGAAATATCGCTTAAAAGACGTATTTATGAAATGCTCCGACCTTGTAAGAGAATACATCAGGGTAAGCATTCCCGTTCTTGTAAGCGACTCCTTGCTCGCGCTTGGAAACAATGCCGTAGCGATGGTAATGGGCAGAATAGGAAAGGCTTTCGTCGCGGCTAACTCCGTTACCACCGTCGTTCAGCAGTTAAGCTCGGTGCTCACGCAGGGCGTATCAAACGCAAGCGGAATCATCACGGGACACACAATGGGCGAGGGCGACAACAAAAAAGCTCAAAAGCAGGGCTACGCCTTTATGATAATGGGCTTTTTTATAGGTTTTGTGGCGTCCGGCATCATATTCTTAGTAAAAAATCCGGTAATAAATTTCTACGACGTTTCCGCCGAAGCAAAGCAGATATCCCACCAGCTCATGTATTCGATAATGATAATCATGATATTCCAATCGGTAAGCTCTATCCTTACGAAAGGTGTTTTGAGAGCCGGTGGCGACACCAAGTTCCTTATGATAGGCGACATTCTTTTTCTTTGGATAGCCTCTGTGCCGCTCGGAGCTCTTTCAGGACTTGTTCTTCATCTTCCTCCGTTCTGGATATACTTCTTCCTGAAAATTGACCAGATAATTAAATGCGTCTGGTGTTATTTCCGACTGAGAAGCGGAAAGTGGCTCAAAAAGATAAATCAGGCGGGAGGGGCAAATAAAGCACCCGCTGCCCAAGGGCAATAAACAAATACGGAAGCTCGTAAATGGGCGCGACCGAAAACGCAGTTTTCGAGTACGCCCATTAACTAAGTTTGCCCTTACGGGCAAGTGAAATTTACTATGTAAGTGAAGTTATCCTGCGGATAGTGAAGTTTTGCCGGTTTTGCATAGCAAAACCACGGCATAGTGGGTAAACTTAACTTCACTTGCTACTTTGCTTTGCAAAGCAGCAAACTTCACTGCAAAGAAACTTCACTTTTGCAACAGCAAAAACTTCACCGTAACCATCGGGCAAATAAGATAAAAGTAACGCAAAAGCACTTATGACAAACGATTTTTCGTTATCATAAGTGCTTTTTTCTAAATCTTCGTTATAAACTTACACTAAATGAGCTTCCGCCTTTGTTTTATAATGTTATTCCAAGCAGCTGCGAAATAAAAAACTTAGTGTAAAACCATTCGGTTACTCCCATCACTCCGCTGAGTACGCTCTCCTGACTTACCGTGGTAATAAGCGGAATAAGCAAAACAAACGCAAGGGAAAGCGCCCAAGCGATAAGAAATCCGTACAGAATTCCTACCGCGCCTCCTATACATCTGTTCAGAAGACCGAAAACGCCGTCGCTGAATATACCGTCAAGAAGCTTGGCGACAAGCCAAAACGAAACAGAGAAGATTATATAAAGCAATATAAATCCCGAAAGCGCGGTCAGAAATCCTACCGCGGCTCCCGTTATATAATCCGTAACCTCCATAACGAATGCTTCCAGCTTTTCCGAAAACGGAACCGTATCGTTAGGGATACTCGCTGCAAGCTCCTTATCGTAAAGCGCTATACAAAAGCTTTTTATATTTGCGAATATCTCACCCAGAAATCCGAATACGTTGTCAAATCGCTCCGAAATAGATACTCCGTCAGCGCTTGCGGCGGTCTTTATACGCTCTCCCCACAGAGCGTTCACTCTGCCGTTCAGGAACGCCTTAAAGCCATCTGCGTTTATAAGCTTACCTACCGTGCCACGCACAATAGCACTATCCTTCAAGCTCCACGCCAGCACAAACGCCGCAAGCTTTCGAAACGGTCTTATAAGCTTGAAAAATCCAAGCTTGTAGCAGAAAAAGACCGAAGCAGCAAACGCAAGTATCAGCGCAATATCAAATAAATTTCCCATACGCCTATTCTCCTTTCATAAAGATATGTAAGCGAAGGCGGTGCTCTCAGTACACCACCTTGATAAGATAAAGTCCGTCAGGCGGCGCGGTAAGTCCCGCCTTTTTTCTGTCTCCGCCTAAAATTATGCTCTTAATATCGCCGACCGCAAGCTTTCCTATCGAGACGTCGCGCAGTGTACCCGCCATTATCCTTACCATATTGTAAAGAAAGCCGTTCGCGGTAACTCTGAAAATAACCTTATCGCCCTCGCGGGTTACCTCAGCGCCCGTAACGTGTCTTACGGTATCGGTAACGGACGAGCCACTCGCCATAAACGCCGAAAAATCGTACTCTCCTATAAAACACTTAGCGGCGGCGTTCATTTTCGCCTCGTCAAGCCTTTTCGGAATATGCCAGGCTCTGCCAAAAAGAAACGGGTCTCTCTGCTCACCGTTATCAAAAACGTACTCGTAGGTCTTTTCCTTTACGTCGTAACGAGCGTGAAAGCTCTTGTCAACCGCTTTAGCGGAAAAGACTGTTATATCCTCGCTTAAATATCGGTTCAGCGCCCTCGGAAGCTGATTTTCGGGGATTACGGGCGCGCTTGACAACGTTTCAAGCGTACAAAAGTATTCCCTTGCGTGCACGCCGCTATCCGTCCTTGAGCAGCCCGTTACCTTTACTCCGTCGCCGAAAATCTCTTTTGCGGCTCGGCACATCTCACCCTGAACGCTTACTCCGTTCTTCTGAACCTGCCAACCGCAGTAATTTGCGCCGTTATAGGCAATTTTAATCAGATATTTCATAGTACCATACCGAAATTAAGGAAAAAGCCGAGATGGATATTCATAAGAATTATTCCCGTACCGAACGCGGCAAACAAAATCAGCAGCACTATGTCTATTCCGCTGTAACGGAGCTTAGTCATTCTCGTTCTGCCGTTATCTCCTCGGTAGCATCGACACTCCATTGCGGTAGCAAGCTCACCCGCACGGCGGAATGAGGAGGCAAACAGCGGAATAAGTACGGGCAGAAGCGCCTTGGCTCTTTTTACAAGTCCGCCGGAATTAAAATCAGCGCCCCTTGCCTTCTGCGCGTTCATTATCTTATCGGTTTCCTCGATAAGCGTAGGAATAAAGCGCAGAGCTATGGTCATCATCATAGCAAACTCGTGAACGGGCACGTGAATCACCTTCAAGGGCTTAAGCAGACGCTCGATTCCGTCGGTTAACGATATGGGGGAGGTGGTATAGGTAAGTATCACCGAGCTTCCCGCAAGTATACAGGCAACTCTTATTATCATTACCGCCGCAAACCAAAGCCCCTCTCGGTAAATTGTGATTATACCGTAGGAAAACAGCGGAACGGTCTCGCCCTTAGTCCAGAAAATATTGAAAAACGCAGTAAACACCATTATAAATAGCAGCGGTTTAAGTCCTTTAAGCACGACACTGAGCTTTATACGGCTCAGCAGCACCAAAAGCACCGTAAAGCCGACGGCAAGAAGATACGCCGCCGAGTTTTTCGCGAGAAAAACAAACACGATATATATAATAGCTAATATTATCTTCATTCTCGGGTCGGCTCTGTGCAGAACGGAATTGCCGGGGAAAAACTGACCTAAGGTGATGTCTTTAAGCATCTGCGCCACCCCTCTTTCCATCGAGGATACGCCTAAGCTCGTCAAACGCCGCGTCTACTGTATAGATGTCCTCGGCAACTTTTACCCCTCTTTCACGGAGAAGACGCATAAATCTCGTTATCTGCGGAACTCCAAGTCCCGATTCGGTAAGCTCTTTTTCGTAAGCAAAAACCTCGGCGCAGCTTCCTGAGCGCAGAACCTCACCGTTTTTGAGCACAGTCAAGGTATCGCAGTACTCGGCTACGTCCTCCATACTGTGGCTTACTATTATTACGGTATTTCCCTTGGTTCTCTGATAGCGCCTTATGCCGCCGAATATTTCGGTCCTTCCTATTGGGTCAAGCCCCGCCGCAGGCTCGTCAAGCACAAGAACCTCAGGCTCCATTGCCATAACTCCCGCAAGCGCGACTCTCCTCTTTTGTCCGCCCGAAAGCTCAAAGGGTGATTTTTGCAGTATATCCCTATCAAGCCCAACGAAATCCGCCGCCGAAAACACACGCCTGTTTATCTCGTCCGCATCAAGTCCCATATTTTTGGGGCCGAAGGCTATATCCTTTTCGCAGGTTTCCTCGAAAAGCTGATATTCCGGATACTGAAACACAAGTCCGCACCGAAAACGCGCGTCTCTTATCTTTTTAGGCTCATCCCAGATGTTTTTGCCCGCGAGAATCACCTCGCCTGCGTCTGGCTTCAGCAGACCGTTCATCATCTGAACGAGAGTAGACTTTCCGCTTCCGGTATGACCTATAAGACCGTTGACCCTTCCCTGCTCGAAAGCCACCGTAACGCCTTTTAACGCCGTGTTTTCAAACGGCGTGTTTTTACTGTATGTATATTCTATATTCCTTAGTTCAAGAGCGTTCATTTTTTTATTTTCTCTTACCTGTTTTCTCTTAGTTTATCTGCCTAAAATAAGCTTTGCGAGAGCGTCGGCACATTTTTCCTCGTCAAGCTCTGTATGATCAACGTCAAAGCCGCAATTTTCAAGGTCGTAAAGAAGCTCCGTAACCTGCGGCACGTCAAGACCTACTAAGCGCAGCTGCTCAACGCTTGAAAATACCTCCTTAGGAGTACCGTCAATACATATCCTGCCGTCGTTTATAACGATAACTCTGTCGGCTCTGACCGCCTCGTCCATATTATGCGTAATATGCAAAACCGTTATTCCGTTTTCTCGGTTGAGGCGCTCAATGGTATCCATCACCTCAGCTCTTCCTCTTGGGTCAAGCATAGCGGTGGACTCGTCAAAAACTATACACTCAGGCAGCATAGCGATTATTCCGGCTATGGCTATTCTCTGCTTTTGTCCGCCCGAAAGTTGATGAGGGGAATGACGCTTAAACTCACTCATTCCAACAGTTTCCAGAGCCTCGTCAACACGTCGTCTTATCTCACTCGGCTCAACTCCGAGATTTTCCGGACCGAAGGCGACGTCCTCCTCCACTACCGTTGCGACGAGCTGATTATCGGGGTTCTGAAACACCATACCGATGCGGCGGCGTATATCGTATACGTCGTCCTCGGTCATATTCTCATCGGTTATGTCCCTACCGTCAATATATATTCTTCCCTCGGTGGGATAAAGTATCATATTTATAAGCTTGGCAAGGGTTGATTTTCCGCTTCCGTTATGACCAAGCACCGCGACAAACGAGCCCTTCTCTATTTCAAAGCTCACGTTTTTAAGCACGGGGGGAAGCAGAATTCCCTCCTCGTCTCCCTCGTAGGAGTACGATACGTTTTCAAATTTTATAAATGGTTCTCTCATTTTCTCACTCAAAATGAAGATTTCGCAGAGCAAAATCAACCGTTTCTCTTTTCTCTCTTAACTCTTAATTTTTTCAGTCCGCTACCCAGCGAGCCGAGGCGCCGCTTGGCAATACCCCACCCGTTTGCGTTACGCAAAGACCTATCTCCTCACTCTCCGTATGACCGCCGAATTTATCCTTTAAGACGGTATCAAGCAGATATCCGACTGTCGCGGCGGAAAGCCCCGTCGTGTAGGAGTTAAGCAGGAAGAACAGCGGGTTATCGGAAAGCACCTGAGCCGTTATCTTTAAAAGCTCGCTTATGCTCTCCTCAAGCTTCCAGACCTCACCGTTTGGACCTCTGCCATAGGAGGGCGGGTCCATTATAATAGCGTCGTAGCGGTTACCGCGTCTTATCTCTCTTTCGCAGAACTTCTTGCAGTCGTCAACGATATAACGGACGGGGGCGTCCGTAAGACCGTTAAGCGCCATATTCTGCTTTGCCTGAGCTACCATTCCCTTTGAAGCGTCAACGTGGCATACCTCCGCGCCCGCCATAGCGCAGGCAACAGTCGCTCCGCCCGTATACGCGAAAAGGTTAAGCACCTTGATTTTTCTGCCCGAATTCTTTATCAGGTTATAAAACCAATTCCAGTTTGTCGCCTGCTCGGGAAACAAGCCCGTATGCTTAAAGCCCGTAGGTTTGATTATAAAGCGCGCGGCCTTTTCGTTACCGAGAGGAAAGGATATTTTCCATTCCTGCGGAAGTCTGCTCTCCGACCAGCTTCCGCCGCCGCTTCTTGAGCGCGAATACACGGCGTCCGCCTTTTTCCACATCGGACTCCTTTTTATTCCCTTCCAGATTACCTGCGGGTCGGGACGGATAAGGATATATTTTCCCCAGCGCTCAAGGCGCTCCCCATCACTGCAATCTATAAGCTCGTAATCCTGCCAATTTTTTTCTGCCCACATAACTTAATTATATCCTTTAATTATCCTCGTCAAACAGTCCAAGCTGTCCCTCGGGCGTATTCCCCTTCTTTTGCTTTGTATTTATCATCGGTAATCCCAGATGCTCGTACGCGAGACGGGTTACGCATCTTCCGCTTGGAGTTCTGTTAATAAAGCCTATCTGCATAAGGTACGGCTCGTAAACGTCCTCAAGGGTTATCGCCTCCTCGCCTATCGTCGCGGCAAGAGTCGTAAGACCAACCGGTCCTCCGTCATAGAACTTGATTATTGTTTCAAGCATACGCCTGTCAAGATTGTCAAGTCCGAGATGGTCTATTTCAAGCTGCTGTAAGGCGTAATCCGCTATTTTACGGTCGATTGCTCCGTCTCCCTTTACCTGAGCGAAATCCCGTACTCTTTTAAGAAGTCTGTTGGCGATACGCGGTGTTCCTCTTGAACGCGAGGCTATTTCCATAGCGCCCTCAGCCGACATTCCCGTTTCAAGAAGCCTTGCGGAACGGGTAACTATCTGCGCAAGCTCCTCGTTTGTATAAAGCTGAAGCCTGAACTGAACTCCAAATCGGTCGCGCAGAGGGGCGGAAAGCTGTCCGGCTCTGGTCGTCGCTCCGATAAGGGTAAACTTATTCAGCGGAAGCCTTATGCTTCTCGCGCTCGGTCCCTTACCGATGATTATATCGAGAGCATAGTCCTCCATAGCGGAGTAAAGAACCTCCTCAACGGTTCTGTGCAGACGGTGTATCTCATCAATAAAGAGTATATCGTTTTCACCGAGATTAGTGAGAAGCGCGGCAAGGTCGCCCGGCTTTTCAATTGCTGGACCACTCGTTACCTTTATGTTCACTCCCATCTCGTTTGCTATTATCGTAGCGAGCGTTGTCTTACCAAGTCCGGGAGGTCCGGCAAGCAGCACGTGGTCAAGCACGTCGCTTCTGCTCTTTGCCGCCTCAATATACACTTTAAGGTTTTCCTTTGCCTTTTCCTGACCGACGTACTCGTCAAGGGTCTTGGGGCGAAGCGAAAATTCCGTCTCGGCGTCCTCTGCTCCGCTATAGCTTGAGCTGATTATACGGCTTTCGAAATCGTACTCGCCGTCATCAAGGTCAATATTGCGATCCATTTACCTTCTCCTCCCCTTTAACTGTTAAGCTGCTTCAATGCTTCTCTTATTATGTCCTCGACGCTGAGCCTCGTGCAGTCTATCTTACGCATAAGTCCCTCAGCCTCGCTCTTAGTAAAGCCGAGCGCCATAAGAGCCGTTCTCGCTTCGGTGAGCTTGTTGCTCTGCGGCGCGGCGGGCGCGGAAGCGCCTAAAACAGCGGCGTCAAGTCCGTCTCCGTCGCTTACAAAGTCCTTTGATATCTTATCTTTAAGCTCAAGAATTATCCTTGCCGCTATCTTCGGCCCGACACCGGGCGCTTTTATGCTCTTAACGTCCCCTACCGAAACGGCGTAAGCGAACTTTTCTGGCGTTACCGCGCCGAGAATTGCGAGCGCTGTCCTCGCTCCTACGCCCGAAACCGAGATAAGAAGCTTGAACATCGAAAGCTCACTCCTGTCGCCAAACCCAAAAAGCTCCATCGCGTCCTCTCTTACCGAGAGGTATGTATAAAGCTTCACCGTCTTGCCAAGCGACTGACCGAGCTTAGCCTCGGTACGGGCGCAGACGTTACACATATATCCTACTCCGCCGCAGTCAACGACGGCAATGCCGCCCTCAAGCGCGGCGAGAGTTCCGTTAACGTAGTAAAACATAGCGTTTTCTCCTTCGATTTCAACGTAGATTGTAGAATTTCGCCAGCGCCGACTCCCCCGTATTTCCGTGGCAGATAGCGATAGCGAGAGCGTCAGCCGCGTCGTCGGGCTTCGGGGGCTTGGGAAGTCCCAAAAGTGAGGTGGTCATAGCGATGACCTGATTTTTCTCGGCGCGTCCGTAGCCGACAACGGCGCTCTTTACCTGAAGCGGCGTGTATTCAAACTGACGTATTCCTCTTTGCTTTGCGGCAAGCAATATAATGCCTCTTGCCTCAGCGACCGGAATTGCGGTGGTGTGGTTGGAGTTAAAGAAAAGCTCCTCAACAGCCATAGCGTCCGGCTTGTATTTATCCATTATAGCGCCGACCTCATTGTAAATAGAAAGAAGCCTGTCCTCTATCGGTATCTTTGCAGGCGTGGTTATCACTCCGTAATCAACGGGGGTAAACTTTGAGCGATTAAGGTCAACCACTCCGTATCCGACTATCGCGTATCCGGGGTCTATTCCCAGAATTCTCATTTTTTCTTCTCCGTTATATAAATATAAATATTCAGTTTATTATAACATATATTTATATGCTTGTCAAGGTGGCTTTGCTACAAAGAAAAGTATAAAATATTTTCGCTGAAAATTAAAAGCAAGACTTTACAAGGCAAAAAAAATGTGCTATAATGTCTTTTGTGATATAAAACACAAAAAGGACTTAAAGCAATGGATTTAAAGGAATGCAGAGCAGAAATTGATAAAATAAATAACGAAATGCTAAAGCTTTTCATTCGCAGAATGAACGCAAGTCGCTTAGTGGCCGAATACAAGGCTGAGCATGGGCTTCCGATATTAAACCACGCCCGTGAGCGCGAAATTCTCGGCGAGATGACCGAAAAGGCGGGCGCGGAGTTTGAAAACTACGTAAAGACCTTCTACTCGGTTTTAATGGACCTGAGCCGCAGCTATCAGAGCACCGTTCTCGGCAGAAATACCGAGATATCCGAAAAGGTCAAGGCGGCGCTCAGCGCTTCCCCGAAGGTGTTCCCAAGCCGCGCTGCCGTTGCCTGTCAGGGTACTGAGGGCGCATACTCCCAGATAGCCGCCGACAAGCTGTTCGGTATGCAGAGGATACAGTACTTTAAGACCTTCGAGGACGTTTTCGTTGCGGTTCGCGATAACGTGTGCGAGTACGGTATTCTGCCGATAGAAAACAGCACCTACGGCACCGTTATCGACGTTTACGACCTGATGAAAAAGTACAAATTCAATATCGTCCGCGCGCTTAAGCTCCCGATAAAGCACTCGCTTTTGGTTGCCGACGGAGTAAAGCTTGAGGATATCCGCGAGGTCTATTCTCATCCGCAGGCGATAGGTCAGTGCAGCGAGTTTTTCAGAGCCAATCCGAATATAAAGCCCGTTGAATGCGCTAACACCGCCGTTGCCGCTAAGCTGATAAAGGAAAGCGGCAGAAATGACGTCGCGGCTATCGCCTCCTCGTCGTGTGCCGAGCTTTACGGCTTGACCCGTCTCATTGACGGCGTTCAAAATGCCTCCTACAACTTCACCCGTTTTATCTGTATTTCAAACCACAATTATATCTTCCCCGGTTCAAACAAGATAAGTATTATGCTCACGCTCCCTCACACCCCCGGCGCGCTTTACAACACCCTTGCCAAGTTTACCGCGGAGGGTCTGAACCTTACAAAGCTTGAAAGCCGCCCAATAGTGGGCAGTGATTTCGAGGCGCAGTTTTACTTTGATTTCGAGGGTGCTCCTTACGATGACCGTGTTCTTAATATGCTTGACGCGCTAAGCGGAGAGTGCGAAAGCTTCGAGTTCCTCGGCAGCTATCTTGAGCTTTGAGCTAACCCGTAAACCGCAATTTGAGCTAAGCTTGCCATTTCTGGCAAGTCAAGCTCACCTTGTAAGCGAGGTTATCCCGCGGACAGTTAAATATCAAAAAACGACCTCAAAAGAGGTCGTTTTTGCGTTTATCTTATATATATTTGTTAGTAGCAGCCTTTAGCTCGTCTATAAATATATTATCAAGCTCCGTCAGCTTGTAGTCCGACTGGTATATCAACACGTCCTTATAGACCTTAGATACCGCCTTACACGACCTTTGCACCAGCCCGTATTTTTCAAGCAAGTCCTTTGGAAGCGGAGAAACCCACATAAAAGTATTCGGTACGGTTTGAAGCAGCAGATACTGACTCGCTCTCTCAAAAACGTATATACGCTTATCAACAAACTCCGACATCTCCGCCTTTTTTACGTCTATCTGCGGCATTGACGGAACGTAGGGGTCTCCGTGAGTTACCTCAATATACGGAGCAAGCTCGGGCAGCTCTATATCGTCTCTGTTTGCAAGCGGATGGTTACGGCTCATAAGCAGACAGTAATTAAACTCGGTTATCGTCTCGGTAACAAGCTTTTTTGCCGAGAAAAGAGACTTATAGTACCTTTCAAAAGCCGTTTGGTATCGGACAATTCCGAGATTGAAGGTGTCGTTTAATATGTTATTGATGGTTCGCATGGAGTTAGTCTCTTTATAGAAGATATCCGCGGGAATTTGGGTGTCTATATGCTTTGAAAACTCTGCCATAGCGTAGGATATATAGCTGGCTCTTGGAACGCATATCGAAAATTTCTGCTTTTTGACATGTCCGTTTCTGTACATCGCCTCAACGTCCTCGACCTGCGAGATTATGCTTTTGGCGTACTGCAAAAACTCCTCGCCGTCGGGAGTTACACGTATTCCCCTGGTCGTCCTCTCGAATATGGTTATTCCGAGGCTCTCCTCAAGCTCCTTTATAGCTCGGCTTAGGTTTGGCTGACCCATATAAAGATTCTCCGCCGCCTTGCTTATCGATTTTGTTCTGGATATTTCCACCGCGTATTTCAGGTGAAGTATATTCATTTCGTTTTGTTCCTTTTCGCATAAAAGTTATAATCTTTATTCAATTATAACATTTATACGCTTAACTTTCAAGTTTTTTTCAAAAAAATTTCAAGCTTTTTCGACTAAAAGCCCGATTTATGTGATTTTTTACATATTTTCCCTTTCATCTCTCATTATTTATATTTGTTTTGGCTATTGACAAAATACCGAAAATGCTATATAATTGTATCAAATGAGACATTTATGAGGTGTTTATGAAGAAACAAGCCGTATTTGACACTGTGCGGGCGCTACCTCTGTTCAAGGCGCTTAGCGACGGCGATATTTCGTTGCTCATACGCCGCTCAGAATTATTGAAATTTGAGGCAAACAGTGAAATCAAAAGCGAATACGCAGTAACGGTAATTCTAAAAGGAAGTGTTTCGGTAACAAAAAGCTCCGATGATAAGAAGCTGCTAATGCGTATGTTTGGCTCGGGTAGCGTTACGGGAGTCGCGACGCTTTTTTCCGACTCTCACGATTTAGTTACCTGCCTTACCGCATTAAATCACACCGAGGCGCTTATAATACCCGGTGAGGCGATAGCGGAGCTGATTCATTCAAACGGCGCTTTCGCTATGGATTATATCAAATTTCTGACCTCGCGCATCCGATTCCTTAACAGTCGCATCAAGGCTTATACGGCATCGGGGGCGGAGGCAAAGCTGGCGCTCCATCTGCTTCTTTCCGACGAATCGGAAACGGGCAAGGTAGAGCTTCACGTCTCATATTCAAGGCTTGCGGAGATGCTCGATATGGGCAGAGCGTCTCTTTACCGCGCCATAGATTCCCTTACCGCAAAGGGCATAATCTTAAAAGACGGTAAAAGTATACTGATACTCCGAAAAAACGCTCTTCAAAGAATATCGGACGGCAGCTCCAGCATGTAAAAAAGCTGTTCGCTGCAACCCATAATCGCTAATTTAAACAAAAATAAAGTTACGAAAGGACAGTAAATAAAATGCTTAAAAGAATTTTAGCCATCATATTAGTCGTAGCGGCGATTTTCGCTCTCGCCGCATGCTCAAAAGAAGAAGACACACAGATAAAGGTCGGAGTGCTTAAAGGCCCGACGGGTATGGGCGCGGTAAAGGTTGCCAAGGACAGCGTAGCTACCGCAAGCGAGCCCGACGGCTTCAGCTTCACCTTCTACGAAACCGCAAACGTTGCTCAGCTCAATAGCGACATTTTAAACGGAACGGTTGATATCGCCGCGCTTCCCATCAACGCCTGCGCCGCGCTCTTTAACAAAAGCGAGGGCAAGATTGAGGTAATAGCGACCAACGCGCTCGGCGTTCTTTCGATAGTCGGTAGCAGCGACGTTGCCTCCATTACCGACCTCAAGGGTAAGACTGTTCACACCACAGGCAAAGCAAGTACCCCCGAATATATCATTAATTATATACTCGCCGAGAACGGAATGAACGCGGTAAATGACCTAACCACACCGCTTGACGCAAACGGAGTAAGAGTAATTTATCACGCTGACGGAAACACCGCTATCGCGGCTATGAAGCTTGATAACGGAAGCTTTGCTATGCTCCCGGAGCCCGCGGCTACCGTAGCAACCACGCAGGGATTTAAGATTTGTTTAAGCGTAACTGACGAATGGGATAAGGTCTGCGACACTAAGCTTGTTCAGGGCTGTCTCGTTGTAAACAAGGCGTTTGCCGATAAGCACCCGAAGGCTATTGAAAGGTTTTTAAAGGCGTATAAGGACTCCGTTGACTACGTTAACGCTGACGAAAACTCCGATGACGCAGCCGCGCTCCTCGTAGAGTACGGTATAGTTCCAAAAGCGCCCATAGCCAAGCAGGCTATCAAGAGAGCCAACATCGTCTGCGAGGTCGGCAGAACTATGAAAAAGGACGTTGAGGGCATGTTAAAGGTCCTCCATGCCGCAAATCCCGCCTCTATCGGAGGAAAGCTCCCCGAAAAAGCTTTCTACGGCAATTATGATATTGGATAATAATCGCACCCGAAACGCCGAAAACGGCGTTTCGGGCTTCTTCGTGAAATATAAAAAGACTCTCATTTCGCTTGGCGCTTTCCTTATTGCTCTGGTGCTCTGGGGCGCTATATGGGCTTTCACCGCGTACAGAATAGGAGTAAGCTTTATACTGCCCTCCCCCATTGCTGCTTTTGCGGAGTTTTTCAAGCTTTTACCTCAAAAAGAATTCATTTTGGCGGTTACGGGTTCGATTGCCCGTGTTTTAAGCGGCTTAACTCTTGGGATACTTTCGGGTGTTATCGCAGCGTTTTTAAGCTTTTTCATAGCTCCTCTTAGATTTTTCTTCGCGCCGCTGATAAAGGTTGCAAGAGCAACTCCCGTCGCTTCGTTTATACTGATTTGCGCTCTTTGGATGAATTCCAACACCACGCCGATTTTTATTGCCGTCATTATGGTTTTTCCGATAGTATACGAAAACGGGCTTACAGGACTTAACGAAACTGACTCGGCGCTTGTTGAGGTAGCGAATATATATAGGTTTTCAGCTTTGAAAAGGCTTATTTATCTCTATCTCCCCTCCTCTGCTCCTTACTTTGGCTCAGCCTGTATCTCCTCGCTCGGTCTTGCTTGGAAATCCTGCGTCTCCGCCGAGGTGCTTATCGTTACGGAAAAATCAGTAGGATATTACGTCTATACCTCTAAGCTTTATTTTGAGTCCGAAAAGCTTTTTGCCTGGACCATAGCTATTGTCTTACTTAGTGTTTTGCTTGAATACACAGTTAAGCTGATAGCCTATCTTATAAAACGTCTGATGGGAAGGAGATTTGCGCTGTATGGAAAATAATCTCTGCTTAAACGGAATAAAGGGAGACGGTATTTGCAAAAGCTTCGGTGAAAAAAAGGTGCTTTGTAACCTTTCCTTCTTTTTCGAATACGGAAGTACCTCGGTGATTCGAGGAAGCTCAGGATCCGGAAAAACTACACTTCTCCGTATACTTGCGGGGCTTATAAAGCCGGATAGCGGTACTCTAAGCGGAATTGAAGGAAAAAAGCTTTCTCTCCTTTTCCAAGAGGACAGGCTTTTACCTTGGTTTAACGCCCTGCAAAACGTAGAGTCGGTAATCAAGAACAAAGAAAAAAAGCCCCTTGCGGCAGAGCTTTTAACGGCTCTTGGCTTGGGAGATAAAAAGGATATGCTCTCTTACCCCTCGGAGCTTTCGGGCGGTATGGCGCGGCGTGTCGCTATCGCAAGAGCCTTAGCATACGACTCTGACATTCTTATTCTTGATGAGGCGTTACGTGGCTTAGACGAGGCAAACGTTGAAAACACAGTGGCTGTCATTAAAAAATACTCGCTTGGAAAGACACTTATCAGCGTTACCCACAATCCGTCCTCTCTTGAAGCAAATTGCGACAATACTCTTATTTTATAGCTTTCCTCACCGTTATAACATAAAAAGGACTGAGCCATACGACTCAGTCCTTTTTGGTTGTCAATTTCTTTAAGCAGCCTTGGGTACGCGAATTTCGATTATGAACTCACATTCGCCGTCAATAGCTACGTGCTCGATATCGCCTACGACAGTGAATACGTAGACAATCTCGCTTGCGGTCTCGTATGGAACTACGGTTGCCTCAAATGCGGCGTTTACCGTATCGGCGAATACGGGACGGAGAAGCTCTGCAAATGCCGCGTTGTTCGCTATTTCAAGCGGCTCCTCGCTCTTTGTGAAAATCGAATAGTATACAGGAATATACGCAAGAGCCTTATCCCAATCAACAGTTCTGGCGTCCTCAACAGCAAGGTAAGCCTTGGTGCTCATTACGTAGAACAGAAGCTTAGCAATTCCCTCCGCCTTGTTCTCGGTATCCATATCAATGCTATCGGCTATCGCAAGGAAGTCGTCTCCGTAGAGATATATGTTACCGGGATTGAAGATAACGTCAACTACCGCGTCCGCATACTCATCGTTGCAGAAGTACTCGTTTGCGGCATAGATTGCGGCAAGCTTCTCATAGTAGAGAGCATCGGTAGCAGCGGGAATATCTTCCTCATCGTAGTAACCACTTGCCACAAGGAAGTCAACCGCCATTTCTAAGACGTTAACTGTGCCGTTCTCGTTGTAGAGAGCGATGTACTTGCCTGCCCAGGCTCTGACTGTATAAACGTCAGGATAGTGCGGCTCAAACTTGAAGTAAGCCTTAAACTCATCAAGGCTCATATAAAGCGCGGGAACTATCACAGCGGATACATCCTCGCCATGATACTTAGCAAGATACATAAGCGCGATAACGTTAAGTGTTCCGTCCATTTCGGGCTGAGCGCCACTTATAGAAGCTTCAAGAGCTCGGAGATAACCAACCGCGATAAGGTTTTCCGTAAGCGCTGTCTTTGCCGCCTCAATAGCGGTAAGAGCATCCTCGGCAGAGCCGCCCATAAGAGCGAGAACGACGTCGGTAAGAACGGTATAAGCCTCATCATCGAAGCTCTCGGCGAAAATCATATCGAGAAGCTTCTCAATATCAAGCTCGGTATCGAGCGCCTCGATAGCGTCTACCACTCCGTCAAGAACGGCGGTATTCAAGCCGTTTTCGGAGAGAAGAACGGAAACGTTGGAAAGGAAAAATACAAGCACATCTTTATCAAGTGTCTTGATATCCTCAAAGCCTACGCTCGCCTCCTCGATAAGACCGCCAATTGTATCGGCAAGAGCTATTCTCGCGTCCTCAGTCTGTGTGGGAAGAAGCTTAGCAAAAAGGACGTCGATGTAACGGTCGCTATTCGGAGCCACTTCTGTGTAGAGCGTTCCGAAAATATACATAAGCGCTTCTTGAGCGGAGCAGGTTTTAAGATCAACACTGTCCGCTTCCATAGCGGTATTAACGGCACCCTTGAACGTATCCATCATATCTGAAAGCTCTTCGTCCCCAAGGTCGGTTGCGAGAAGCACCCACATGAAATCAACCAGAACGTCGGAGGTGTTCAGACTGTCATCTCCGTCAACCAGATAAATCTTATTGAGAAGATTCATAGCCGCTGTGCTTGCGGTATAATAATCGCTGTTATCCGCCGCGTTTTCGTCGTAGAACTTTTTATTCATAAGTCCATCGAGAATCATGCTCATTGCGAAGTGCTCAATGTAATCGAAGGGATAACGGTAATTATCAATGTCGTAAAGATTTCTGTCTTCGATGGCTATATAGAGAGCTATGATGTCCTCATAATTAACTATATCAAGTCTTGAATAATCGTAGTATTCGAGAATAAACGTGGTTACATCACTGTAATAGTACTCTTCAACATTGAGATATACATACTCGGAGAGAATAGCCGCTACAACCGTTACAGGAAGTCCGTCGCCAAGCTCCTCACCGCCGAATATTTGACTCGCATTGCCGTCGCCAAGATACTTAGCGGCAATGTATGCGGCGGTTATACCTGAGAAGTTATCGAGTCCGTACCAGGAGTTGAGATCGCCTGCAACGTAATCGTTATCAAGAACCTCGACTATCATTGCTATGAGGTAATCCTCAGTAGCTAAATTCTCGTCTGCAACGACCTTAACTATCCACTTTTCTACGAAATCCTCGGCATAAACTACACCAGCTTCGGGCGTTGCGGGTTTCTTGTCGTAGCCCAGCATTACGGCTACGTCGGTAAAGGTTTCGTAAGCTCCGTTAAGAACGGAAGCGGAAAGCGCGGATATAATGAAGCTTTCAGCAAAGGCTTCATCCATAAGCTTTTCGCCGTTCTGCTCGGGATAAGTCATCGTGAACGCAAGCATTGCTGCGGCTACCATAAGCTGATCATCCTCGGTCATTTCAGCGCCGATGCCGCCGATAAGAAGCTCAAACAGCTCATCGAACACAGCATTAACGGTATCCTCGTAATCAACGAAAGGCTCATCGCCTACGTGCACCGCGTATATAGCCCAAATGCTTTCGGGCTCAGAGCAAAGAGCATACGCCTCCTCGAAGGTACTCGCAAATTCGTAGCCGTAAGGACTGACGTATATGTAACCTTGAATTCCATATTCATCGAACACGGTTACGTTCGTTCCGTCCGTTAAAGCAACAAACGTGGGCTCAGAAGCGGCGGTGTCCACAACGTACCATTTTTCCTCGCTGAGATTGAAGAATGCGAATTCAGGCTCGGAGCCCTCAAAATCAGACTCGTAGAGCATTTCGTTCGTGTATACGGTGGCAAGAGCCGCGGCACCTATCGAAAGAAGGATATCGCACACGTCAAGATTTGCGACAGGACCGTCCTCGGTTCCGAGGTACTCAACAAGAGCGTCAACGGCGTAGTCGTAATCAAGGTTGTATCTGTATCCGTAGGTATAGATGAACGCCTTAAGGATAGGCTCTATATTGTCAGCGATAGCGGGATAGTAAACCTCAAGGTTGTAGTTACCCTCTCCGTCATATACGGCATCGTTATTCTCAATGGCAGTTATTATGCTGGCAAGAGCAGAATCTGCTTCGTTGATACTCTCCTTATCTTCGTCGTTTATGTAGCACACACAACCGCGCGCAAGGAGTCCAAGATAGTCCTCGTTATAAAGGAAATAAAGAACGTCGTACAGATCGTTTTCGCCCTTTATCTCAGTTAATATGTAGCCAGTGAGATTGCTTACCATATATTCAATTTCGCTTGCGCATGACTCGAAGCTGTCTATTGCTCCGGCGTTCATGTGAGCCGCGTACTCGTTAGCGGTAAGAACAGCGCCGATAAGCTGAGCTACGAGAATAGCGGAAAGGTAATTCTCAACAGAGCCGTACTGAGAGGTAATGACATCCAGATCAAGGCTATCGACAACTCCTCCGAGCATTTCCTCAAGGCTTGCGTAGTCGCCGCCCATAACGAACTCAAGAAGAACGTCCTTGTAAATAGCGCTCATATCGCCGAGTATTCCACTATCTCCGCTGAACATATCCATGATATCGGATACGGGGATATTGATATACCCGCTGTCATCAACGTAATCCACAAGATCGTCGGTTCTGTAGCTCATTTCGGGATCAAGGAACGAAACGTCTATCTGACCCTTGAACTTAGCCTTAACAGTCGCGGAATTCGCGTCGAGCTCGGCTTCTTTAAGTAACTCGAGGAGAAGCGCCTTAGCGTCTACCTTTTCCTCGACTTCCGGCGTAGGGGCAAGCTCACCCGCGACGGGCTCCTTGTCCTTTACCGGATTGTTCTCAACCGCTGGATCTGAGCAAGCAACCGCCATAGGCAGAAGCATTACAAGAACCAACAGGAGAGCAAATAATCTGGTTTTGAGTTTCATATATTCTCTCCTTTATTTGAATTACTCTTTAATGTCAGCGTTTTCAACATCGGCATCCGCCTCTGTCTCGCTGTCCTCATCGGTCTGCTCAACATCATCACCGCAGAGCGTACAGCCCTCGCACTCACCGTCGCAAGCGCCGTCATCCTCCTGCTCGCCCTCATCAACCGCCTTCAGCTTACTGTGCATACGGTAAAGAACCGCGAAAACTGCGCAAACAGCGGAAATAACTACGCCGCAAGCAATGATAAACTTCAGTATACCCTTACTTTTCTTTGACATATTTTCTTCCTTTCCGAGCGCCTAAGCGCTCTTCCAAAAGTTTTTTATCATTAATATAATATAATGTACCTACATTATACCACAAAGATTCCGATTTGTAAAGTGCTTTAAACAATTTTTTCCTTCCAATTATTTACTTTTTTTCTTTAACCCCTTTTGACGCATATTTCCCGCATGCAAACAAGTGGAATCCCGAAATCGGAAGACGGTTTATTTTCCGTTTTATTCGCCTTTAAGCAGCTCTATTGCCTTTGACGGCTCCTCCGCCTTAAACACAGCCGACCCCGCTACCGCCACATTAAGTCCGTTAGCGATAAGCGATGAAACGTTTTCAGGGGTAATTCCCCCGTCCGCTTCTATTTCGACGTCAAGCCCCTTAGCCCTGCACAGCTCGCTGACCTGTCTCACCTTGTCAACGGTTTCAGGAATAAGCTTCTGACCGCCAAAGCCCGGCTCAACGGTCATTACAAGCACAATATCGCACAGCTCAAGATACGGCGTAATCGCGCTAACAGGCGTTGCGGGTTTGATGGAAAGCCCGCTTTTTAATCCGAGAGCGCGTATTTTTTTTAGCGTTTCGGCAACGTCAGAGCACGCCTCAATATGTACGGTTATGGCATCGGCGCCCGCTTTTTTATAGTCCTCAATATATCTTATCGGCTCGTTTATCATCAAATGTACGTCAAAGAACATACCGCTATGCTTACGAAGCGAGGATATAACACACGGACCAAATGAGATATTCGGAACAAACGCTCCGTCCATTACGTCAAGATGAAGCCAATCGGCTCCGCCGTCCTCTACTCTTTTTATCTCGCTTTCAAGCCTTGAAAAATCAGCCGCGAGCAGCGATGGTGATATTTTTATCATCGTAGTATCTTTCCTTTTTTGAAATTTTCTTTATTGGCAAGCTATTTGCGAAAAGCTCTCAGTAACGAGCTAAAATAACCATTTTTGGTAAAAAAACGGGTTACGGGTTACACTGTAAGGGGTAACGCTCGGTAGCTTTGGCGCCGAAAAGCGCATACAATATTAAGAGCGCCGACCAAATTGTCCGCCTCGCTTACGCCTCAAAGGAAGTACAAGACAAATGACGTATACAAAAACAAAAACGGGCGAAGCAAGACGTTAATATAGAGCTTATAAAAACTCGTGATAGAGAGAATTTTCGGGGATATAATCCTCGCTTATCTCATCAATTCCCCCAAGAGTCTGCATTATTTGCAGGCTCTTTTGGTAGTATTTAGAGTCCGGCTCTATCATTTTAAGAAGCTTGATAAGCTCGTTTTTAAGCATACAGGGCTCGTAGCCCTGGAGAGAATCTATTCTAAAATCGGAATCGTTTGCGAACGGAAGGATATTTATGTCCTCGTTATGCACAACACCCTCCCAAAGCCGAAACGAAAACTCCGGGTCTGCCGCGCGAAAGCGGAAATCTCTCACTATACGTCTCCACAGACGTATCTCTCTCGGCGGTATGGCTTTCCCGCCCAGCTCAAGATCGGTAAGTACGCTTATATAAAGACTTTTTCTCTTTGCCGTCTTATCGAAAAGCGACGTAAAAACTGGGTATATCGCCTGTATGCCCTCAAAAACCACGATATCCGCGTCCTTCATTGAAAAGTCTTCAAAATGGGTGCGTCTTGCAAGCTCGAAATCGAATTTAGGGAGTCTGGCCTCCCCCTTGGTCTGAATATCGCTCATAAATCTTTCAAGCTCAGGAATATCGAGGGCCTTTTCGGAATCAAAGTCAAGTCTTCCTCCGCCGCACTCCTTTTCAAGCACCGCGCGGTCTCTGAAAAAGTCGTCAAGCGAGATAATTTTCACCGTTTTGCCTCTCTCAGAGAACTCAGAGATAAGCTTTTTGGACGCCGTGGTCTTACCGGAGCAGGTCGGGCCGGACAGCGTCAGAAAATCGATATTCTTAATATCGCAGATATCCTTCATCATATGATCAAGTCTGTCCTCAAAATCCTTATCGCACGCGTAGACGTAGCTTTTTTTATCCTCTTCGCTCTTGAATCTTGTTCTCGCAATCATAGCCTCAGTCCTTTCTCCGATAACTTCTTTTATCAAAGGAGCCCATTGGCAAACTCCTTGATAAGAGCGTCCCTCTCGGCAGACACTCTGTTATAAAACTCATCATTTAAATATTCATAAGGATATTTAGGCATAGCAACACGCCTAATACATGAACGGTCAGCGGCGACGAGCTTTGTAACCGCACCCGCTCCCGCGGCAAAAACAGAATGGACCTCCTCCATCATATAGATGTTATAAAGTCCCTCCGCGCCTTCAAGCGCGTAGCCTACGTTCTCAAAGTTACCCACAGTGTTTTTCTGGCGGTAAATATAATAAGGAACGTATCCCGAAAGTCCTGCCGCTACCTGAGAATAATCCACGCTCTTTCCCGTATCGCCGCCGGTCCTTGAATAAACCTGACTTCCGGTATGAAGTATATCCGCCGCCTTCTTTACGCAGAAGGTATGAAAGGTAACGTTATCCGGACGTAGCTTGATTATCTCGTCAACCGAGCGTGAAAAGCTCGCAAAGCTTTCTCCCGGAAGTCCGGCTATCAAGTCGGTGTTTATATATTTTATGCCGCTTTTCCTAGCCAATTCATAAGCTCTGTAAAAATCAGCCGTTGTATGACGTCTTCCTATGCTTTCAAGCACCATATCGTTCAGGGTTTGCGGGTTTACGCTTACCCTCGTAACTCCAAACGCTTTTATGATAGCCAGCTTCTCAGCGGTAACGGTATCAGGTCTGCCCGCCTCGTACGTAAACTCGGCAAGCGTATCGGGATCAACGTGAGAGGTAATCCTGGCAAGAAGCGTTTTCATCTGCTCCTCGGTAAGAACGGTTGGCGTTCCGCCGCCGACGTACACAGTTGTTACCTTTAATCCTACGTTGCTTATGCTCTCAAACACCCTGTCTATATCATCGTAAAGCCTTACAATGTAATCGTCCACCATTGAAAGCAGACGCTTGGTGGAATATGAAATAAAGGAGCAATAAGCGCACCTGCTCGGACAAAACGGTATAGAAATATACACCGAGCAGCTCTTTTTAGGCGTGCTTCTGATTATTACCGCTTCCCTCTCGGCTATATCCGTAAGTAGCGCCGCCTTCTTAGGATTCAGAAAATAATCCCTTGAAAGCGCTTCTCTTATTTCGGCTGTGGACATACCCGCCTCAACCATCGGCGCCGCCATCTTGGCAGGACGCACGCCTGTCATTATGCCCCAAGAGGGAGTACAGTCAAAAAGCTCCTCGCCCGCTGAAAGCACCGCTATACCGCTTGCTATCTTAGCCGTCCTTACCTTAGTTATTCCCTCTCTGTACGGCTCAAACCGTTCTTTATTTACGGTCCTTCCGCCGCTGGTCATCTCGACGTAAGCCGTAACTCCGCGCTCGTCTGTAACCATTTTTATACTAACCGCGTCAGACGAGTCGGTAAGCTCCTCCTCGGAGAATTTAGCTCCGGGAAAGAACAGCATACAAAGAGTCTGCGCGTAATATGAGTTTAGCTCTCCCTCAATAAACAGCTTCATAAAAATTCTCCATTCACCTGCAATTCGCAGTTAAAATCTTATACACACTGAGCCATATCCTTATCGGAATCCAGAATTATGGTAACGGGACCGTCAAGGCTGCAATCAATAGTCATATCCTCACCGAATCTTCCCGTCTCTGTCGGTATTCCGCCGTTCCTTATTCCGCTAACGAAGCTTTCGTAAAGCTCGTTTGCAAGCGGCGGTCTCTCTGCCGCAAAGAAGTCAGGCCTTGTACCGCGTCGGCAACTTGCCGCGAGAGTAAAATTCGACACAACAAGCGCCTGACCGCAAACATCGGTAACAGAAAAATTCATTTTGCCGTCCGAGTCCTCGAATATACGCATTTTAAGAACCTTTTCCGCCATTTTAGCGGCTATTTCCTCTGTGTCGCCCTTTTTGGCGCAGACAAGCAAAAGAAGTCCCCTTTCGCAAGAGCCAACCACGCGTCCCTCTACCGAAACACCGGCGCTTTTCACTCTCTGTATAACGCAAATCATAATGTTTACCTTTAATTTCTCACAAATCTGCTCTTTACGCTCTTATATCTCGGAGCGCCGAAAAGATTTACCTTTTCCGCTGTTTTCGAAGCGCCTATTCTGTATAGCTCGCTTCCCGAAAGAGTAAGTGTCGGAAGCTTTTCAAGGAATATAAGCCCGACGTCCGACAGTATCTCAAGCGCAAGCTTAAGCTTTGCGTAGCCAATATTAGCACCAAGCGACTCTCTCAGTCTGTAAAGAGAAATCTCTCTGCCCGTCTCGCCGTAGCTTCTTATCTCCTTGTATATTACCGCGAAATCATCTCTGTCAGGAAGTATATCCGCTTCGGAAAACTCCTCTCCGCCTTCAATATCGCTCAGTCTTTTAAGCTCTCCCGCCTCATCGCTGTCAGCGTAGGAAAGCTTGGCGTCGCAAACCAGAAGCTGCTCGCTTCTCGTTCCCCTGAAATCGTTTATGTCAAGCTTAAACACAACGTCCACCGTATCGCCTACGGCTATATCCGCCTCAGTTAGCGATACTCCGAACATAAGCGCGGTCTTGCCGTCAAGGGTTAGCTTGGTGTGCTTTCCCTCGCCTATTGAGTCAGCCGTACTCACCCTTGCGCCTCTCAGAAGCAGAAGTGGCTGAGGATTACCGACTCCGCACGGCTCGATATATGAAAGCTCCTCGGCAAGCCTGAGCGTAACGTCCTCTTTTTCGACCTCGCAGTCGACATCAAGAGTTATCTCCGCGCCCTCCGAGCCCATCGCGCTTCTTGCGTAGTCGTTAATCATACGCCTGAAAGCATCTATGTTTTCGCAGCTTACGGTAAGTCCCGCGGCAAGCTCGTGCCCGCCGTAACGGATAAGAAGCTCTTTGCAATGCGCAAGCGCGTCGGAAATATTAAGCCCCTTTATGCTTCTTCCAGAGCCCTTTCCTATTCCGTCCTCGACGGAAATAAGTATGCTGGGCGTGTTGTATTTTTCGGTAAGCCTCGACGAAACTATTCCGATAACTCCGTGGTGCCAGCTTTCACTCGCAAGCACAAGCACAGGGTCATTTGCGAAATCGTGCGTCCTCTCAGCCATCTCCATAGCTTCAAGCGCTATTCGGTTTTCCTCCATCTGCCTCTGCGTATTAAGCTCGCAAAGCTGAGCGGCTATTTCGTCCGCCTTTTCTCTTGATTCGGTTATGAAAAGCTCAACGCCGAGAGATGCGTCCGCTATTCTGCCCGCGGCGTTTATTCTCGGAGCTACTGTAAAGCCGATATAAGAAGCGGTAACCTTGCGCTTCTTTTGATATTTTTTATTTTTAAGCCCGTCGGCGTAATCCATCAGGGCAAGCAGACCAAGCCTTGGAGAGCTTTCCATAAGAGAAAGCCCGTAAGAGCAGATAAGTCTGTTTTCGTCTGTCAATGTCATAACGTCGGAAACAGTGCCGAGCGTTACAAGGTCTATGTATTCACGGCAGACCTTCTCAAGAAAGTCGCTTTTTCCGCCGTCAAGCATTCTCGCGTAGCGCTCCTCATTTGTAAGACCGCTATCTCCGCCGTAGATCGCTTTTTCCTGTATTGCGAATTCAAGCGCGGTAACAAGCTTGAAAACCACTCCTACTCCCGCAAGCTCCTTAAACGGATATTCGTCATCGGGGCGCTTGGGATTGACTACCGCGCACGCGTCGGGAAGCGTCTCATGGCACCCATGATGGTCGGTTACGACTAACGAGAGTCCTATGCTCTTCATGTACTCGGTCTCCTCGATAGCGGTTATACCCGTATCGACGGTGATAATAAGCGAGCTTCCCTTAGCCTTTAAGTCATCAAGGGCGTTTTTATTCAGACCGTAGCCCTCCGAGGCTCTGTTCGGAATATAGTAATCTACCTTTGACCCTATGCTTTTGAGATAGAGATAAAGCACGCTGACCGCCGAAACTCCGTCGACGTCATAATCACCGTACACAGTAATATGCTCTCCGCTTCCGTGAGCCGCGAGAATTCTCTTAACCGCCTTGTCCATATCCTTTAAAAGATACGGGTCGTACATAAGAGTGTTCTCCTTGCTCAAAAACACTCTTGCTTTTTCGGGGGTGTTGTATCCCCTCACGGCAAGTATCCTTGCCGCCGTTGCCGTCAGCCCTACGCTATCGGCAATCCGAGCCGCATTTAAGTCTGTTTCACCGGACCTCCCTTTGAGTATCCATACTTTTGATTTTGGCATTATTTTTATATATCCTTTGAATTTAATAACCGCTTCACACTCCGCTATCACACGGCGGAGCTTCATTTGAGGAATCAAGTATCTCCGTTATCACGGGCAGACGCTTTTCCCTCCCCCTTTTGTCGATAATAAAGGCGGCGATAAAGGGCAGAACAAACCCTAAGACAGCCATAACAACCGACAAAACGGTATTTACCCTCGAAAAAATAAGATAAAAGACAAGAGCAAGCGCCACGGGCGCTAAAAATACCAGCGCCGAATACGCAAGCACGCTCTCCGAAGCGCTTTCGATAACGACTGTGTCCCCCACAGCCGCCGAAACGGGATTTTTCACCGTAACGTCGAATTTCTTAGCTGTACCGCATACCACTCTGCCCGCGCAATGACTGCACGCCTCCTCGCGAAGAACGGTAACCGTCGCTTTATCTCCGTCTGTTTTTATAACTATGGCGTTATGCTTCAAAATCTGACACCCTTGCTTTCTTTGATAAATCCTCAGGATAAAGGCTTATACTCGCTCATTATCCTCTGCGCCGTGGCTATTCCGTCAACCGCGGAGCTTGTTATTCCACCTGCGTAGCCCGCGCCCTCTCCGCTTGGGTAGAGATTGGGAGAGTCGGGAGATACGCCGCTGTCAAGCCTCAATATTCTGTAAGGAGAGCTGGTTCTGGTCTCCGCGCCTGTAAGAACGGCGCTGGGACTGTCAAAGCCCTTCATGTTACCCGAAAACCGTCTTATGCCCTTTTTGAGCATATCGGAAACAAAGCTTGGAAACATTGTATCAAGCCTTGCCACCTTAACGTTTCCGCTGCCGCCCATATATGTGGGCTGCACCCTGCTCGGCTCTGTATATCTGCCCCTGAAATCAAGAAAATCTCCGACAGTCTGTATAGGCGCTCTGTATCCGCCTCCGCCGAGAATGAACGCCTTGCGCTCAAGCATACGGCAAAATTCCATCGTTCCACCTACCGCGCTTACGTCCTTCGGGTCTACCGAAACGCATACGGCGCAGTTAGAGTTTCTTCCGTCTCTTGCGTAACGGCTCATGCCGTTTACCACGACTCCGCCCTCCTCGCTTGCGCCTGCGACGACCTCGCCGCCCGGACACATACAGAAGGTATATACGGCTCTGCCGTTTTCTCTATACGAATAGGCGTACTCGGCGTGTCCGAGCAAGCTCCTGAGATAAGAGTCATTTTCAGCTTTTTTCATCATCTCACGCCCAAAAAGAGCGTTTTCCACATCAGAACGCAGATGCTCTATCCTTACGCCTACGCTAAGCGGCTTTTCCACGATAGCGAGCTCTGACTCACGGATGTAGGTATAAACGTCCCTTGCGCTGTTACCCGTAGCAAGCACTACAGCTCCGCAAGGAATATCACCGTTACTCGTCCTTACCGCCTTTACCGTTCCGTCAGAGGAACGCACAAGCCCGGTCATCGCGGTTCTGTATCTTATCTCGCCGCCCGCCTCTATTATGCGCTTATTGAGCGCGGATACCACACTAATAAGCATATCTGTGCCTATATGCGGCTTTGCAAGAGTCATTATCTCGGCAGGCGCGCCAAATTCCGCAAAGCGCTTCAAAACGTATCTGCAACGGCTGTCGCTGATACGGGTTACGAGCTTGCCGTCCGAAAAGGTTCCCGCGCCGCCCGCGCCGTACTGAATATTACTGTCGGTATCAAGCCTTGCGGTCTTATAAAACCTATCGACTGTTTCTGCTCGCTTTTCCACGCTCTCACCACGCTCTATAACTATCGGGCGGTAGCCGTTTTCAGCAAGAAGAAGCGCGCAAAACATACCGCACGGACCGTTTCCGACCACAACGGGACGACCGTCAAGCCTCTTGCTTCCCGTTACCGTCTGAAGCTCGGTGTCGGCAATTACCGACATTCCGTGCTTTTCAAGAAGCTCCTTGCTCGGCATATCCGTAACTGAGAGAGCGACACTGTATACAACAGTTATGCTTCCCCGTCTGCGCGCGTCCACGGACTTCTTGTATATATGGGCCTCGCCCACGTTTTTACGTCCGAAAAGGCTAAAAGCCTTTTTTAGTGCAAAGTCGGTTGCCGACGCAGATCTCTCCGATATCGGCAACCGAATGTCCTTAATTAATAACCAAACCACGAAAAATCACCAACATAGGCTCAGATATAAAGCCACGCAAGCACCGCCGCCGCCACGCTGATTACCGCGGCAAGCACGTCGAGCGCCTTTGCTGGCTCTATCTTATAATCCGACCTCTCCTGTGAACGCATAAGAAAGGATTTATGCTTTAACTTTTTTTCCTGAAAATTATTCATTACAGTTCCCTTTCATCAAGTAGACCTTCACGAGTGATTTTTACACTGTTACTTCGACTTTTTCTTCTTCGCTACTCCGTAATACTCCTCGAGAACACTCCTCAAGGTCTGCTCGTCAATACCTCTGGACAGCTCTCCGCCGTACGCATACGATATTCTTCCGTCCTCTTCGCTTATAACGATAACTCCAGCGTCGCTGTTTCGGCTCATTCCGATAGCGGCTCTGTGTCTGGAACCAAACGAGGAATTGAGCGCGGGGTCAGAATAGTTGGGAAGGAAGCAACCCGCCGCGCTTATACGCTTCTTACGGATAATTATTGCTCCGTCGTGAAGCGGCGCGGGCGAGAAAAAGAGATTGCAAATAAGCTCGGGGGATATTACCGCGTCTATCTTTATTCCGTCCTGACCGATATCCTCTATACCCGTATTCTGTTCAAGAACTATAAGCGCGCCCGTCTTTGTTGCGGAAAGCCTCATAACTGCTCTCTCTATCGCCTCAGCCTCCATGCTTCCCGGACGGGGAATGACCTTATTTTTTATAGCCTTGCCCACACTGATGATAGAAACACCGATTTTTTCAAGCGCTGAACGGATATCCGACTGGAATATTATAAACAAAACGACAGTACCGGGAACGGAAAGCCACTTCAGAATGTTATAAGTAGTATTAATTCCAAGCACTCCGCAAAGCTGCATAAACAGCAGATACACTACCACACCGATAAGAATCGGCAGGGCGCGGCGGCGGCGGATAAAGCGGTACGTTATGAAAAACAGGATGCCGAGAAGGATAATATCCACAACGTCAATAAACTCAAATGCCGAAAACCTTACCTTACAAAGCTCGACAAAATCCATTATCCCCTTCATCAGCACCATTCACCCCTTCGTTTTTCCAAAAACTGTCCCAAAACAACAATATCATACTTATTATTAAATATAATATCACATTATATCCCTATATTTAAAACCATACTGTGAACAAATATTAAATTTTTACTACAAACGGGTTATTTCTCTTTATTTTTTAAAAAAAACGTGTTATAATCGTTATGAAATTTCAATTTTTTAACCGAAAGGCGCAAAAAAGTGAAGAAATTAAAGTATAAGCTTGCCGGAGCGCTTATAGCCTCCTTAAAACGCATAAGAACACGTCCTGTTTTCGTTTCCGCCATCGTTTTGGCGGCGGGAAGTGGCACAAGAATGGGCGCTGACGTAACAAAGCAATGGCTGACTCTGGAAAACGAGCCGCTTTTTGTTCACAGCCTGCGTGCCTTTGACCGTTGCCACTCGGTAAAGGAGATAATCCTTTGCGTAAAAGCGGACGAGCTCCCTCTGTATGACGGAGTTGGAAAAAAATTCGGAATAAAAAAGCTTAAAGCCGTAACAGTCGGCGGAAAAAGCCGCGCGGACTCGGCGTTAAACGGCTTTAAGAAAATATCCGACAGGAGCACTCACGTCGCCATTCACGACGCCGCGCGCTGTCTTGTAACTCCCAAGATGATTAAAAAGGTCATCTCGGGCGCGGTAACCTACGGCTCTGCTGCCGCCGCATGCAAGGCTACCGACACAGTTAAGCTTTGCTCGGATAACGGCATTGTAAAAAGCACCCCTGACCGTTCAAACGTATGGCAGGTGCAGACTCCGCAGATATTCGAAACCGAGATATACAGAGCCTCGGCTTATCTCGCCATCTCCGATAAGATATCGGTAACCGACGACTGTTCTCTCGCGGAGCATGCGGGCTTTGCGGTAAAAATGATAGACTGCGGCAAGGAAAATCTTAAAATAACCGAGCAAATAGACCTTTATTTTGCCAAAGCGGTGCTACAAAAGAGAAAGGACGGACAGAGAAAATGAGCGCTTTCAGGATAGGACACGGCTACGACGTACACAGACTGACCGAGGGCAGAAGGCTTATTCTCGGCGGAGTTGACGTTCCGCATACGTTGGGACTTTTAGGACATTCCGACGCCGACGCGCTTTTGCACGCCGTATGCGATGCAATTCTCGGCGCGCTCGGAGAAGGCGATATCGGAAAGCATTTTCCCGACACCGACGCTAAGTACAAGGATATTTCCAGCATGCTTCTCGCAAGCGATTGCGCCAAGCTTATGCGGTCAAAGGGCTACGCGATCGGAAATATTGACGTAACGGTAATAGCGCAAAAGCCTAAGCTTGCGCCATACATCGAAGAAATGACAAAAAACGTAGCTCTCGCCTTTTTCTGCTCACCCGAAAACGTTAATATCAAAGCCACCACCGAGGAAAAGCTCGGCTTCACTGGAAGCGAGCAGGGCATTGCCTGCCACGCGGTCTGTCTAATCGAGAAATTAGGCTGACAATCGAACCCGAAAACCGTAATTTTACCAAACCACAGCTAAAAAGGAAACCGTTTTTCATATGAAAATAGACCTCTTATCCCTGACTCTTCCGGAGCTTGAAAGCGAGATAACAGCTCTCGGTTACCCAAAATTCAGAGCCAAGCAAATATTTGAATGGATGTATAGGGGCGCTAACTTCTCCGAAATGAGCAACCTGCCGCTTCAAATGCGCTCACAGCTTGCCGAAAAAACCCAGATAAACGTACCCATAATCGCTAAAAAGCTTGTTTCGGCGCTTGACGGAACTGTAAAATATCTATTTGAGCTTGCCGACGGAAACTACATTGAAAGCGTGCTTATGCGGTACAAATACGGACTTACTATCTGTATCTCATCACAGGTCGGCTGCCGTATGGGGTGTAAATTCTGCGCCTCCACCATCGACGGAAAGGTGCGGGACCTGCTTCCCTCCGAGCTTCTCGGACAGATAATCGCGGCCGCTAAGGATTCGGGCGAGCGCATTTCCCACGTTGTTATGATGGGTATAGGCGAGCCGCTTGACAACTACGATAACGTTATCCGTTTCTTAAAGCTCGTCAATATGCCAAACGGACTCGGTATAAGCTACCGTTCAATATCGCTCTCCACCTGCGGAGTAGTGCCTAAAATAGCGGCGCTTGCAGAGGAAGAGCTTCCTATAACACTCTCAATATCGCTTCACTCAGCGGACGACAGAGCTCGCTCCGAGATAATGCCCGTTAATAACGCCTACGGAGTAGCTGAGCTGCTCTGCGCCTGCAATTCTTATTTTGAGAAAACAGGGCGCCGCATTTCGTTTGAGTATACGCTCATCGAGGGCAAAAACGACAGCAAAGCCGAAGCCGAAAGGCTTGCGAGCGTCCTAAAAAAGTATATGAAATGTCCGATACACGTCAATCTGATTCCCCTCAATCCCGTAGCTGAGCGTGATTTCAAGACTGTTGACAGAGCAAACGCGGCAAAATTTGCCGAAACGCTCAACCGCCACGGAGTAAACGCCACGGTGCGCCGCACCTTAGGACCCGACATTAACGCCTCCTGCGGTCAGCTGCGCCGTCAGAGCACTAAGTAAACAAAAAACGGGTTGTCTAAACGACAGCCCGTTAGTTATTTAATAGCTTTGCGCCGCCGTAATCGGTCAGCGGCTCGTTTTCGGCATAAAGAAGCTTGTAGCCACGTTTTTCAAGAAAGCTCTTGATTTCAGGATAACTTTGATGACGGGTTACGTCGCCTAAGAAAATCACTGTATTACTTATCGGGTCAAAGGCGGACGCTCCGCCTATAAAGCCGCGCCCGTAGCCCGACAAATTAACTCCTTCGGGTGAAATTTTAAGCGCGTCCGCACCGTTGCTTACGAGCGCTCGGTATATCCCCTCGTCCGCGGTCAATGCGCATTTATCCGTTGCCAAAACGGAGCAGAGCGCATACCCCTGCTTCACATTTACAGGCGCTAAGCTTTTTTCAAGTATTTCGGGCGCAAGTCGCTTAATATATCCGTACACCCTGCCGCCAAAAACAAGCGCGTCAAACGCAATATCCTCCGGATAAGACTTTTCGAGTCTGCTTTCAGACACCCTTATACTTACTCCCACATTATCAAGAAGAGCCTTGTTCTTTTCGTAATATCTGCCGTCAGTTAGCAGCTCGCCGCCGGACAGTACGGAAAAAAGCATATCCGGGTGCGAGGCAACGGGAGCGTCAAGCGCCTCAAAGGGTGGCAAACAAACGCACCCGTAACCGAGAAAACCGAATAATTCACGTATTTTTAACGGCATAGCTTCAGAAATGAGCGCCGTTTTTTTATTTGCCATTTTTGGTACTCCGTTTAGCATTCTTATGCTTCTTTTTTACAGCAAAGCCGAGATTTTGAAGTGGCTTTGCAAGCTCGTAATATTTGCCGTGTGAATACGCCGTAAGCTTGCATTTATCAAGCGAAAGCGAGCCATTTTCGTCAAGAAGCGACTCGTCTACACGTACAGCGGTAATGTCTGCTAAAAACATATCGTGGCTGCCAAGCTCTATAACGTCAAACACCTTACATTCAAGCGAAAGCGGACTTTCCGCAACCGACGGAGCCGATACTGTCGCCGACTCCTCGGCACTTATGCCGCACAGAGCGAATTTATCCTTATTTTTGCCGGAAAAGACTCCGCACTTATCCGTAGCCTTCAAAAGCGCCGTAGTCGTCAGATTTATAACGAACTCACCGCTGTCCTTTATCAGTCCGTAGGAGTGCCTTGACGGACGTACCGACACGTAGGTCCTCGGCGGATGCGTACAAACTATCCCCGTCCAACCAACTGTAAACACGTTTGGCTTTTCCATGCTTCCGCACGACACTAAAACGGCGGGAGTGGGATTAAGCAACGTGCCGCCCTTCCATACCTGTTTTGCCATAAAAACACCCTTTCAATCTAACCCGTAATTTACAAAACCGTTTTTTCAATCAAGCTTTGAGGTAGCCTTTATCATAAACTTTTCGTTATTTATAATAAATCTCTCATGCGTTCCATCGCCGATAACGTCCTTGCCGTCAATCACCTTCAAGCTGAAAACAAGGCGTTTTCTGTCTATCTCGATAAGCTCGCTCTCGCACGTTACGGTAAGACCTATCGGAGTGGCGGCGAGATGTCTGATATTAAGTGGCGAGAATGGCGCACGTGCCAATGCTCGCGCCCGTAGTTACGATATCGTCTATTATTATCACTATTTGGTTATCAAGCTTAAGCTCCGGTGAGCTTAGCGCGTAGCCTGTCATCGCGTTGTTAAGGCGCTTATTTCTGTCCAGCTTTTTCTGAACTGAGCCGCTTTGGTTGACAAAAAGCGGTATACAGGGCGCTCCCGAGCGCTCCGATATCCTCACCGCAAGCTGCTCGGATTGGTCGTGCCCCGCCTTTCGCCTCGCCTTTGAGCTTCTCGGTACGTAGGTTATCACTACGTTTCCTCTCTCGAAAAGCCTCAGATACCTCTCCTTTAACGCCATAAGCATATCGTCCGCCAGAAAATCAAAGGCGGAGTCCAGCCTTGTATCCTTTAAATGCAAAATCATACTCTTGCTGACCGAGCTTCGCCTGACGTCGTAGCCCGTAAGATGAACGTACGGAATTCTGCTTTCGTCAAGCTCTATTCTGCAGTTACACATTCTGTGCGGTCTTCCGCAGCTCTTGCAAAGCCGCTTACTCTCTATAAGATACGCCTTTTTGCACTTTTCGCAAAGCGGTATGTCCTTTGAAGGAAGCGCCGTAAAGCATGAGGCGCACTTCGGTACGAAAATAAGTGAAGAAAGCTCACTTATCACCCTTTTAACCGTGTCTGTGAGCTTCATAAGGATTACCGTCCTCGCTTAGTATATATTTTAGCCCCGTATAACGCTTTGCCTGTCGGTTGTTCTGCACCATTCGGTGAATCAGCTCCGCTTTTCCGACAAGCACGACCATAGTCTGCGCTCTGGTTACGGCGGTGTAAAGCAGATTTCTGGTAAGCAGCCTATCTCCGCAGTTATAAATCGGTATAATCACGTACGGATACTCGCTTCCCTGACTCTTATGTACTGTTATAGCGTATGCGTGCTCAAGCTCGTCAAGCATACTGAACTCGTACCTCGTAAGCCTTCCGTCAAAGTCGATAAGCATACACTCGTCGTCATAAAGCACCGAAATCACCGTACCGATATCGCCGTTGAAGATACCGTAGCCGTCCATTCCGTCCTTAGACCAGAGTATATCGTAATCGTTCTTTATCTGCATCACTCGGTCGCCCTCTCGGAATACGACCTCACGGTGCTTTTTCTCCCTTTTTCTCGGAGACGGGGGATTAAGCGCCTTTTGAAGCATTATATTGAGCGCATCCGTTCCCGCCACTCCCTTATGCGACGGAGTTATGACCTGAATCTGGCCTAAAAGCTCGCTTCCGTATTTTTTAGGAAGCCTGTTGACGCACAGATTAGCCACCGTATCGGCAATCGCCTGCTCGTCCTCGCGTTCTATAAAGAAAAAGTCGCTGCGTTTGCTGTAAATTTCAGGATCCTCGCCCGCGTTTATGGCGTGAGCGTTGGTTACGATAAGGCTTTCCCCTGCCTGACGGAATATCTTGGTAAGGCTTACGGTCCTGTATCGCTCGGATTCAAGTATCTCTCCAAGCACCGTACCCGCCCCAACCGACGGAAGCTGATTTGAGTCTCCGATTATGACTATACGGCTTCCCGGCTTTACAGCCCGAAGCAACGCCTCCATAAGCCGTGTGTCTATCATCGAAGCCTCATCTACTATCACCAGGTCCTCGTCAAGCGGATTTTCGCTGTTCCGCATAAATTTAGCTTCTCTTTCGTCCGTATACATCATTTCAAGCATACGGTGTATGGTTTTTGCCTCCTCGCCCGTCGCCTCAGTCATACGCTTTGCGGCTCTGCCCGTAGGCGCGGCAAGAATATATTTCATTTTTAAGCTTTTAAAAAGCCTTATAATTCCTCGGATTACGGTGGTCTTACCCGTTCCCGGACCTCCCGTAAGCACCAAAACTCCGCCAAGCAACGAATGAAGGATAGCCTTCTTCTGCATCTTATCAAATTCGATGCCAAGCTCGCTTTCAGTTCTTCTTATAAGCTCCTCCGCCTCGTCTGCCTCTATTTTAACAGAGGTGGATTCCAGCATATCAAGCTTGTCCTTGATGTATTTTTCCGCTTTATAATACTCGGTAAGATACACGCATCTTCTGCCTCCGACCTTACCCGTAACCACCCTTTTCTTATATTCAAGCACGTCAATGGCGTCCTCGCAGGACTGCCTATCGACGTCAAGCAGGGCGCAGGTAAGCTCCACCAAACGTTCATACGGAACGAGAGTGTGTCCGTTTACGTTGGCGTTGTAGTTAAGCACGTAGATGATACCGCTACGCACTCTTTGCGGAGAATTGCCCTCAAGACCGAGGCTTTTGGCGACCTTGTCCGCCTTTTCAAAGCCGATGCCGTTTATCTCATCGCAAAGGACGTACGGGTTTTCCTTCATTATGTCAATAGCCGCGCCGCCCCAGCGCTTATGTATCTTTACCGCAAGCGTCGGTCCAAGATGGTCGCGGCAAAAGAGCATGACCGCCCTTATATCCTTCTGCTCGTTAAAGCTTCTGCTTATCTCCCTTGCCTTAGCAACGGTTATTCCGGGAATTTCAGCAAGACGCTCCGGGTCCTTTTCAATCACCTCAAAGGTGCTTTCGCCAAACTTAGCTACTATTTTCGCCGCTGTCTTAGGGCCTATCCCCTTTACTGTTTTTGAGGACAGATAGTGAAGTATAGTTACCGAGTCGGTAGGAAGCTCCTTCTCAAAATACTCAACCGAGAACTGACGCCCGAAGGTTCGGTGGAAGCTCCATTGCCCCTCCGCGCTTATCATTTCGCCCACGTTTATCATAGGCATTGTTCCTACAAGCGTAATCAGCTCTCCGTCATAATCCGAGCTCTTACAGGATATCTGGCAAACGGTATAGCCGTTTTCCTCGTTCTGATACGTGATTTTTTCTATCACGCCCGATATTTTTTCCTGACCGTCCACACCGTTCACCCCCCTTTTATATATTGTTATTTGATATTATTTTATAAGCGCAGCTCTGAGCTTATCCGCAATATCTGTCTTTTCCCACGGCGAATTTAACTCCTCACGTCCCATATGACCGTATGCCGCATGAGGCGCATATATAGGACGGCGCAGATCAAAGCTCTTGATTATAGCTGCTGGACGGAGATCGAAAAGCTCGGTAAGCTTATTTGCTATCTCCTGCTCGTCGCATACCGACGTTCCAAAGGTTTCTACCATGACAGAAACAGGTTTTGCGACGCCTATCGCGTAAGCTATCTGAACCTCGCACTTCTCCGCAAGTCCTGCCTTTACGACGTTCTTAGCGAGATATCTCGCCGCGTATGCCGCGGTTCTGTCAACCTTAGTCGGATCCTTTCCGGAAAACGCTCCGCCGCCATGACGCGACCAGCCACCGTATGTATCAACTATAATCTTTCTTCCCGTAAGACCGCTATCTCCCATAGGACCGCCGATTACAAATCTTCCCGTGGGATTAACGAATATCTTCATATCGGGCTTGCACAGCTCCTTTGGAAGAACGTAGTTAATTACCTCTCTTATAATATCCGCGCGTAAAGTCTCCATATCAATCTTATCGGAATGCTGAGAGGAAACTACGACGGTATCAACGCACGCAGGCTTGCCATCCTCATAAAGAACAGTTACCTGAGTCTTACCGTCGGGACGGAGATACGGGAGAGTGCCGTTCTTTCTGACCTCAGTCAGACGCTTGGCGAGCTTATGTGAAAGCGAAATGGGAAGCGGCATAAGCTCGGGAGTATCGTTACAGGCGTATCCGAACATCATTCCCTGGTCGCCCGCGCCGTTATCAAGTCCGTCGCTCATCTCACCCTGCTTTGCTTCAAGAGCCTTGTCAACACCCATAGCAATATCAGGCGACTGCTGATGGATAAGATTAACAACCGAGCAGGTATTACAGTCAAAGCCGTATTCCGCATTGTTATAGCCTATCTTATCAACTGTATCTCTGACTATCTTCTGGTAATCAACTATCGCCTTAGTGGTTATCTCACCCATTATAGAAACGACTCCCGTGGTGGTGGTAGTCTCACAGGCTACGCGCGACATGGGGTCCTGCGCGAGCAGCGCGTCAAGCACAGCGTCAGAAACGCAGTCGCAAATCTTATCGGGGTGTCCCTCGGTTACGGACTCCGAGGTAAAATACATAATTTTCTTACTCATTTTTATATTTCCTTTCTCTTTTATAAACGTTTTTAGTAACAAAAAAGCCTTTCACAGTAAATCCGTGAAAGGCTGATAATCGGTCGCGCTACACGCTTCCGAGCTGAAAACAAACTCTTTTCGGAAAGCGCACTTTCGTCTGAAATTCGTTTCATCTCATCTCCACGGAATTGGCACCTTACTTGCTTTAAAGCAGGTTGCCGGGCTTCATAGGGCCTAGTCCCTCCGCCACTCTTGATAAGATATTGATGTTACGTATACAGTATATCACACCTATTTATTTTTGTCAATCCCTTATATAACTCTATATAAAATTTAACAATTATCTTCCGTCAGAGAAGGAAGGAAAGGAATCCAAGCACTCCCTGAGATATGAGAGTCATAATAATTCCCGCCGTTACAACTCCACTGAATATCGAAAGAGAAGCCTTTTTCTTATCCATATCAAAAAGCGACGCGACAAGCGCTCCCGTCCATGCGCCCGTTCCGGGCAGCGGTATGGCAACGAAAAGAAAAAGCCCCCACGTAGCGTATTTATCGATTTTGCCGCGGTTTTTCTCCGCCTTCTCAAACATAAAATTCGAGACCTTGGAAAAAAGCTTTATCCTGCAGCCTCTCATCCATGTAAGCACCTTTTTGACGAATATAAGTATAATGGGTATAGGCAGACAGTTACCGATTATGGCAACTATCAAAGTAAAATGCCACGGAAGCCCTAAGCCCGTTCCAATCGGCACAGCTCCTCGCAGCTCTATCAGCGGTACCATTGAGACAAAGAAAACTATAAGATATTTCACTAATTTAGACATAAAATATACCTCTCGGAATTTATGTTAAAAGAACAAAATTTCTGCGTTAAGTACAACAAAGAATACTACAAGACATATAGCGAGTATCGCAAGCGCTCCGAGAGTTACCGCGAGAGTCTTACCGCCAAAACGGTATCCCGCAGAATTTAGTGATGATGTTTTTTTAATTGCCCCAGCCCTTGCCAGCGCTGTTGATATAGGCTTATAAATTATCATCACAAGGGAGCAGTTCAAAGTCGCCTTAGTAAGATTGAACGGAAGCAGAAGCTTCGGTATCAAAGCTGCGACCTCTTTTGTCGAAACACCCATATAAAACGGTGTTATAAAAAGATTCGCCAAAAGCATAACGGCGGTAACAGAAAAAATAGCTGTTATCAGACCGATTATCGCGCTGAACAGGCTGCGTCTTGAACGGTAAATAATTGACGCTACCACGGAGAGTGTTGCGCTTGAAAGGAAATTCATTATAAATCCGTAGAGCCACGTTTCACTCAAGGTTATCATTTCTATAAAGGCGACTGTAAGCGATATCGCAACTCCCGGTACAGGTCCGAATATCATCGCGGCGGACGTTATCATCGCGTCCTTTATATCAAGAGTGAGGAACGAGACCTTTATTCTGAAAACGCATACGCACACATAAGCAAACGCGGCAAACACACCGCACAGCGCTATCTTCTTAATAAGCTCTGATCTTTTATTTAATGTATTCATTGCTAATTCTCCTTAATTTTTAGGAGAGGAGGAAAGTTATTTGTCAGGTAAACAAAAAACCGAAACTCCTTACGTGGACGCTCAGCTATAACGGAGCCGCCAAAGGTTTTCGGTCAAAAAACTTTGTCTTCTCTCATCCGGACTATACCGTCGGTACGGGAATTTCACCCGTTCCTGCCTTGCGGCTTGCGGACTTTTACCGCCGATGTGGAATCACACCAACCCACGAAAAACATTTATTTATCTAACAAATAACCCCGGCGGACAGGCCTTATCCACCGGGGATAGTTGTTTAGATTTGTTTGTTACTCAGACTAAGCTTAAATTAGTCAGCAACAGCGGTAACAACGCCGGAACCAACGGTTCTACCACCCTCACGGATAGCGAAACGGAGTCCAACCTCCATAGCGATGGGGGTGATGAGCTCTACGTCCATAAGAACGTTGTCGCCAGGCTTGCACATCTCAACGTCAGCGGGAAGCTGAATGTTTCCGGTAACGTCGGTTGTTCTGAAGTAGAACTGAGGTCTGTAACCGTTGAAGAAGGGCTTCTTTCTTCCGCCTTCCTTCTCAGTAAGAACGTAAACCTGTCCCTTGAACTTGGTGTAAGGATGAACGGAACCGACCTTACAGAGAACCTGTCCTCTCTCGATCTCGTTCTTCTGGATACCACGGAGAAGAGCACCGATGTTATCGCCTGCCTCAGCCTGATCAAGAAGCTTTCTGAACATCTCAACACCGGTAACGGTGGTCTGCTTAGCCTCGTCAGCAAGTCCAACGATCTCAACTACGTCGTTAACCTTAATGGTACCTCTCTCAACACGTCCGGTAGCAACAGTACCACGGCCGGTGATGGAGAAAACGTCCTCAACAGGCATAAGGAAGGGCTCGTCGCTCTTTCTTGCGGGAGTAGGAATATAGTTATCAACCTCGTTCATAAGCTCAAGGATAGGAGCATACTCGGGAGCGGAGATATCGGTATTAGCGCTGGTGAGAGCGTCACGGGCAGAGCCGCGAACTATCGGAATATCGTCGCCCGGGAACTCGTATTCGCTGAGGAGGTCTCTGATCTCCATCTCGACGAGGTCGAGAAGCTCAGCATCGTCAACGAGGTCGGTCTTGTTCATGAAAACAACGATTGCGGGAACGCCAACCTGACGGGCAAGAAGAACGTGCTCTCTGGTCTGCTGAAGAGGACCGTCGGTACCTGCAACAACAAGGATAGCGCCGTCCATCTGAGCCGCACCGGTGATCATG
>JAFVUF010000021.1 GCA_017502875.1 Clostridia bacterium | reverse complement strand
TTACTATTACTGTTCTCATTTAGGAATTGTCGAGATTTTCTTGGTTGCCAAGTTTCCTTAGCTTCCTCTTTTGTACTCTTTTCGTACTTAACGTACTTTGTACTCTCTCTCAATCGTTGTTCAATTTTCAAGGATCATTTCACACTCACTCCAAGCTCAATTTCCTTTTTGCGAGCGCTTTGTTATTATATCACTTTTATTCCTCTTTGTCAACATGTTTTTTTATTTTTAAGCATTTTTGTCAAAATAGCGCATAAATCAAAAAAATGCAAAGTCTTTTTTGTGCTATTTCATCAAATATGTATTAATCTTTTGAACATCAATACTTGATTTAAAGCTAAAAATATGCTATACTACTGTGTGATATCCACACACTTCGCGTCAGCTGCGTTAACTATCTCAGCTCTATCAACAAGAAGCTGACAGCCTTTTATCCCCGCGCTTACCGTTATTTTTCCAAACAGCTCGGCGCTCTCGTCAAAATAAGTGGGAAGCTTCTTTTTCATTCCGATGGGTGAGCAACCTCCACGAATGTATCCCGTTAAGCCCAAAAGCTCCTTAACCGCAATAAGCTCTACTCTTTTATTGCCCGAAGCGACGGCGCATTTTTTCAAGTCAAGCTCATACGCGCACGGTATTACGAAAACCACCGGACCGGTCTTATCACCTATGGCGACGAGAGTTTAAAAAACTATATCCTCAGGCAGCCCTATCTGATGAGCTACATGCACACCGCTGAGATCGTTTTCATCAGGCTCGTATTCATACGGGACGTAATTTATTTTAAGCGAGTCGAGTATTCGCATTGCGTTAGTTTTTGTTTTCATTCTTTTTCACCACAAGCCATATATAATATAATGAAAGGTTTTTTCAATGGAAAATCTGCCGAAATATACGGTATACAGAAGCAGCCGCAGGAGTATACGTTTAGTTTTGAGGCCAAACGGCTCTCTCTCGGTTTACTGTCCGAAAAGATGTCCTATAAAGGATATAGAGGAAATGATAAAACGGCATTTTAAGGAAATGCAGGAAAAATTCAATTCAAAAGCAGACGCTTTATTCAAAACCGTTAACGGTCAAATCACGCTTCCGTTACTTGGAACAAGATATCCCGTCGTTTTCGAAAAAGTAAAGAAGCTCTCCTTTGACGGCGCAAGCTTTATCTCGCCTACCGAAAGCATTGAAGAGCTTCGTTCCTTTTACCGTGAATTTCTGAGAGAGCAAGCAAAGATGATCATGCCCGCCGTCGCAAATGAAATATCCGAAGGCTTCGGACTTAGCTATAACGGTCTGACAGTCAAGGCTATATACTCCCGTTACGGCTCATGCAGCGCTAAAAAACACCTCAATTTTTCGCTTGCGCTCGCCGCATTTGATATGGAATTTATCCGTTTTGTAATAAGCCACGAGCTTTGCCATACCGCGCATATGAATCACGGTCAAGGCTTTTACTCGCTTCTTGGTAAGGTTTATCCAGAGCACCGCTCAGTACAGGCTAACGGCGCAAGGGAGCGTTCTGCTATATTGAAGGCTATATTTTTCAGTCCTGCTTAATTTTATCCCAATATACCTTTGCGGACTGCTCAGTCTTGTTATCCCCGTATACGTAAAATTTTTCATTTTTTATATCATCGGGAAGATACTGCTGTTTTACGTAGTGATTTGGATATACGTGCGGATACTTGTATCCGTCGAAATTGTTACTTGGACGCATATGAGGCGGAACGTTCTGCCCCTTTCCCTTTTCAAGACATTCTGTCGCCGCCATTATCGCATCGTGTCCTGAATTTGATTTAGGCGCGGTGGCAAGTAATATTGCGGCATCGGCAAGCGGAAGCCTCGCTTCCGGCATACCGAGGTCAAACGCCATCTCTACACAAGATCGCACTATCGGAATGACCTGAGGATAAGCAAGTCCTATATCCTCAGCCGCTATAACCTGAAGCCTTCTGCAAGCGCCGATGAGGTCGCCACCCTCAAGAATTTTGGCAAGGTAAAATACAGCCGCGTCGGGATCGGAGCCGCGGATAGATTTTTGGAGCGCGGAAAGCATATCGTAATGCACAACTCCGGCGGCGTCAAAGCTTCCGACCACCTTGGGCATAAGCGAGGAAATGCAGTCAACGGTGATAACCTCGTCGGCAACGTGGTAAGCATTTTCAATAAGGTTAAGAGCGCGTCTGGCGTCTCCCGCGCCGCACGCGGAAACGTAGCTTAGCGCCTCTGCGTCTATTTCCTTTATCATACCGTTTTCATCGTTAAGTATTCCTATCGCCTTGATTATCAAGGGCTTTATGTCGTCAGCGGAAAGAGACTTGAATTCCATAACTGCGGAACGGGAAATTATAGCGTTATAAACGTAGATATACGGATTTTCCGTAGTGGAAGCAATAAGAGTTATCCTGCCGTCCTCAAGAAATTCAAGAAGCGACTGCTGTTGCTTTTTGTTGAAATACTGTATCTCGTCAAGGTAAAGCAAAACTCCGTCTCGACCGTAAATGGAGTCGGTTGAAGCAATGACCTCACGGACGTCGGAGAGCGAAGCGGTAGTGGCGTTCAGCCTGTAAATCTGCATATCGGCTGACTTAGCTATTATGTTAGCGGCGGTGGTCTTGCCCGTACCGGGAGGACCGAAGAATATCATGTTGGTTACGTAGCCGCGTTCAAGCATTTTTCTTACGGCGCCATTCTGACCGAAAAGGTGCTTCTGCCCTACTATATCGTCAATGGTTTCTGGACGCATACGCTGAGCGAGCGGAGAGGTACGTTTATTTTCCATAAGCCTGTCCTTTATTTTTTAATTTACCATATAATTATATAACAATCGCGAATATTTGTCAAGAAGCCGAAAAGGATTTACGGCAGGTAGCGGTTCATAAAAAATTCACAACATATTTTTGATAAAAAACATTGCATTTTAAATATAATTGTGCTATAATACCATAGCAACCTACGGAGAATTACTCAAGTGGTGAAGAGGCGCCCCTGCTAAGGGTGTAGGTCGGGTAACCGGCGCGAGAGTTCAAATCTCTCATTCTCCGCCAAATAAAAACCGCAATTCAGATACAAAAGGATTGCGGTTTTTGTTTTTTTGTGGTATAATGAAGCGAAAAAATACAAGGGGGGAGAGTTATGGAAAAGGTTCTATATGAATACGGGTTCGATTTATCAGAATATTTATTGAATTTAATTCCCTTGATCGTTGGCATAGGCTTTTTTGCAACATCAATATCTATTATAAAAGCGAAGAAGCGCGGCGAGGATGTGCGCGGCTTTCATCCTGCATTTTTTAAAGTAGTGGGTTTTATTGTAGGACCTTTGGGTGTGCTCTTGTTTCTTATTTCCACCCTTGGGATGGCGGTTGAGCACATTGAATATAAAGAACTATTGGAAACGAATCGTGTTTGTTACGTGGAGGGATA
>JAFVUF010000018.1 GCA_017502875.1 Clostridia bacterium | reverse complement strand
TCCCTCGATAGCTACACCGCCGCATACAGAACAGAGGATATCTGTTGTGCAGTCGCCGTCGTCCTCGCCGGGAGTATGAGGTGCAAGAGGTCCGTACTTCTCATTACATACGGAGCACGTTGCCTGCTCTGTGCAGGTTGCCTCTCCGCCGGTATGAGAAGCCACAGAGTCTTCCTTTATTGTTCCACATTCGCACTCCATCCAATGCTCGTTATCATCAAATTTCTGTACGGTGTAGTCATGCTCGTGTCCCTTAGTGTATCCGCATACGTTACATTCATCCGCCTCGTCATCAAAAGCATGTGTTTCTTCATTAATTTTAATACCGCATACAGCGCAAAGCTTCCAGTGGTTATTTTCATCTGTCTGCCATACACCTGAATCGTCGTGATCACCAACGGCAGGCTCTTCGGCATAGTAGACGGCAACGTTATCAAACGTAATGCCATTCATCGCTGTCTTTGTCTGGAAGAAACGTATCTGGTCAAAGGAAGTGCCATCAGCTACGCTGTTTCCGTCAGCGTCGTATGTAAGCGTAGCAAGCTCTTCTTCCGTAAGCAGAGTGCTTCCGTCAGGATTTACGCACACACCGTCTACGTAAACATAAAACTTATTGACTGCGCTGCTCTGACAGAGCTTTACCGTAATATTCGTGAATTCATTAAGCGGGAGCTTGCACAGCTCAGCGCCATTCGTGTCGGTTGCCTTCAACGTGCCGTCTGACTCGAGGTAGAGTATGCCTTTAAATAAAGTGGAACTTGCTTCGCGCTCAATCGCGGTAAGAAGGGTATTAGCAACCTCGCCGTCGTCAGGATTAACGTCAAAGGATACTATAAGCGTCTTTCCGGTAGTTACTCCACCGTCATTTCTTGTCTCACCGGTAGGCATATTGATTTCGAAATACGTCGAATCATTGTTTGAGCCGTCAGGCTTCTCCGTAAGCTGAAGAGCGACGCCACCCATTTCTTTATTGCTTACGAACTTTAAATCGTCAGTTGACTTTTTAAAGCTGCCGATGCCGGGGAACTCGGATGCGCTTACCTCAGCCGCGATACCTGTATCGTCATACCAAGAATCAGAAGTTACACCGTCAAAGTCGTTGTAGTAAACAAGTCCGGCGCCTCTCGTTGCATTACTTACGTTGCTATCATCGGGGGTATCGTCAAAGTAGTATGTGTTAAAGCTCTTGAACGTAAAGCCCGTCTCATCGTAGCCCTTATACGTGAGATACCATCTTGTCAAACCATATCCCGGCTCGTTATCAGGCCAGTATTGAGCGGAATTATTGTAAATAGTTGCAATAGCCGCTTCGCTCAAGAAGTCTGTTGCGCCAACGCATACACCGTCAATGAAGTAGTATATCGTGTTTCCACAGGTTCCAGCCGTAGCTCCGCCAACGTCAAACAACAGCGTTACTTTGGTGAATTTCTCTGTGCTCAGCGTACCGATCTTCGTTGTGCCATCCTTCATGTAAAGATCGTTGCCTTTTCTGAACATGGTATCTATGCTGCCGTTACCGTAATACTGCATGTTCAATCTAACAGTCTGCTCTGAATGTGTTTGCTCGCTGCTTCCGTTGGCCTTGATATCCATCGTGATAGCGAAATCAAGACCTCCAAGATTTTTCTTAGCTATGCGGCTTAAGAAATTGCTAGCATTGTTACCGCACACGTTGCATAAACCGAATACGTATTCAGTCGTAATACTCGAATCGGTGTTTATCATGAGCATTTCACCGTTAGCAAACGTTGCGTTTGCCGGCGCACCAATGACATTGCTCGATCCGATACCTAAATAATCCGAGTACACAGGCTTATAAGCAGAGTTGTATGTACCCTCGCTATTGAATAACTCGTATACAGGTACCCAATACTTGGAATCCTTAGGATACAAGTCCTCAATTATTTCTGCCGCCGTCGGGGCCTTGCAGAAAACCTCGCTCTGTTCTGTGTTTTCAGTTGAATCTGCAGCGAATATGGACGTTCCCATAACGCTGACGAGCATTATCAACATCAGAACAAGCGATGTAATTCTCGTGATTTTTCTCATACCTTTTCTCCTTTTAGAGATGAATTTTCAGGTTGCTTTGCAAATATTAAAGCAATCGTGTACCCATTTTACCTCTTTTGGAGATTTTTGTCAAGTACTCTTGCATATTCCTACATTAATTTTAGCAATTTGACTAAAAACGTCCTAATTTGTTTGTTAACCAAGCATATAATAAATTTTAATTTTAAATAAAAGTTTACACACAATAAACAAATCGTTCACAACGAGAGATGGCTCCGATGGGCAAACTCCCTCCTATCACAAGCAAAAAAGAGACCGAGACGGTTAAATTCCGCAGCGGTCTCTCTTTTCTGTTCGGTTTAATTTTAGAGCTCCGGGACACGCTTCGCTGTCGAACTCGCTTTGCGCAAGCTCTGTGCGCTACGGCGCTTTTTTCCTCGCAAACCCCATTCAAAGCCGCTTTTTACGGCTTTGACGGTTCTTCACCCATACACTTTGTTCTGCCAAATCAAAAAGAGAGGCGTTACCTCTCTTTTCTACATAAGTTAGAGCTCCGGGACACGCTTCGCTGTCGAACTCGCTTTGCGCAAGCTCTGTGCGCTACGGCGCTTTTTTCCTCGCAAAGCCCATTCAAAGCCGCTTTTTGCGGCTTTGACGGTTCTTCACCCATACACTTTGTTCTGCCAAATCAAAAAGAGAGGCGTTGCCTCTCTTTTTGATTTGGTGGAGACAGAGGGACTCGAACCCACGACCTCTCGGATGTGAACCGAACGCTCTAACCGGCTGAGCTATGCCTCCGCTTTTTTCTATGATTGAAATTATAGCACATTCTACGTTCTATGTCAATAGACTGTTTTGAGTTTTTTATTCAAGCCTCATGCTTACATTTCGCTTCATTATATATTAAAAGCTCCAAGTCCTGCGACTTGGAGCCTTTGGCGCGCTCGGCGGGACTCGAACCCACGACCTTTTGGTTCGTAGCCAAACGCTCTATCCAACTGAGCTACGAGCGCAAATTTAATGCTTATATATATTATCATAAATTATCCCGTTTGTCAAGGGGGGAAAGCAAATTTTATTATAAAAAAATTCCTTTCCCCTTTATTTAGGGTTTCAGGGTTACATCATTCGAAAGCTCCGAACAGATAGCGATAAATTCTTCCCTATTATACAGTATGTTTATCGCGGAAAGAAGCGCGTTGGCAGTCATATCCTCGGGGAAGCCTAATTTACGGGCAAGCTCGGCTCGTTTTTTAGCGCTTTCATCGCGCCCGCTAAGCCCCATTTCATAAAGCTCGTTCTTGGTTACGCATGTCTTATTTTTGCGTTCCATCGCACCCGCAAATGACGAAAACAGGTTTTTTAGCAGCTCCGTCTCCATTCCCTCGACACCGAGAACACCCTCCTTAGAAGGTCTTGGCTTACGCTTTTCCTTACCCTTTATCTGAGGGATATAAAGGTGTATTATTCTATCCTTATCAAAGCAGGAATTAAAGAAATTCCGTATAACGCGTCCGCCACCGTCGCTGTCCGTAAGGACTATCACCTTGGTTTTTTGGCACAGAGCCTTAAACAGCGCCGTTTTCTCGTTTTCTCGGAATATCCCGAATCCGTCGGTTGTGAAAATCTCCGCGTCTATAACAGAGCTGAGCTTTATTTTGTCGTATTTTCCCTCAACAATAATGGGGTACGGTATTTTCAGCTTTTCCATATCAGATCAAATCAGGGCGTTTTCTTTTGGTCAACTCGTACGCCTCTTTTTTACGCCACTCCTCTATTTTCTTATGGTCTCCCGAAAGCAGCACCTCTGGCACTCGTCTCCCCTTATACTCTATCGGTCTTGTGTACTGGGGATATTCAAGCAGTCCGTTCATAAAACTCTCTTTCTCAAAGCATTCGTCTTCGGACAGCACCCCCGGAACCATTCTCGAAACGCAATCGACAAGCACACACGCAGGAAGCTCGCCACCCGTAAGCACGAAATCGCCGATGGATATCTCATCATCACACAGCATTTCAACGGCGCGGCGATCAACGCCCTCATAATGCCCACAGAGAATAATAAGCCTATCGTATTCGCTAAGCTCCTTCGCTATGCCTTGCGTAAGAACTCTGCCCTGAGGAGACATATAAACGGTTCTCGTTTTAAGTGTGGGCGCAAGAGCGCTTACCGCCCCGTGGCAGCGGTCTATCGGCGGAACTGCCATTAGCATTCCCTTACCGCCTCCGCAAGGAGTATCGTCTACCCTTCTATGCTTATCCTCGGAATAGTCTCTTATATTGTGGGCGGCTATTTCGATAAGTCCCTTATCCCTTGCTCTGCCGATTATGCTCTCGCCGAGAATATTCTCTACCATTTCGGGAAACAGAGTCAGAATATCAAATCTCATTTCCTTAGCTTTCCTTTCAGTCCTCAGTATCCTCAAGAAGCCCCGGCACAACCGAGACGTAAAGTGCCTCGGAAAGCACTACCCTTTTTATAAAAGCGTCTACCGCCGGCAGAAGCCTGATGCCTTTATCGGTCTTTATCTCATATAGCAGCTGGGCGCTGTTGGTATTTACGTTTTCTACCGTACCGTAGACCTTTCCGCTTTCTTCATCAACCACTTTAAGACCGATAACGTCGGCAAGAAAATACTCGCCCTCCTCAAGCTCAAAATCATCTCTGTCAGCGTAAAGCGTTTTTCCCTTGAGCCTTGCCGCCTTGTCTATACTGTCTATTCCCTTGAATGTAAAAATAACGGTATCCTTATATACCGAGGCGCTCAGAACCTCAAGCTCTCTATATACTCCGAGCTGTTCTATATACACGTATTCAAGCGAGGCGAGAGTGTCGGGTGTATCGCACTGCGAAAGCACCTTTACGCCGCCGTTTATCCCGTGAGTATTTACTATAATGCCGCATTCAAGATATTTTAACATAGCTTTTCCTTTTTTTATAAAAAATTTATTATTTAGTGTAACCTTTTAATATAAATAGGGATTAATATATTTGGTGGACTTCTCAGTTAACGTTTAGTATATGATAACACAAATCTTACCTTTTGTCCATAGCAAATTTATTAATTATTTTTTGAAAGGATAGATAAATGAACGATTACGTTATTTTAACCGACTCCGCAAGCGATATTACGGACGTTCAGTCAAAGGAATGGAACACTCCCATCATTAGCATGAGCTATCTTCTTGACAATAAGCTTTTTGTAAACAATCCCGATCATTCCGAGTTTCCTATTCCTGAGTTTTACAAGACGCTCAAGGCGGGGGCTAAGGTATCGACCTCGGCAATTAACATAGGAGATTTCGTGGATTTCTTCACGCCTTTCCTGAATGAAGGCAAGGATATCCTCTACGTATGCTTTTCCTCCGGTCTTTCCGCTACTTATCAAAACGCTATAAACGCCTCAAAGGAGCTGAGCGAAAGCTTCCCCGAAAGGCGTGTGGAGATAGTGGATTCTCTCTGCGCCTCGTTTGGTCAGGGTATGCTGGTTTATCTCTGCTCACAAAAGAAAAAAGAGGGCGCTACGCTTGATGAGGTAATAGCTTATGCAGAGGAAATAAAGCATAATATATGCCACGAATTTACCGTTGACGACCTCGGTCAGCTCAAAAGAGGCGGCAGAATTTCCGCTGTCGCGGCTATATTCGGTTCTGTGCTTCAAATCAAGCCTATGCTATTCGTTGACAAAAACGGAAAGCTTGCCGCATACGACAAGGTCAGAAGCAGAAACAGCTCTATTCGCAAAATGACTGAGATGGCGCTCGGCGAGGCAAGAGCGGATTCGCCCATATTCGTAAGCCACGGTGATTGCGACGATGACGTTAACACAGTAGTTTCTATTATAAAAGAAGCGCGTCCCGACCAGGAAGTGATTATTAATTACATCGGTCCCGTTATCGGCGCTCATTCTGGACACAAGACTATTGCCGTGTACTGCATAGGTCAGGGCAGAGGCGACGCAAGATTAAAGAAGTAATAAATACTTAGTATAAAATATGGAGATTAGTATGAACGAAGAAATCAAGAACGGCGAGAACACCGCCGAGGAAATCTGTACCGCAGCAACGCTTGACGGAGATACCTACCGTGATATGATAACCTCCGCCGCATACGCGCTTGATAACGATAAGGAGGAAATAAACAACCTTAACGTTTTCCCCGTTCCCGACGGAGATACAGGTATAAACATGAGCCTTACCATGAGCCCCGCAAGAGAGGAGCTTAAAAGCTTTTCGGGTAACGTCTCCGAGGTTTCGAGCGAGGTCGCAAAGACATTTCTACGCGCGGCAAGAGGTAACTCCGGAGTTATACTTTCCTCGTTTTTCAGAGGTATGGCTAAGGGGCTTAAGGACTGCGTAGAGGCTGATACAAAAACCATAGCCTCCGCTTTTAAAAACGGAGTTGATATGGCTTACAAGGCAGTTATGACTCCTACCGAGGGTACTATCCTTACAGTTATGAGAGCCTGCGCGGAGACTGCTATTGAGAGAATGGACGCCGATCCCGACGCCTTTGGAAATCTCGACGAGCTTTTCAGCACTATGCTTGAGGTCGCCGGCGAGACTCTTGCTAAAACACCCGATATGCTTCCCCAGCTAAAGCAGGCAAACGTCGTTGACGCGGGAGGAAGCGGCTTCGTTGCCGTGCTTCAGGGTATGCTCGCGGCGCTTCGCCATCACCCTGTACAGCCTAAGGACCCAAGCGCTGTTAGCACAGTAAGAAAGCAGGCGGATTTCACGCAGTTCGCCACCGAGGACATAACCTTCCCTTACTGTACTGAGTGCATTGTAAACAAGTACAAGGAGTTCGAGGGCGAGGAAAAATGCGAGGAGCTTCATTCCTTCGTAATCGGAATGGGCGACAGTGTGGTTTTCGTTGAGGACTACGATATAGTCAAGATTCACGTCCATACTGACGATCCCGGAAAGGTGCTTTCCGAGGCGGTTAAGTACGGTTCGTTCTATACCGTTAAGATAGAAAATATGAAAAATCAGCATACCGGTCTCATTGCTACTCACGAGGACTCGGCAGAGGAGTCTGACGGAATAGTTTTCGTTCCCGCTGAAAAGAAGTACGGTTTCGTAACCGTTTGCTCAGGCGCGGGTATCAAGTCGGTATTTACCGACCTTGGCGCCGATAAAATAGTTACAGGCGGTCAGACCATGAATCCCAGCACCGACGATATGCTTAAAGCTATCTGCGCTACTCCAGCTGAGGTAGTATTCGTGCTTCCCAACAACAAAAACATATTCCTTGCCGCAAAGACCGCCGCTGAGCTTGTTGAGGACAAGAGAGTCGAGGTCATCAACACCGTATCTATTCCTCAGGGCGTTTCCGCTATGTTCGCCTTTGACGAGGACGCCACACCCGAGGAAAACCGTGAAGCGATGGAAGCGAGAATTGCCGATACAAAGACCGCGTCCATTACCTACGCGGCGCACGATTCGACCTTTGACGGAAAGAAGATTAGGCTCGGTCAGATGCTGGGCTTGGTCGAAAACAAGGTCAAGTTCGTAACAGATACCCGTGAGGAGTGCCTTGCGCTCATAGCGGACACCGTTAAAAAGAGCAGCATAATCACAGTTTACTACGGCGAGGACGTAACAAAGGAGGAGGCTGAAAAGGCGGTAGATATTATCGCTGAGACCATTAACCCCTACGCCGACATCACTCTCGTTGACGGCGGTCAGCCCGTTTACGCTTACATCATCTCAGGTGAGAATGAGTAATAAATTAACTTAATACAAAACAATGGCGTTCCGCAAATGCGGAACGCCATTGTTTTTATCCGTTATAGCTATCAATAAGTCCCTTTATTCTCTCAACGATAACGTCCCAGCGGTAGTTTTCGTTGACGTAACGCTTACCGTTTTCACCCATTCGCTCGCACTCGGCGTCGTGGGTAAGAAGATACTTCAAAGCGCCCTCAAACTCAAAGTAATTCTCAAAATAAAGCCCTGCGTTGCTCCTATGGCAATGACCTTTGAGAACCATACATTTTCCGTTTACGAGAACGGGTCTTCCGTACACCATGCTTTCAAGCACGACCATGGATAGACTTTCAAACTCAGAAGCAAGCACAAGGAGCTTTGCATCTCTTATAAGCGAGAACTTTTCCTCGTCGGTAACGAACCCAAGCGGTATGATATCGTCTCTTTTCGGGATATCCATAACGCTCTTTCCGACAAGCACCAGCTTAACATCGCCGCCGACACGTTTTTTATATTCCTCAAAGTACTTAAAGAGCGTTCCACAGCCTTTGGACTCATCAATTCTTCCAATATATATGATGTAATCATCTAACCCGTAACGCGCCTTAGCGTCAAACAATGTGCTTTCATCCGGTACATCAACACCGACACCCGCTATGATATTAGGTGTTGAACCAATACCGAACATTTTCTCACAAAACGTTCTTTCCTCGGTAGTATTATAGATAATTCCTTTTGCGTTTTTGAAAACGCGCTTGTAGTAAGGAATATATATCGGAGGTTCATCGTGTGCAGTCGGAAGCAGAAACGCATTCGGAATTCCACCCTCTCCCAAGCACCTTGCGGTTATATAGTACAAATAGGTCATAAATATTACGACATCGTAATCCGCGTAATGCGCTCTTAGGTATTCCACACATTCGGGTGAATACGGCCCCTGCTCGTCTAACCAACTTTCAACATCTCTATCGTTTTTTTCTGCTGAAAAAACCTTGCCTGAAAGACTGTCAAATGCCTTCATATCTCGAGATTTGTCAGTCTTGAAGCGTCTTACCGTTATTCCGTTGATCTCACTCAATCCCTCAGGATAATAATTGTCCCAAGTAATGTAATCTAACGCGCAGGTGGTTATTACCTCTACGTCATATATATCTATCAGCTTTTCAGCAAGCTGACGGCAGTGGAGCTCCGAGCCGCCGTTCACTTCAAGCCCGTATCGCTGGTTCACAAGTGCTATCTTTTTACGCATTTTCATTTCCTTCCAAGCCTTGGGCTTTACCTTCCGCTATATCGCGAAAAAACTTCATATAAGTGTCAATTATAACGTCCCACGAAAAATGGGAGCATACATACTCTCTTCCGTTCTTGCCCATCATATCCGCAATATCGGGATTCTTCACAATATAATCAAGGCACCCTTCAAATTCAAAATAATTCCCGAAATACAGACCTCCGTTTGAATCTGAGGCGAAATGTCTCGTTACAGCGCACCTTTCGCTGACCATAACAGGTCGTAAGCAGAGCCAGCTCTCCATTATTACAAGAGAGAAACTCTCGAAATCCGACGGCTGACAAAGCAAGGTTGCTGCGCCATACGCATTATATTTATCCTGAATATCAACAAAACCGAGATCAACTATTCTTTTGTTATCTACAAGCTCTTTCGGAAGCTCTATGTTTCCTCCACCGATAAGCACAAGCTTAAGGTCAGTATCTCTTCTCTTCAGATACTCACTGAAGTACTGAACAAGTAAATGAACGTTCTTTCCCTTATCCTTACGTCCGGCATAAAGTATAAACGGAGAATCTATACCGAATTTTCTTTTGAAATCATCCGGATACGTACAAATGTCAGTATCCATTCCTATGCCCATAGTAATGGTCTTTGTGCCACTTTTACTGAATTCGAACACCCTCTCGGCAAGCGCTGCCTCTGGCTCGGCGTTAAAAACCATTCCCGCCGCCTTCGGAAATTTTTCTTTGAAAAGTTTCAGATAAACATATGCTTCATCATGAAAACACGGTATCATCACAGATTTTTCCGGACAAATCTGCATTCCGTAATATGTTACTCCAAACATATACGGTATAAACACGAACACACTGTACTCATCTTTATGATCGTCAATATATTGATAAAGAGCGGGACTGTTTACACTTTCCTCAAGAAATATTTGCTCCTCCTCAGGCGTGATCTGTCCTCCATTCATTAGCTTATAGTTAACCGCATCAAACGCCTCTACGTTGCGCTTTCTCACCTTAAATCGCCTTATCGGGAAGCCATGCACCGTCGACTGTCCCTCGGGATAATAGTTAACATTCCAATCTGATGCAAATTCCTTAACGCACGTAGTAAGTATCTCTATCTCAGTACCAACAGCATGCAGATGAGTAGTCAGTCCACGCAGCTCCATCTCCGCGCCGCCGGGTATGTTTTCGCTGTACCACGGTATAACGAACCCTATTTTTTTCATAAATAACTCACTTTCTGTTTATAAAAGAGTTGAGTCCCTCAATAAACTGTTCCCTTACAGTTTCATATGCAAAATCGCCGAGTCTTCTTTTCTGCCCGTCAATAACGTGTTCTCTCAAAGCCTTGTCATTTACAAGGCGGTCAATAAGCATAGACACAAAAACCGGATCTTTATCTTTAATAAGTATTCCGCTTCCTCCGAGTGTGTCGGGTATTGCGGAGCTTGCGTAAGCTATTATCGGAACGTTGAAGAACATAGCCTCAACCAGCGGTACGCAAAAGCCCTCGTGCTCACTCATACATAAAAACACGTCAGCTATCCTGTAATACGCAAGTATAGCCTTGAAGCTGATATGTCCTGTAAAGATAACGTCATCAACCATAAGCGCCTCGGCATATTTTTTCAGACAGGCGCTATATCTCTCCATGCCTCCGTCGTTTCCGACCAGGATAAGACGCGATTTAGGATTAACGTTCTTTTTGTAATATGCGAAAGCTTTTATCAGATCCTCCTGCTTTTTATTCGGAGCTATCCGTCCAACGAAAACTATATTCGTATATCCATCATCCGAATATCGACTTATAATTTCGGAATCCGGCTCTTTTTCGTAATCATTAAACGGAATGAGTATGGGCCTGACGTACATATCGCATTTGTATCCCATGCTTACAAGATCCGAGGCGTTATAGGAGGAGTCCGCCATAACGTAATCTATCCTGTCGCTCAGATATTTAGTGCCGTCATAACCGTACTCGGTCAGAGCTCTTGCCGTGCTGCTGTACGTTCCAAAAAAATGCGGCGGTGTGATATTATGATATATCATCATCTTCCTGCCGTTCATCTCAGGAATCTTATAGCACAGATCAGTTCCCGTGCTATGATTGAATATCACTATATCGTCATCAGCTATCTTAGGAAGCTTTGAGAGCTTATATATTCCTCTATCCTTTATACGCTGGTCTATATTTTCAGCATATATAGCCGTATCGTAGCCCATTTCTTCGATTACCCTTGCAATAGCTCTGGCATCGTTACTGACAGCATCTCCGAAGGATACCGTGGGCATTACCTGTATTATCTTCATATCGGTCATCCTTTTCGTAGCTTAGTCAGTTCTTATTCTCAATCTCGGCGAGCCTTGCGGTAAGTCTGTCTATTTCCTTTGCGGCTGTCTGAAGCTTCAACTCAAGCATTTTTATCTTTTCAAGAAGCTCCGCATTCGATACAACGCTGTTTTGCTCTATGTAATCTCCAACCATAGAAAGCGCTCTTGCCGAGAATGCGTTATACTCGCTCTGATGCTCGACGACAGGGCGAATAGTAACTCTCGTGAACTTTCTTATAAGCTTCTTGATAAAAACGATGATGGGATTACCCGTTATAGGCTTTGAAACAGGCACAACGTGAGCAGTTTTAAGATAAGATACCACACCGTTATATTCCTCTACGCTGAACTGCCCGGACTCTGAAGCATGAACAGAGCTCGATACCTCGTTAAAGCTAAGCATATCCGCGGTATATCCCTTTTCCTTTATTTCTGCGCGTATATCGTCCATTATTTTTTCTATATTGATATCCATTTTTACATCCTTTCAAAAGCTTAAGCTTTATATTATCACTTTCTTGCTATTACAGTAAGATCGGTTGCGCCGAATAAGATATTCTTTACGTTTGTATAGAACCGCTTCTGCTCCTCGTCAATACACTTATCAATAAGTGTCTTTTGCATCTCTCTCGCATACGGATGCTCGGAATACTCGTTTGCAAGTCTCACCGTTTCACTGTATCCGTTTGACTTAAAAACGTATTCAAGAGTAAGTCCGTGCACGGGTTTAATATGTGTTCCGTCAAGATTGAAGTTCAGATAGGTTGCAAGTGATTCTGGGTTAGGTGTTTCGATTATGAAACAGCAGCCTTTTTTCAGCTTTTTATAACCGGTTTTTATAAGCTGATACAGATAATCCGTATTCACGTGCTCCGCCACCTGAGACAAAACTATTCCGTTCAGTGTATTGTCATCACACGCCGTAAGATAGGTAAGCGCGTCGCCCTCGGTTACATTAAAGCCCCGTTTTTCACAAAATTCAACAAACGGGGGGTAACAGTCAACTCCGACGCATTCCACACCGTTTTCTTTAAGCATTTCAAGTATTTCGCCTCTGCCGAAGCCAAGCTCAAGCACGACTCCGTCATTGTTCCCCGTTTTGAGGTACGGCAGATACTGAAGCTGCCTCTGCTTTATACTCTCGCGGCTTCCTCTGTACTTGTCCTCGAAATCAAAATAATCAATAAGTCCGTCTTCTATAAGATTCGGGTCGTAGGAAACGTTAAGCTTAGAAAGAACATAGTCAAAATACTTTTTACTGTGATCTGTTTTCGCATGCTCTACGTTTTTCTCTGTCGCACTCAGAAGTTTTATTTCAACCGACTGCTTCATAACGGTTTCTCTCAGATTGGAAATTTTAGCCTTACTATCTTCAAGAGCTTGACTAAGCTCCTTGTTTTTCTGTTTCAGCTCTGTCAGCTCGTTTTCAAAAGTAACCAACTTTTCCGCCGTAGAATTTTGCTCATCGTAAATCGAGGTAAGAAGCGCTGCTTTCGACTCCGACTCGCTCAGCATATGTCCCACCGCCGCATGCATATGCTCATTATATTTTGTCTGCCGTTCCTTTGATGGTCTGATATACCATCCGAAGAATACACGTATTAGCTTTCCTAAAACTCTCTTTATGAAAAGCTTCAGCTTGTTCCCCTCAAGCGGAATATTTGACGTATTTACGTTAAACTCCGACGCTTTCAAATGATATTCCTTTGCAAGCTCTAAAGAGTTTTTTTCCTCTCCGCTATCAAGTTTTTTATTCACTAAGCGCACACCTCACAACGTTATTTATCATTTTACAATAGTATATCATACCGTATAAAAAAAGTCAATATCTAAATATTTATTAAATATACACCGAACATACTGATATTTTCTCCTAAACGGTAAAAAAACAGCCGGGAAACTTGCAATTTCCCGGCTATTTTAAGAAAGGTTAAACTTTTTATAGATAAACCTGAAGCTGTTTATCTTTCGACCTCGACCATCTCAAAGAACTCAAGGGTATCGCCCTCTTTTATATCGTTGAAATGCTCGATGCCGACTCCGCATTCGTAGCCTGCCGCTACCTCCTTTACGTCGTCCTTGAAGCGACGGAGCGACGCGAGCTTATCCTCGCAAAGAAGTATGGAATCGCGGAGAATTCTCATCTGGCAGTTTCTCGTTACCTTACCGTCGGTAATATAGCAGCCCGCTATTATTCCGACAGAAGGAACTCTTATCGCCTGTCTTACCTCGGCGTGTCCTATGACGCTCTCCTTGTAAGTAGGAGCAAGCATACCCTTCATCGCCGCGGTGATTTCCTCTATACAGTCGTATATGATACGGTAGGTTCTTACGTCTACGTTCTGCTTTTCAGCGGAATCAAGCGCCACCTTATCGGGTCTTACGTTAAAGCCGACTATTATCGCGTTGGAAGCCGCCGCGAGCATTACGTCGCTCTCGACTATTCCGCCTGCGCCCGAGTGGATAACATTTACCTTTACCTCGGGATTTGACAGCTTGAGAAGCGAAGCCTTGACTGCCTCGGCAGAGCCTTGAACGTCCGCCTTAACAATGATATTAAGCTCCTTTACGCCGTCGTTTATGCTATCGAACAGAGCCTCAAGATTGACCTTTGCGTTAGCCTTGAATATCTCGTCCTTAATCTTTGCCTTACGCTGCTCGGCAAGCTCCTTAGCCATGCGCTCGTTTTCAACGGCGTTGAACTCGTCTCCCGCCGACGGAACCTCACTGAGTCCGTCTATCTCTACGGGAACAGACGGGCCTGCCGTCTTTACCTGTCTGCCGTTATCGTCCTTCATCGCTTTAACACGACCAACAGCCGTACCCGCTATAACAACGTCTCCGACCTTAAGAGTTCCGTTCTGTACGAGCACCGTCGTAACGGGACCTCTACCCTTATCGAGCTTAGCCTCAATAACAACGCCCTTGGCGCGACGGTCGGGATTAGCCTTGTACTCCTTGACCTCAGCGATAAGAAGAACGTTTTCGAGAAGCTCGTCAATACCTGCGCCCGTAAGCGCTGATACGGGAACGCATATAACGTCTCCGCCCCACTCCTCAGGAACAAGCTCGTACTGAGTAAGCTCCTGCTTTATCTGATCGGGGTTAGCCGTGGGCTTATCCATTTTGTTGATAGCGACTATTATGTCTACACCGGCTGCTTTGGCGTGGTTTATAGCCTCAACGGTCTGCGGCATTATTCCGTCGTCCGCGGCAACCACGAGTATAGCGATATCGGTGGACATAGCGCCTCTGGCTCTCATAGCGGTGAACGCCTCGTGTCCGGGGGTATCAAGGAAGGTGATATCCTGTCCGTTTGCCTTAACTCTGTATGCGCCTATATGCTGGGTTATACCGCCCGCCTCGCCTGCCGTTACCTTAGTGTGTCGGATAGCGTCAAGCAGCGAGGTCTTACCGTGGTCAACGTGTCCCATAACGCATACTACGGGCGCTCTTGTGATGAGGCTTTCGGGCTTATCCTCCTCCTCGTCAAAGAGCTTCTCCTCTATCGTTACGACGACCTCCTTTGTTACCTTAGCGCCCATTTCGTCGGCTATAAGGTACGCGGTATCGTAATCTATGGTCTGATTTACGTTTGCCATAACACCGAGCATAAACAGCTTCTTTATAAGGTCGCCGGAGGTTATTTTAAGTCTTACGGCAAGCTCTCCAACCGTTATCTCGTCGGGAATGGATACTGAGACAGGAAGACGTCTCGCCTTCTCCATCTGCTGCTTACGAAGTTTCTCAAGCTCAAGCCTTTCCTTATCCTTTTCCTTATCGAACCTGCCGCCCTTCTTTCTTCCGTCAACGACCTTGCCGCCTCTGGTATCTCCGAAGTCCTTACCGTGCTTTGTGGAGATATTTTCAAATCTCTCGTCGTACTTAGAGAGATCGACATTATTACCTCTTGTATCGACTATCTTGGACTTGGGGTTCTTCTGCTGTCCGCGGTCTACCTGAGCGTTAAGCTCGATTCCGCCAGCCGGCTTGGGTCTTTGCTGAGTCTGAGGCTGCTGCGCGGGCTTTTGAGGCTTCTGCTGCGGCTTTTGAGGCTTCTGCTGCGTAGGAGGTGTAAACACTCTCTCCTGCTTAGGCGCAGGCTTCTTTATTTCTGCCTTAGGCGCCTCAGAAGTCTTCTTCTGCTCCTGCGCGGGCTTCTTCTCTGATTTTGTCTCTGTCTTAGATTCTGTTTTAGGCTCTGCTTTTACCTCTTTTTTAGGCTCTTCCTTAGGCTCCGCTTTTACCTCTGCTTTAGGCTCCGGCTTAGCCACCTTTGGCGCCTCGGGAGCCGCCTTCTTCTGCGCGAACTCCTTAATCACCGCCTTGCCCGAAACATAATCATCAACGTCGATTCCGTCCTCAGTATAGCTTGCTCTGATGCTTTCAAACAGCTTGTTGAACGCATCTGGCGCTATACTGCTGGAGGTAGACTTGATATCGGTGAAGCCGAGAGTGGAAAGCTTTTCAATAAGCTCCTTTCCCGATTTCATCTTCAGCTCCTTGGCAAGCGCGCTGATCTTAATAGTGCTTTGATTTGTTGTTGCCATCAAGTATAACCTTTCCTTTCGATTTATATGGAACAGGGCTCGCTTCAATTAACCCCTTCCCTTAAACGAAGCTCAGTTCGCTTCGTTTGCTTCCTTTATCGCCGCTTCTTGCATTGCCTTGGCAAAGCCCGTATCGGTAATTCCGATAACTGACAGTGTTGAGCTATGCCCTGTAATTCTTGCCAGCTCAGCCTTATCGGAATCGAGCTTAATAACGGGAATCTGATAATACGCAGACGTATTGTCTATGCGTTTAAGCGTATTCCTTGAAGCGTCGCAAGCGACCACAAGCAGCTTTACAGAATTTTTTCTTCCGCTACGCACGCTCTCCACCGCCATATCCGTTCCGCTTATCACCTTGCCCGCCTTTTTAGCTATGCCTATAAGCGACATAATTTTTTGCGCGCCGCTCATTTTGCTTCCTCGCCGAGCTGCGCTTCAAGCTTATCGTAAAGCTCCTCCGAAATATTCGTATCCAGATTCTGCTCTATGCGCTTGTTTTTTCTCGCCTTTTTTAAACAAGAGAGGCTATGACAGATATATGCTCCTCTGCCCGACTTTTTTCCCGTGAGATCAAGACTTACCTCTCCGTCGGGAGCTCTTACCACCCGGATAAGCTCTTTCTTCTCCTTGGTCTCGCCGCAGCCTACGCAACGGCGCTCGGGCGACTTTTTCTTCTTTATCTCCATAATCAGTCCGCAGTCTTGATATCTATCTTCACACCGGTAAGTCTCGCCGCGAGTCTGGCGTTCTGACCCTCCTTACCGATAGCGAGCGAGAGCTGATCAGCGGCTACATATACCTTACAGGAATGCTCGCCGTCCATCTCCACTCTGTCAACGGTTGCGGGAGCAAGCGCCGCCGCTACGTACTCCTCAGGCTGCTCGCTGAAGCGGATTATATCTATCTTCTCGCCCGCAAGCTCGTCGGTGATAACCGCCTTACGCTGATTCTGAGGTCCTACGCAGGTTCCTATCGGATCAACGTCAGCATCACGGCTCATTACGGATATTTTGGTTCTTGAGCCTGCCTCTCTCGCCACGTTCTTGATGATAACGGTGCCGTCGGCTACCTCGGGAATATTAAGCTCAAACAGTCTCTTTACAAGTCCGGAATGGGTTCTGGAGAATGTAGCGAACGAGCCTCTCTCGCCCTTCTTGACCTCAATGAGATAAACCTTTATGTGCTGACCGACCTCAAAGGTCTCTCCGGGAATCTGCTCCGCTTTGAGAAGAGTTGCGTGGCCGTTACCGATTATGAGTCTTACGTTGCCTGTGTCGGGATCGATTCTGTCAACCACTGCGGTAACGATCTCTTCCTTCTTTTCCTCATACTCCTTCATCATCAGTCCGCGTTCAGCCTCTCTTATTGCCTGAACTATGACCTGCTTACCCGTTATGGCGCTAAGACGGCGGAATTCATCAGGCTTTACCTCTTTTTCGACTATTTTGCCGAGGGTATTTCTTTTGGACAGCTTCTTCGCCGCTTCAAGAGATATCTGGCATACGGGGTCGGTTACCTCCTCGACTACCTCAAGCTGTCTGAACACCCTGAAATCATACTTTTCCTCGTTTATCTGTACTCTTACGTTGGTGCTTCCGCCCATCTCTCTGCGGTAGGCGTTAACAAGCGCAGCCTCGAGCTTTTCGTACATATACTCCTTAGGAATTCCCTTTTCGGCCTCAAGCATTTCGAGAGCCGCAAACAGTGCCTTGTTCATTTTAATTTATCCTCACTTAAAAATTATAATTCAAAATATACGTTTGCTTTTGATATAAGCTTTCTCCCAACCGTGTACTCAGCGCCGCTCTTATCGCGTATCACCGCGTTATCGCTTTCCGGGTCAAAGGAAACAAGCTCTCCTACTATACTCTTTTTTCCGTCAAGCTGAGTGAACAGCTTAATTTCAATCGTCTCCCCGACGCATTTTTCAAAATGATACGCCGTTCTTATAACTCTTTCAAGTCCGGGAGATGAGACGTCAAGGTAATACATCTCGTCTATCGGGTCAGCTTCGTCAATTATCACCTCAATAGCTCTGTGTACCTTTTCGCAATCTTCAATATTTATACCGTTTTCGCTGTCAATGGTTATTTCAAGATGTCTTTCGGTTCCTATCTTGGCATAGTCAACGTCCCATATGCTATATCCGAGCGAAACCACCGTTTCCTCGATAAGCTCTCTTACCTTTTCCGCCGTGTTCTTTTTCTGCGCCATACTACCACCTTTCTTTTTTAATCACTCAATAAACAGAAAAGAGCAGGTTATATTCTATCCTACTCTTTCCATACTATTTTATTGTAACAACATTATATCATACTTTTAATAAAATTGCAATAGATATTTCTATTTTCCCCATTTAAGCCAACTAAAAACAAATTCTCGCTACATAATATATGCAACTTGCATAAACATTACATATACTCTATCTCTCTTATGTCCTCAAGCTCGCTTTCGTCAAGGTCCGACACAGGCTCAGCGACATCTCCGCGTTTGCGGTTACCGCAATAGGGACAGAATACGTACTTATCGCTCATAAATCTTCCGCAATCGGCGCAGATGACCTTACCGCAAACTATTCTGTACTGGTCAAGCAGACCGTTCAGTATTTCTTCCTTCTTTGTAATTCTCTCGCAAAGCTTGTTTATCTCCGCCTCTCTTGCGCCGGCGTTTTCGCTCTCCGCGCCGCTTAAAAGGTCCTTACCGAGCAGGGCGTAAAGCGCGTTAAGCTCGTTTCTCTTAGAAACTATTCTGTAATGAAGCTTAGCGCAGTCAACGGCTGTAACCACCGTCTCTCTAATATTCTCAACCGTATCCTCACAGAAATCCTTCCCGTAAAGAAAAAGGTTTTTCACCGTCTCAAACATACCGTAACCGTCCTTTCATGTGTGTTAAATACTCATATCAATGGTCTTTACGCTCTCGACCTTATATCTTTCCGCTACGTCGGTGTTAAAGGTCGTCTCTATCGAAGCAAGAAACTCCTCCATTGCCTCCTCTGTAACGTAGCTCTCAAAATCCACCATAAAATTATATTCCTGAGGCGTAAGCTCGGAAAATTTAACAAGCGGGTTTCGGACTATTATCCTTGTTGCGTATTCATCGGTATAAGTGGAATACGAGCCTATCTCCATACCTTGTATCTGCTTTATCAGCTCCACTCCGTAGCCGTCGGAATAGCTATTGCCCGAAATATTGAAGCCGTTTGGGTAATAATCGTACTTGCTCGTGCCGTCCTCGTTTTTGTCCTCGCAATACTGAGCTTTAAGAGCCGCAAAGCTTTCTCCTGCCGAAAGCTTAGTCATAATATCGCTTACAAGCTGCGCTTTTTCAGCCTTCTCCACCTCGGTAAGCTCAACCATATTGTAATTACCGTTGCTGTCAGTTCCCGCCTCGGGCTTCATTTCGGTATAAATGTATATCCAATTTACACAGTAATAATTTGACTTATAATAAGCTTCCCTAGCCGTGTTCGTTATCTCCTTCGGTCCTCCGCTTGAAAAGAGGTAGTCACTGACGATATCGACCTTTGCCTCCTCGTAATATATCCTTTCAAGCGTGGATACGTTAAGACCGTAGGACGAAAGATAGGCGTTCAGCTCCTTCTTTCCGCCGTACGTTTTTTTCAGGTCATCAAGTCTTGCTTCTATTTCGTTTCTGGTCTCATCGGGGAACGAAAGCGAATACTCGTCATACAGCTTCATACACACGAGCACCTTTTTAGCGTAAGAATTCAAAAAATTCTCAAAGAACACTCCGTACGTCTGTCCGTCGGGCAATGTCTCGCTCCAGAGAGTAGAATAGTTAGATGAGTTGCCGTAGTAGTAAAGGAAATACGCCTTAAAGCTTGATGCCCAATACGAATACATCGCCTCGGTAACCTTATAATCGCCGTATTCCATTACAGTATCGCCCTTTATGATACCGCACGAGACAAAGCTCAGCGTAAGCATTACCACTACCATAAGGACGCACAAAATTTTATATCCTGATTTCAAAGCTTATTCCTTCCAAAAGCATTCAAAACGCGTTTATTTAGTTAATTATAACAGTTTTTTGCCGTTTTGTCTACTGCATTTCAGTCCTAATTTGTATATATTTTTTTAACATTCCCAAAATTTGCTCGGTTATCGGCTCGCTTTCGTTCAGCTTTAGGGTTACGTAAGGGATATTTCCCGCCGAAACAAACAGCCTTCCCTTGTACTCCGCGATAAGCCTTTTCCAAGCGCTGAGGGCATAGGTTTTAGCAAAAAACAAAGCCGAGCCGTTACGCTTTTCTATCTTCTCGAAGTCCGCTTCGCCGCCGAGCGCCCTGATAAGCGATATCCTAAGAAGCGTATCGGCTTGCTTTGGCAGAGGTCCGTATCTGTCGGAAAGCTCGTCATAAACGTCCATCATATCCTCGCTGCTTTCCACCGACGCTATCTTCTTGTAGGCGTCTATCCTCTGCGCTGTGCTTCTGATATATTTTTCGGGAATGTAGGCGTCAATGCCGAGCGAGACCGCGCATTCGGGCTTTGCTATCGGCTTTTCGCCCTTTTCCTCAAGGACCGCCTCGTTAAGAAGCTTCATATAGAGGTCATAGCCCACCGTTTCTATCTGTCCGTGCTGCTCGCTTCCGAGGATATTGCCCGCGCCTCTTATCTCCATATCACGCATAGCCACTCGGAAGCCCGAGCCAAACTCGGTGAAATCTCTTATAGCCGCAAGGCGCTTCTCGGCTATCTCGCTGAGTACGTAGCCACGTTTGTAGGTAAGGTAGGCGTAGGCTCGTCTGCCCGAGCGACCTACCCGTCCTCTTATCTGGTGGAGCTGAGCAAGTCCGTAGCGCTCAGCGTCGTCAATAATAAGAGTGTTGGCGTTAGGAACGTCCACTCCCGACTCGATAAGAGTAGTGCAAACGAGAATATCTATCTTACCCTCCAGCATTTCACGCCAGATATCCGAAAGCTCCTCCTTGTCCATCTGCCCGTGAGCCACCGCTATTACGGCGTCGGGAGCTATCAGCGCAAGCTTATCAGCTATTTCGGAGAGTGTTTCAACTCTGTTGTGAAGATAAAAAACCTGTCCGCCCCTGCGAAGCTCTTTCTTTATTGCCTCGGAAATAATGACCTCATCGTATTCAAGCACGTAGGTCTGGACGGGTATTCTGTCAACGGGCGGCTCCTCAAGCACCGACATATCTCTTATGCCGCTGAGCGCCATATTAAGAGTTCTGGGTATCGGCGTCGCGGTAAGCGTAAGCACGTCTACGTCCTTTACAAGAGATTTCAGCTTCTCCTTTTGAGCGACACCAAACCGTTGCTCCTCGTCAACTATGACAAGTCCTAATTTTTTGAACTCGATATCCTTTGAAAGTATCCTGTGAGTTCCGACAATTATATCCGTTTCTCCGCGTTTTAGCTTTTTCAGCGTTTCCTTCTGCTCGGCGGGCTTACGGAAACGGGAAAGCATATCCACGCTTACGGGAAAGCCTCTCATTCTCGACAGAATGGTCTGATAATGCTGAAACGCGAGAATGGTAGTGGGAACGAGAATGGCTACCTGATAGCCGCTTCTCACCGCCTTGAACGCCGCACGAAGCGCTACCTCTGTCTTGCCGTAGCCTACGTCTCCGCACAGTAGGCGCTCCATCGGCACCTCCCTCTCCATATCGTCCTTTATCTCTCTTGCCGCGTCAAGCTGACCGTCGGTTTCCTCGTACTCAAAGGCGCTCTCAAACTCCTGCTGAAGCGCGTCGTCCTCGTCAAAGGCGATACCCTTACGTCTCATTCTCTCGGCGTAAAGTCCTATCAGCTCCTTCGCCATTTCCTTTGCCGCCGCCTTAGCCTTTGTCTTTGCCTTCACCCAGTCCGCGCCGCCGAGCTTGGAAAGCTTTACCGTTCCCGCCTCAACGCCTGCGCCCGTGTACTTCGAGAGCCTGTCGAGCTGAGTACAGGGCAGATAAAGGCTTCCGTCGCCGGCGTATTCTATCTTGATATAGTCGCTTGTAACTCCGTTCATCGTTACGGTGGAAATACCGCAGTATCTGCCGACTCCGTGGTTTTCGTGAACGACGTAATCCCCTATTTCAAGCTCTGCCTGCGAGGATATTCTCTGTCCCTGCGACTTTTTTGATACCCTGCGGCGCTTGGCGTTTATCACCCTGCCCGCCGAGAACATTGACGCGTACATTGAAAGGCATACGTATTTTGAGCTTGGAAGCTCAAAGCCGGGCAGATTAATTCCGCTTACAAGGTTAGGTATACCTGTTTTACCCTCACCCGAAACGGTTGAGGCTATACTGTGGTCAAGCAGTACCTCGCATATTTTCTTTGATATCGTTTCGTTTTCTGTGGTAATGTTGATTTTATATCCAAGCGAAATGAAATGCTCTAAGTCCTCGATAAGCAACGGAAGATTATCCTTATATGAAACGTTCTGCTTGCACCTTATACTGAACATTCCCGAAAGGCGTTCAACGGACGAAGTGAACATATTACAGTAAAGAGTAGCTCTTTCGGATATGAAGTAATTAAAATCGTCAAGACATTTGCCGTAACGGGCGGTCTGTCCCGATACCGCGCCGGCTTCAATAAGTCCTTCCACCGTCTCTCTTTGTTGAAAATCGTAGCTCTTTATCCTATCAAGAACAGAATTAAGCTCGGAAACTATTACAAGGGTATCGGTATCGAAATAGTCAAGCAGACATTCTTTTTCGGGATATATAACGGAGATATACTTATCGGGCGCGGAAAGCTCAGCTCCGCTTTTCAGCGCCTCAAGCTCCTCGGAAAGCTCCGAAGCGATTTTTTCGCCCGACGCCTTTTTAATCTGCTTTTCGATAACGGGTATAAGGCGCTGTCTCGCTTCCTCATCAAGAACAATCTCACGTCCGGGGGAAAGGGTAAGCTCGCCAAGCGACTCCTCGGCTCGCTGAGTAATTACGTCAAAGGTAACTATTCTGTCTACCTCATCTCCGAAATATTCAATTCTGACGGGCTTTTCCGACCTTGGCGGAAATATATCGCATATTCCCCCCCTTACAGAAAACTGTCCCTCGCCCTCAACCATATCGCACCTTGAATATCCGAGTGTAACAAGTCTTTGCGTAAGCGTGGAAAGAGGAAGCTCCGCACCCGTACTCAGCGTAACAGATCGCTCGGATAAGCGAGCCCTCGGTACTGTATACTGAAGCGCCGCGTCAGCTGTGGCGATGAAAATATCCGCGTTTCCGTTAATCGCCTTATCAAGCGCCAAAAGCCTCTCGTGCTCATACGAGCGAGAGGCGCTTACCTTGCTGTAATTAAAATCGCGGTAGGGATATACGGCGGCGGTCAGTCCGCATTCCGTAAACACCTTCTCGCACAAATAGCCCGATGCTTCGTCGGGCGCTATAAGAAGAGTTTTACCTCCGCGTTTTTCCTTGTAATCCCGCGAAAGCGCCACGTACATAGCGCACTTCGCTCCGTCCGAAAGCCCCGTCAGAAGCACGGGATATCTTCTTTGCGAGCGGCTCTGCGCCACGAGCTCGGCAAAAAGCTCCCTGTACTCCCTCTCACGCCTTATCGGCTCAATAAGTCTTTCCATTATGCTCCTCTTTAAAAGGCTCTCAGCCGTTATACTTATTCATTGCCTCGTTTATCTTGCCGCCCACCATAAGCGTAAGCGCCTCTTCGGCTCTTTCGAGGCTCTCAAAAAACGGCTCTCTATCCTTTTCGGGAATGACACCCAAAACCCAATCAGGCATTGAATAGCCCTTCGGGGGCGTTCCGACGCCTACTCTTATCCGCTGAAAAACGTCCGTCCCGGTATGATATATTATACTCTTAATTCCGTTATGACCGCCGTCCGTACCCTTTTCCCTTATTCTTAGCTTACCAGGGTCAAGATATATATCGTCGTACACGACTATCATCTGCGTTTCGGCGTCCATTTTGTAAAACGACAGAGCCTCCTTTACCGCCTCGCCGGAGTTATTCATATAGGTTTGAGGCTTGATAAAAAGCGTTTTTACTCCGCCGTACATCGCCTCGCCCGTGAGCGCCTTGAAGCGAGCTCGGTCTATTTTAACACCGCGCTTTTCCGACAGGTACTCTGACAGCATAAAGCCCGCGTTATGCCTTGTTCTCTCGTATTCCTTTCCTGGATTCCCGAGAAAAACGACAAGCCTTTCGGGCGCGCCCGTTTTCACCTCGCTCTTTTCTATGCTTTTGAAAATATCGAATATATTTCCCATTTCATCTCTCCGTTTAACGCACAACTGGCGGAGCCAAGGTCATACCATCGGTTCCGCTGTTGACATTTATACAAGTTCACCTTGATTATACACATAAATTATAGTTTTGTCAAGGCGTGTTCCATTCTAATTATTTAATAAATTGTTAATAAATAGAAGAATTATTGACATTAATGGGATATTATGGTAAACTGTAAATATAGTATGAGCAATAAAGTGAAGGAAAGGTCATAGCAATGAGCGATCCCTTAGGGCGATGTACCGTAAAATCAAATATATCGGCATGACACCCGTTTCGTATTATCGGAGCGGGCTCATGCCGTTTTGCTTTTTTTCAGTTAAGGTAGATATTGCCACGCAACGTGGCGGAATGGAGATAAAATGTTGGTAATTAACTCAATAGCGCTTGGCATACTGTTCGCGCTTGGTATACTTATAAAGCTCACAGAGGTTTCCGTAGGAACGGCAAGTGAGTCCGAGCTTACGCCACTCATTCAAAACGGAAGCAAGCGCGCAAAGCGTGTTCTTGAGCTGGCAAAAAAACAGCTTCCGTTTGCGTCGTCTCTGAAAACCGCGATAAGCGTTATAGAGTTTCTTATGGCGGCACTTACCGCCGTTACCTTCGCACCGTACATTTCATTACCGCTTGTTAAGTCAGGTATGCACGAGGCGCTCGCAACATTCATAGCCATCACAGCGATAGTTCTTATTTTTGTTCTGCTGACCGTAATACTTATCGCTATTATAGCCAGACACATAGCTATAAAGCACTCTCTTAAAATATCCCTTGCCCTATCAGGCTTTGCCTGTTTTATCTCAAAGCTGTTCTTGCCTATGTCTGCCCTCATATCCGCGATTGCGGGCGGCGCGCTCACACTTATGGGAATAAACCACAGGAAGCAGGAAAGCGACGTTTCCGAGAAGACCATCAAAATGATGGTCGATGCCGGTAGCGAAATGGGAACGATTGATACTGAGGAAAAGGAATTTATAGAGAACGTTTTCGCATTTGACGACCTGTCCGCAAGCGAGGTCGCCACCCACCGCACAGGAATCACGCTTCTGTGGACTGACGAAAGCGACGAGGAATGGGAAAAGACTATTTACAGCAGCCACCACACGTATTTCCCCGTTTGCGAGGATAAGATTGATAACGTTATCGGCGTTCTTAATTCCAAGGAATATTTCAGACTCAAGGACCACTCACGCGAAAGCGTTATGAAGCGTGCGGTTAAGACTCCGTACTTCATTCCCGTTTCTATGAAGGCTAACGCCATACTTAAAGACATGAAGAAAAAGCGCGAATATTTCGCTGTCGTTATAGACGAGTACGGAGGACTCAACGGAATTGTAACCGTAACAGATCTGCTACAATGCATAGTCGGAGATATTTTTGAGGACACCGACACTCAGAGCCTTCCTGAGATTGAGCGTCTTGATTCAAAATCCTTTATGATACTCGGAAGCGCTCCACTTGAGGACGTTGAGGAGGCCCTCGGACTTACCCTTAATGAAGATTTCGATACGTTTGCGGGGTACGTTCTGACAATGATGGAGGATTCCATTCCCGATGACGGAGCCGTTGTGAACGTAGAAAACGACCTGATGACAGTCAGAATAACAGCAATAAAGGACCGCCGTATACAAAAAACGATGGTTCAGCTAAAGGAAGTAAAAGCCGAGGACTAACGAATTATACCGTAAAATTGCTTAACAACAGTAAAAGAGGAGATTGCGTAAAACATCTCCTCTTTTTTTGCGCTGCCGCGCTATGCTAAATATATTTCTGATTGCGATAATGCTGCTGTTAATCTACTTTATAAACGCCGAGAAAGCCTCAAAGGTAGAGTAAACGTCAGCCTTTGAAACAACCTCGTAGGGCGCGTGCATCGATATTACGGGCACACCGAGGTCAACAGTATCAATGTTAAGATTGGCTATATACATAGCAACCGTTCCGCCTCCGCCAAGGTCTACTCTTCCAAGCTCGGAGGTCTGCCAATGCACGTTGTTCTCCGCAAAAGTCTTACGAATATATCCAACATATTCAGCGGAGGCGTCGCTTGTGCCGGATTTGCCTCTCGCGCCCGTATACTTTGACATCGTTGTACCGCAGGAAATCATAGCGCTGTTTTTCACCTCGTAGACCTCCTTGTAATTCGGGTCATACGCGGCGTTTACGTCTGCCGAAAGGCACTTCGAGACAGCTCTTACAGCCGTGTCGGTGTAACCCATAGCGCGAGAAATCTCAGTTATGATATCAAGAAGAAGCATGCTCTGCATACCTGTATTACCGTTACTTCCCGTCTCCTCCTTATCGGCAAGAACACCTAACACCGTCTGTTCCGTTTCCGTATCGAAAATCGCTCGCAGAAGCGGATAGGCGCAAACTCTGTCGTCGTGTCCGTACGCGCCGATAAGCGCTCTGTCAAAGCCTATATCTCTTGCGTTAAACGCGGGAACGCAGCAAAGCTCGGCTGAGATGAAATCCTCCTCGGTTATTCCGTACTTTTCGTTCAGTATATTGAGCACGTTGAGCTTTACCGAGCCGTCTCCGTCGCCGTCCTTTAACGGTATTCCGCCAACAAGAATATTAAGGTTTTCCGCGTTTACCGCAGTCGCCAGCGTCTTGGTAGCCTGCTCCTGAGCAAGATGGGGAAGAAGGTCGTTTATATAGAAAACGGGGTCGTTTTCCTCGTCTCCTATGCGGATATTTACCTCGCTTCCGTCCTTCTTTATAATGACTCCGTGAAGTGAAAGCGGCATAGCGAGCCACTGATATTTCCTTATTCCTCCGTAGTAATGAGTCTTGAAGAATGCCATTCCGCTATCCTCGTAAAGCGGAACCTGTTTGAGATCTATTCGAGGAGAGTCAATATGAGCCGCGAGAATACGGATACCCTCCTCGTTCAAGGGCCTTGTGCCTACCTTGAACACGTAAATGCTCTTGCCTCTGTTATTGTAATACTTCCTATCGCCCGCCTTTAACGGCTCGCCGAGCTTATACTCGGTAAAGCCATAGCGCTTTGCCGCCTCTATTGCCGCTACCGACGCCTCACGCTCGGTCTTCGCGATATCAAGAAAGCTCTTGTAGCCCTCGGCAAAATCAAATATTTTAGCCTTTTTCTCAGCATCAACACAGTCGTATATGTTCTTCTTTTTCATTGTAAGCTTATCCGAAAGCTTCATTTCATCTGCCATTTCAAATAATTTCCTTTCGTTGTTTTAGGTCTTTTATCGGTATTATACCCAGCATTGTAGCGATAATTTCTTAGTACTTTTAGCCTTTAAATTATTTTAACATTATTTGACACCTTTGTCAATAGATAGCTTTATTTACAATACACTTTTAACCTTTTCGCCGTTTGCGTTGAAGTGAGAAAAATGGGCTGCTACGCAACAGCCCATTTTGTTTTTAGGAGCAAATATCTCCGACTCCGTTCAGGACGAATTTAGGTCTGTACGGGAAGTTCTCTATTTCAGCGCGGCTCGTTACACCCGAAAGCACAAGCACCGTATCAAGCTCACTCTCGATACCAGCAATAATATCGGTATCCATTCTGTCCCCGATTATACACGCCTCTACCCTGTGGCAGCCAAGTGTTTTTAACGCGTGGCGCATGATAAGAGGATTGGGCTTACCGATAAAATACGCCTTTTTTCCCGTTGCCATTTCAATAGGCGAAATAAGCGAGGCGCAGGCGGGGGCAATTCCGCCCTCGACAGGTCCCGTTATATCGGGATTTGTGCCTATCAGCTTTGCGCCCTTCATTACAAGCTTAACGGCAAGCTGTATCTTCTCATAATTCCATGAATGAGTTTCGCCCAGCACAACGTAGTCGGGGTTATAATCATTCATCGAAAAGCCCGCCTCGTAAAGAGCGTTTACAAGTCCAGGCTCTCCGATAACGTAAGCGCTTCCGCCGGGGCATTGAGTTTTCAGAAACGCCGCAGTCGCTAACGCGCTCGTGTAAAAATGACTCGGCTCTATGTCAAGCCCAAGACGTTCAAGCTTTAACGCAAGCTCTCTCGGTGATCTTTCGGAGCTATTCGTCAAAAATAGATATTCTTTGTTATTATTCTTTAACCATTCGACAAATTCTTTAACTCCCGGCAACAACATGTTGCCGTGATAGATAACTCCGTCCATGTCGGAGATGAATGCTTTTTTATTGTGCAGATACGCCTTTATTTCTTCTAAATCCATATTATTTATACCATTATTTGCGATATACCGAAAAATATTGATATTTATCTGACCTTATCGGCAATTTCCTTCGTGAACTTGGCAACCGCGTCGGCTATGCTGAGAACCTCGCTCTCATCTCTGCGGTTACGGGTGGTAACCGTTCCGCTTGTCGCTTCCTTTTCGCCAAGTATAAGCATATAGGGAACCTTAGACATCTTAGCTTCTCTTATACGGTAGCCTATCTTTTCGTTTCTGTTATCGACCTCACAGCGAATTCCCGCAGCTTCAAGCGCGTTTCTTACCTCATACGCATAATCGTCATAGGTATTTGAAACAGGAAGAACCGTAACCTGATTGGGAGCAAGCCAAAGCGGGAAAGCGCCCGCGTACTTTTCAATAAGGAGAGCAAGTGTTCTTTCGTAGCAGCCGATAGAGGTTCTGTGAATAATATACGGATTCTTCTTCTGTCCGTCGCGGTCTGTGTACTCCATACCGAACTTTTCAGCGAGAAGCTGGTCTATCTGTATGGTTATAAGGGTATCCTCTTTACCGTGGACGTTCTTTATCTGAATATCGAGCTTAGGTCCGTAGAACGCTGCCTCACCTACGCCAACCTTATACGGAATTTCAAGATTGTCAAGTATCTTCTTCATTATTCCCTGCGCTTCCGCCCATTGCTCATCGGTTCCGATATATTTTTCGCGATTATTGGGATCCCACTGAGAGAAGCGGTAGGAAACGTCCTCGTAAAGACCGAGTGTTTTAAGCATATATATGGCAAGCTCAAGGCAGCCCTTGAACTCGTCTTCAAGCTGCTCGGGCAGACACATAAGGTGTCCCTCGGAGATGGTAAACTGACGAACTCTTATAAGTCCGTGCATTTCTCCGCTGTCCTCATTACGAAACAGCGTAGAGGTCTCATTGTAGCGAAGCGGAAGGTCGCGGTAGGAGCGCGCGCGGTTAAGGTAAGCTTGATATTGGAACGGACAGGTCATCGGGCGCAAAGCGAAGCACTCCTTTGTCTCGTCCTCAGGGTCTCCAAGCACAAACATACCGTCAAGGTAATGATCCCAGTGTCCTGAAAGCTTATAAAGCTCACGCTTAGCCATATAAGGAGTCTTGGTAAGCTGCCAGCCTCTCTTGAATTCCTCGTCCTCAACCCATCTTTGAAGCGTCTGGATTATCTTAGCGCCCTTGGGAAGAAGGATAGGAAGTCCCTGTCCTATAACGTCAACCGTGGTGAAAAGCTCAAGCTCACGTCCGAGCTTGTTGTGATCACGCTTTTTCGCCTCCTCAAGCTGCTCAAGATGAGAAGCGAGCTGGTCCTTCTTAGGAAACGCGACGCCGTATATTCTCTGGAGGACCTTATTTTTGGAATCGCCCTCCCAATAAGCGCCCGTAATCTGAAGTATCTTAATTGCCTTTACAAGACCGGTTGAGAACAGGTGAGGACCGGCGCAGAGGTCAACGAAATCGCCCTGCTTATAAAAGGAGATATCCTCGCCCTCGGGAACACGGTCTATAAGGAGAACCTTATAAGGCTCGTTCTTTTCTTCCATATATTTCTTAGCCTCGTCTCTTTGAAGCACGAAGCGCTCTATTCTGTAATCAGCCTTGACTATCTTAGCCATCTCAGCCTCTATTACGGCTATCTCGTCGTTTGTAAAGGGAGTGTCTCTGTCTATATCGTAATAAAAGCCTCTGTCAGTCGAGGGACCTATGGTAAGCTTAGCCTCCGGATAAAGATTCTTTACCGCCTGTGCCAGAATATGCGACGCGGTATGCCAGAATACCTTTTTTCCCTCCTCGTCATCGAAGGTAAGAGGAGCAACGTCCGCTCCGTTTGGAACCTCTGCCGTAAGGTCGCAGGTCTGACCGTTTACGCTCGCCGCTATAACTTCTCTCTGCATAAGCTCCTTTTCCTTTAAAATATCGTATGCCGTACTCATTTGAATTGCCTCCTTAATAATTTCGTTTAATGAGCCTGTCGGGAAAATAAAAAACGCCCTTTCCCCGATACAAAAAATAATACGGGGTGCAAAGGACATTTCTTCACACGGTTCCACCCGAGCTTTTAACTCATTTGATATTCGGTTTTTACTGTGAGGCGGTACCGAGAAATACCCTATATCCTAAAGCGCTCTCAGCAGACTTAAATCTACGCTTCTCTCTGGCAGGAAGGAATATGACCGACGTGTCCTCATAGGCTCGCAAAAAAACGAATGACAAGTTGTAAATTAAGATTGAACTTGCGAAATATTATTGACTTTTATATATAATTGTAGTATAATTTAACTATATATAAAGCATTAACATCTCCGTATTTAACAAGCAATGCTATTTTATCACATTCCTCCCGATTTGTCAAGAGCTTTTCGTATCAAAACATACTTAACCCGATCCCCTTTTCGCATAATGATGGAAGGAAGGTATTTTAGTCTATGCCGGATTATTTAACCCTATTCACTGGCGGTATGCTCTCCGAGGTACATAACCGTTATATCGCCAAGGAGCTTTCCGCTTTAAACAAGCATACCGAGCAGTTCGGTATAGTCCTTTCGGAAAAGGACTGCACCGATATAGCCGAATGCAGAAGCGACCTTTTGGTCGAAAACGAGCGCATTGAGGTTGGCGCTGGCGCGGTAAAACGTATTATCGAGGTCTTTTGCGACAGCGGTTATGTAAATCAGCAGAATTTCAGAGATACCGTAGAGGGTCTGCTTGAATGCTTCTATTCCATCAAAACAGAGACAGAGGACAAACTCGACGACGAGACTGTGCTTGAATTTATCAAGAGTGTTTTTGAAAACGAGGCTGGCGGAGACGTATCAAAAATATATTTTTCTCCCGCGTACGACGAATTCGTGGCATTCGGACGAAAAAACGATGACAAACCCAAAAGAGACGGCTTTTAATCCGTTTTACGTATTATTTTGAAAGGGAACAAAAATGAATCAGCTGCAAAATTACAGTAATAACGCCTCCGCATTCGAGGCAATGCGAATGAACAATTCCGAATACACCGTATCACTTCTCAGAGAGGCTGTAAGAGTCGGCGTAATCGACGAAAGCAAGGAAGCAGCGCTCAAGGCTAAGGTGTTCGACGGACTTGCTATTGTCATAGACGAGTTCTCAGAGGGAAAAAGCACTTCTGTATCAAACGACAAGGCAAACGAGCTTCTTTCTTCTCTGCTCTACAACGTAGACGCTTATCTTATTTCACTCAAAAATCCCGAAAAGGCTCTTATCGAGCTTGAGGAAAAGACCGTTAAGTATCTTTATGACGCGGGCGGAGTGGCTCTTAAACGCGTTATGGCTGACTGCACCGCGTTGCTTTTCAATAACAAAAAGAACCGTCTGCCTGAGGGAAGCGATATCTACAACCGAGCGCTTGACGAGGATATCAGAGCGTTCAGCAAGAGCTACAATATTCGCTTCGGAGCTCACAGAAACCCCGTTATTCCGAGATACAAGACTGCTCTTACCCCAAGAGGAAGCGGAGTTGTCCGTCTTAAAAAGTACCTTGCAAACCTTCTTACGGAAAATCTTTTCTGCCGCTGCTACGAAAGCGACGAGGTAAAGACTGTCATAGCATTTGAGGTGCTTCGTGCTGAGGATATGGAGAGCAGTGTCGGAAACCTTTACGTGCCGATACTCCGTTGCGCGCTTATATGCCAATTCTTAATGCCCGGTATCGCTCACGTTCTTTTAAGCGAGGACGACGTTAAAAACGCCGAGGCACTTCTTGACGAGTACACACCCGACGAAATGCGTAAGGTGCTTACCGCCGCGTTTAACAGACTTCCCTCTCAGAACAGAGAATATCACCACAAGGTATTTGAAAACGAGCTTCCCCAGATAATAAACGCGGTTAAGCACAACAATCTCCGTACTATGCTTGCATATCTGCCCAAAGTAAAATAAACACGGCGGAAATTATTATTACCTATGAACAGTAATGAATTTAACAGTAACGATTTAGACCGCGAGGAAAGAAAGACGCCGTGGTATAAGCGCTCCGACACGGAGATACCCGACGGCTACAACCCATATAAAGACGACCAGTCGCTGTTTACCGAGATATATAAGGAAAACGAGCAGCTTTTCTTAGGACCTGAGCCGCTTCAGTTTGAAACTCCCGAGCTTTACGGACAGAGAATGGAGCGAGAAAAACGCGCCACAAAGCGCGCGGCGCTCGGAAAGCTCAAAAAGGCCTCAGGTTACGTATCGGCGCTTCTGCTTCTGTTCATTCTCGGCCGCGAGGGTCTTGCGTCGTCGCTCGGTACGGTAAGCGAGCTGGTAAGCGAAAAAACCTATACTATCCTTACCGACGTATTTCTCATTTTACAGTACGTTGCTATCGCCGCCGTTATGATTTACGTTATGACGGTGGGGAAAAAGCACAAGTGGTTTACCTACTTTCAAAAGCCCGAGGTTTCGGGAGCATTTATCGCAAGATGGACGCTGATAGCGTTCGGTCTCGTGCATGCTGTCGCTTTACTGAGCAACATTCTTTTTGAGCTCATAGCGTCGCTTGGCGTTCACATAAATGACCTCAACTCTCCTCTGCCCGATGGGATTTGGGAGAACGTTCTGTATTTTATCGCGGTCGTTGTATGCGCTCCGATATTCGAGGAGCTTATGTTCAGAGGCGTGATACTCACCTCGCTCTCCAAATTCGGAGGCTGGTTCGCTATTATTACCTCGGGACTGCTTTTCGGACTGTTCCACATGAACCATTCCCAGCTCCTGTTCGCATTCGCGTTCGGTATCATTTTGGGATTTGTGGACATTCGTGCAAAATCAATTATCCCGTCCATTATCGCTCACGCCGTCTTTAACGGCTACTCATATCTGCTTGGGCTTGTCGCTTCGTTTACAAATTACGAGGAAATGCTTATAGACCCGTCGCTCAAGCTTACGGGAAGCACTGTCGCCGTAGGTCTTTACGGAGTAATGAATGTGTTGGCTTACGCGGCTATGCTCGTTGCGATAGCAATGATAATCTTCGAGATAATATCAAATAAGGTTCAGTTTTCGCTTCCTAAGGGCGAATGCGGTCTTTCCGCTGGCGAAAAGCTCAGTACCTTTATCAGCCACCCTCTCACCGTTACCTACCTCGTTCTTATATTCCTTATGATTACGGTAATATCATTTGTGGATATAGAAGCGATATACGCAATGGCAGAGGAAATGGCAAATCAGCTACAATAACAAAAGCCGCTTATCTTCATTCCGAGGATAAGCGACTTTTTTATTTAATTAACTATTTTTCCGCGCGCTTCCAATAATACTCCGCCTTGGAGTTTGAAAGAGCAAGGGCGTTTGCGGACGAGGTAAGAACTGTAATAGCCTCGCCCTGCGAAGCGTTTTTCTGCTTAGTGATAAACCAATTCGCCGTATTCTCAAAGCTCACGCTTTCAAGCTTTTCGCAGTCGTAAAAGGCGCTTTCGCCTATATAGCTAACGCTTTTTGGCACGGTTATGCTTTTCAGCTCCTTGCAGCCGTAAAACGCCCAGTCGCCTATCATAGTAACTCCGTCCTCTATTGTAAGCCTTTGAAGATAATCGCAGTTCTGGAACGCCCGATAGCCGATATTTCTTATGCTTGCGGGAAGAGTGAGCGAAACAAGCGGACAGCCGTCAAACGCGAACTGACCTATCTCGGTAACGGTATTCGGTATAGTTACCGAGCTTACCATGCTTCCGTCAAACGCGTGTTCTCCTATCGACGTTACGCCAACGGGTATTTCAACAGACGTAAGAAGCGTACAGTGGTAAAAGGTATACGCCCCTATGCCCGTTATTCCAGAGGCTATCTTAACCTCTTTAATCGTACGGACGTGATCAACCCAAGGAATATTTTCAAGATCCTTAATCATTCCGCTTCCCTTTATATCGAGAAGACCGTCCTTATATAGCGACGCCATAATGCTTTTATCGCCGTTTACCGATATATCGTACTCGCCTACAAGCTCTCCGCTTCCCGCTCCGTCCGGCTTATCCTCCTCCGAGGAATCAAGCATAATATAAAGGCAGCACGCAAGTATTACTATAACGCATACTCCCATAATTAGCAGGGATTTATATTTCTTTATAAATTCCATTGGCTTCTCCTTTTTCATTTCTCACCACTATTATAGCATATCTTACGGAAAAGTCAATGTTTTTTATTTTAACGCTTTTTTAACTGTATTATCTCCCTCGCTATCAGCTCACTTGAGTCAGTGTGCGCAACTCCTTTAAGCGCCTCCGCCATCGCCTGTCTCCTGTACTTATCCGTTATAACCGTTTTTATATACTCTACGGCTTTCTCTTTATCCGATGGCTTTCTTTCGTCAACCAGAAACGCCGCCCCCGCTTCCTTGTATGCGAGGGCGTTTTTATATTGATGACCGCCCGTTACGTTTGGGGACGGAACAAGAACCGACGGCGCTCCCGCGGCGGCAAGCTCCGCAAGAGTCATAGCTCCGCTTCTGCACATAACCGCGTCCGCGGCGCTCAGGTACACGGGCATATCGTATATATACTCACTGACCGCTATGTTTTTGCATTTATCAAGACCTCGCCCTTCAAGCTCCTGATAAAACGCCTTGCTTTCGATTCGTCCGCAGGCGTGAAAATGCATAACATCACTTCGCTTGGACGTAAACTCGGTCATAACGTTTAGAGCCAGCTCGTTTACCGTTCTTGCGCCCAGGCTTCCGCCGAAGCTCAGCACCACGTACCTGTATTTTCCCGTTATTCCGAGCTTTTTTCTCGCCTCAGCTTTATCAAGCGCCGCAAAATCCGCTTTAATCGGATTGCCCGTACAAACGCATTTATCGCCCACTTTAAGCGCCTCAGCGCATTCGTTAAAGCCTACGAAAATCCTATTGACCTTATTTTTAAGCATTTTTACCGCAAGTCCCGGAACGGCGTTAGACTCATGCAAAGCCGTATATATACCTTGCCTTGCCGCCGCATAGAGTATGGGAAAGCAGACGTAACCGCCCGTTCCTATAACGGCGTCGGGACGGAAGCTGTCAAGAATTTCCCTCGCCCTTCTTACCGAGCGCGCGGTCTTTATGATTGCGCCGATATTGCTTAAAGACAGGCTTCTTTTAAAGCCCTTAACGTCAAGCTGCCATATCGGATACCCGGCAAGAGAGACAAGCTTGTTTTCCATGCCGCTAACACTGCCGACGAAAAGTATCTCGCTTTCACTGTCAAGCTCTCTCAGCTTATCCGCTATCGCAATAGCGGGATTGATATGCCCCGCGGTTCCTCCGCCGCTTAAAATATATCTCATTTTACGTTATCCTTTCTTATCTTTTTCTTTGTTACCGAAAGAAGTATTCCGCTTTCGCACAAAAGCACGACGAGCGCCGAGCCGCCATAGCTGAAAAACGGAAGCGTAACTCCCGTATTCGGGATAGTTCCCGTAACTACGCCTATGTTTAAAAACGCCTGAAGCGCTACGTGTCCGACTATACCCACCGCGACAAGCGACTCAAAGAGAGTATCCGTATCCTTTGCCAGCGCTATCCCACGTTTCGCAAACGCAAAAAACAGCGCTATAAGCAGTATAGCTCCTACAAGACCAAGCTCCTCGCACACTATGGAAAATATGAAGTCATTGTGAGCAGCCGAAACGTAAAGCTGCTTCTGCATTCCCTTGCCAAGCCCCGTTCCGAAAACACCGCCCGAGCCTATCGCTATAAGCCCCTGTGTTATCTGCCACGTCTCATCGCTTACCGAAAAGCTTTCTGGGTGAAGCCATATATCTATTCTCTCGCTTGCATAATCAGTACCGAAAAGCACCGCAAAGACCGCTACGCAGACTATACCGCCCGCGCCCGCAAACCACCTGAGCATTGCTCCGCCCGCAAATATAACGATAGCGCCTATACAGAAGGTGATAAGCGTGCCCGAAAAGTGATTTTCAAGCATTATCAGCACGCATACCGAAAAAACTATAAGCGTTGGAATAAAAACTCCGTAAAGCGAGGCTCGCATAAACGCCTTTTTATCCGCTATACGTGAAAAAAGTCCAAAGCCCGAATACAAGCCGTTTCGCTTTATGTAGGGCTGAGCCCACTCCATATATTTAGCCATCATAAGTATAAGCATTGGCTTCATCATTTCTGAGGGCTGAATACTGAAAAATCCTATATTTATCCATCGTTTGATAGCTCCGCCAGTAAAAAGAACTATGACAAGAAGTATAGCGGCTACCGCAAAGCCTATCGGCGCGGTGTATTTTTTGTGCGTATCCGATGGAATTGCGGCGCAGACAAGCATACCTACAAGTCCGAGCGCCGCCCAGAATACCTGTCGCTTGGCGTAGTAATATGCGTCGCCGTGATTACTCTGCGCGTACGGAGCGCTGGCGGAAAACACCATCACCGAGCCGTATACAAGCATTAAAATAACTGTAAGCGCCATCGTTTTATCAATTCCCTTTAACGAAAGCGCCTTTTTAAAGCCGCCCGTGCCATTCACCTCCTTTTTACCCAAACAGGTAGGCTATCGCTGCGAAAGCAAGCGTAAGCGCCGTAAAGATAAAGGTTATTTTTACCTCGGAATAGCCCTTCTTTTCAAGATGGTGATGCATGGGCGCCATAAGGAAAAGGCGTTTTTTAGTCAGCTTATAGTAGCCCACCTGTAAAACAACGCTCAGCGCCTCGATAAGATATACTATACCGACCAAAAATATAAGCGTTGCCCTTCCGCTGACAAGCGCCGCGGCGCTCACGGCAGAGCCGAGAAACAGCGAGCCCGTATCCCCCATAAACACCTTTGCGGGATGAAAATTGAACACCAGAAAACCAAGACACGCGCCAAGCGCGGTAAGCATGAGCACGGACGTTGCGTACTGACCGTAGCGCATACCGATAACAGCAAAAAAGAGAGCCACCGCGGCGGTAACGGACGAGCAAAGCCCGTCAAGACCGTCCGTCAGGTTGACCGCGTTTGAAAAGCCCGTCAAAAATAATAGCGCGAAGGGATAATAAAGCCTTCCTATATCAACGCTTTTGCTTAAAAAGGGAACGTAAAGCTCAGTCGTAACGAGTCCGTTTGCCCGAAGCGCTATAACGTAGAAGGTAGCTAAAAGAATCTGAAGAAAAAATTTAGAAAAGGCGCTAAGCCCCTCGTTCTGCTTTCTTTTCAGCTTTACTCCGTCGTCAAGCACTCCGACAAGCCCGTTCAAAGCCACGTAAGCAATACTCAGCGTTAGCGTTACGTCCACCCCGCCGTCCGCTATGATTGCGAATATTAATGAAACCGTGGCGCTACCGATAAAAAACGCAATTCCGCCCATAGTCGGCGTTCCCTGCTTATTCATATGCCAGGCAGGGCCTATCGTAAGTATTCTCTGTCCCATTTTCAGCCTGCGTAAAACGGGAATAAGCAGCTTGACCGCTATCACCGTAACCAAAAAAGCCGCCGCAAAGGCTATAACTGACGTTTTGTTCATCTATCTTATCACCCACCCAAAGCTTAAATCAAAAAATCTTCCATTTTCATACCCCTGCTTCCCTTTAAAAGCAGAGCGCTTCCGCTTATACATAGCTTGTCAAGCGCCGCTTTCGCCTCGCTTCGCTCCCCGTCCTTAAAGGCGTAAACGTTCTCTTTATCCATACCGCCCATAAGCGCTCCGAGAGCTATATTCTGCGCTAAATCGCCTACTGTTATCAAATGCGTTATCTTGCTTTTGGCTATATGCTTACCAAGCTTTATATGCTCACTCTCACTTATCTTGCCAAGCTCAAGCATACTGCCGAGCATAGCCACCGAGCGACAGGGCTTTCTTTTATCGCATAGCACCGAAAAAGCCTCCAGCGCCGCATTTGCCGATTCAGGTCCGAAATTATAGCAATCCCTCATTACTGTAAAGCCGTTTTTTACAGTTATATTTTGTCTGTCGCCGACGGTTTTATACCGCATAAGCCCGTTTCTTATCTCATTTTCACTTATACCAAGCGTTTTTCCGACCGCCACCGCAAACGCTCCGTCAATACAGCCGTGCCGACCGATAACTGACACAAACAAGCCTTCAATAATATCTCCGCCCTTTATTTTTACGTCAAAAAGGCTGCCGTCCTCGGTAAATTCCGCGTTAAAGACTGAATAATCTGCGTTTTCGCTCTCATAACCGACGGTTACGGTTTTGTAGGCGTTATTTTGGCTAAGCAACGGCTCGCCGACGGGAACGATAAGAGTACATTTTGCGCCGTCGCCGATTATTTTAAGCTTTTCTCGCGCTATATCCTCACGGCTACCGAGCGTTTCACCGTGCATTAAGCCTATATTTGTTATAACCGCTACGTCAGGGCGGCAGATATCGGCAAGTCTGTCCATTTCGCCTCTTTCGCTTATCCCAGCTTCAAGCACCGCAATTTCGCTATCGGTATTTGAAAGAACGGTAAGCGGAAGTCCAAGCAGATTGTTTTTGTTGCCCTCGGTTTTCAGTACGGCTCCGCTTTGCGCTATCACCGAGGCGCACATCTCCTTCACGGTTGTTTTTCCTACGCTTCCCGTTACCGCAACGACGTTTTTCAGCTCTTTTACTCGGTAGTAGGCGGCAATATCGCATAGCGCCTTGCTTACGCTCGGTACAAGCACGTACGGGATATTCTCATTTGGCGGCGTCTGACAAAGAATAACGGTAGCGCCGTTTTTTACAGCAGATAAAACAAACTCATTTCCCTTATGATTTTCTCCGTCAATCGAGGCGTAACAGCAATTTTTAACACAATGCTTGTCATTATTAACAATTATACCTATTTCAAAGTCGCACAGACAGTTATACACCCGTCCGCCGCAAACGGCGGCAAGCTCGTACACGCTTCTTTTTATCATACGCTTATTTACCCTTTTTTCTCATTTTAAGAGCCTGCGTTACGATATCTCTCTCGGAAAACGGAACGGCGCCATTTTTACCTATTTCGTACGTTTCGTGCCCTTTTCCGCACAGAAGGATTATATCGCCCTTTTCGGCGTTCATAACCGCATACTCTATCGCTTTTTTTCTGTTTTCTATCCTTACGTGAGGACACGATTTATCAAAGCCAAGCATTATTTCATCTATAATCGCGCTCGGCTCCTCGCTTCTGCTGTTGTCCTCGGTAATTATAACAAAATCGGAAAGCCGTGATGCCACCGCCCCCATAAGCGAGCGCTTGGTTCTGTCTCTGTCGCCTCCGCACCCGAAAAGCGTAACTATCCTTTGCTCGCTCCGTCTTATTCTCCTTACGCTATTGAGCAGCTTAGAGAGCGCGTCCGGTGTATGAGCAAAATCAATAAATACAGATATTTCTCCATCAGACGCAACCCTCTCCATTCTTCCCTTAACCAAGCGAAGCGAGGCAAGACCTCGGTATATGCTTATATCGTCAAAGCCGAGCTCGGAAAGGACTGCCGAAGCGAGCAGCGCGTTTGAAACGGTAAACTCAGCAGGTATCGGAGAATGAAGCGGAAGTCTGCTTTCTCCCTTTACCAAGGTGAAAACAGTTCCGTTTTCAAAGGAATAGCCTATATTCTCAGCTCTGTATTTAGCCTCATTTCCGTTTACCGAGCATAAAACCTTTTCGCAGCTCGCCTCATCATACATTTTCACAGTATAGAAGTCGTCGCAGAGAAACACTCCCTTTTTCGCTCTTTCAAACAGTATTTTCTTAGCCTCGTAATAGCTATCCATATTTCCGTGGAAATCAAGATGCTCGGCGGTAAGATTGGTTATCGCCGCAATTTCGGGCGTCAGTCCGTCAAGCTTTCCAAGCGAAAGCGCATGGCTTGACGCCTCCATAACAACGTATTCAGCGCCACCGTCCTTATACTCCTTTAAAAGTGCGTACAGCACCTCCGGGTCAGGCGTCGTCATTGTATCAAGCGAGGTTCGTTTACCCTCGAAAAACGCGCCGAGAGTTCCTATAAAGGCGCACCTTTTTCCACTCTCGCATATAGCCGAGGCTATCATTTGGCAGACCGTAGTCTTACCGTTTGTACCCGTTACCGCAATAATTTTCAGACCCCTCGACGGATTTCCGTACATAGCTGAAACCATTTTCGCATACACGCTTCTTACCGACGGAACCCGAACAAACACCGCGTTTTTATCGCACTTGCCGCACGTTTTATCGCAAATTATCACCTTAGCGCCGCGTCTGATTGCCTCAGCGGTATAGTCCTCGCCGTTTTTCTTACACCCTTTAAGGCATACAAAGGCGTTCCCCGGAAGAACGTCTCTGCTGTTACTTTTTATTCCCGTTACGTAAATACCGTCAATTTCTCTTTTACACGTATACTCCGCGCCATCAAGAAGCTCCTTTAAGCTATACAAGTTTTTTGCCCCCTATTCACTGTTATCAAGATATTTCAGCCATAGCGTAACCGCCGTTCCCTTTTCAAGCTCCGTCCCCGCATATTCCTGCCTGACCACCGTCGCTCCTACGCCTTTTTTATAGTCGGTAGCGCCCTCAAGTCTTACGTTAAAGCCGGCGTTTATAAGTATCTCTATCGCCTCGCTTGCGTTCATACCCTCTACCCTTGGAACTGTCGCCACACTCTGCTCCTCACCGCCTGTATAAAGAATAACTCTGCCACCGTCTCGGCTTACCTTGGAGTTTGCTTTTGGCATCTGATTTAGCACCGTATCTCCGTTTCCGACTACCGTTACGCTTATTCTGAGCGCTCCTATCTGCTTTTTTGCTTCGCTTATGCTGAGCCCGACGTAATCACCGACTGCCACGTTAAGCCTTGCTTCCTCCTCATCGGTATAGCTTGGTTCTATTCCCAGATACGGAAGCGCGCCGGCAAAAAACGCCGAAACGTAGGGTGCGGCAACAGTACTTCCGTAGTAGTTTGCGCACATTGGCTCGTCAACAGCGATTATGACCGAAACACTCGCTTCGTCGTAGCAAGCGTATCCAACGCACGAGCCTACGTATAGATTGGCGTCCTTAATGTCTCTTTTTTGCGACGTACCCGTCTTTGCCGCAATATTATATCCCGCAACGCCCGCGTTTTTCGCTCCGCCGTCTCCTAAAACACCTTCGGAGAGTATTTTGCTAATCGTTTCACAGCTGCTTTCGCTCAGAACCCGTCCTTTATTTTTACCGACGCTTGAATACTCAATATTTCCGCCCTGTCCGCGTATTTCCCTGACAACGTATGGGGTAACGAGTGTTCCGCCGTTTGCCACAGCCGAAACCGCGGTTATCTGCTGAAGCGCCGTGGTCTTAAAGGTCTGACCAAAGGAGTAAACCGAAAGCTCGACGTTATTAAAGCCCTCGTCCGTATGGAATATTCCAAGCGCCTCGCCCGGAAGGTCTATTCCCGTCTTTGACGTATAACCGAGCGCCTTGAAATACTCCATAAATTTAGTATTTCCTATTCTCTGCGCAAGTCTTATCATCGTGGGATTGCAGGATTTTTGCAAAGCCTCGGAAAACGTAAGGCTGCCGTGCCCGCCTCGCTTATGGCATCTTATCGGAGTTCCGTAGCCGTCTATTTTCAGCGCTCCCGTACAGTGAAAGCCCTCGTTTACCGTAGACACCTTTTCTTCAAGCGCTATCGAAGTAGTGATGATTTTGAAGGTTGAGCCCGGCTCGTAAAGAGTTGAGACCGCTTTATTGTTCCACATCTCATACAGAAAATTATTCTTGCTTTTTAAATATTCCTCGCTTCCCTCGGCTAAGTTAAGCGCGCTCAGCTTTTCAAGATAGTATTCATTTAAGGTATACGGGTCGTTTAAGTCAAAGGACGGATAGGTAGCCATGGCAAGCACCTCGCCCGTTTCGTAATCCAGCGCCACGCCCATGACCTTATTTTGCGCCTTTGAGTCGATATACGTCTCTTTAAGCTGCGCCTCAAGCAAGGCTTGTAAGGTAATATCTATCGTTAAGATAACGTCCGACCCGTTTACCGCCTTTACGTAGGTATCCTCGGACTCCGGAAGGCTCTCGCCCGAAGCGTTCTTCTGGGTTATGTATTTACCGTCCACGCCTCTCAGGTAAGCGTCGTAATACGCCTCGACTCCCAAAAGTCCACCGTCAGTTCCTACGAAGCCTATAACGCTTGCCGCAAGGCTTCCGTAAGGATAATACCTTGCGTTTCCCGCCTCTGTATGCACGCAATGGGTAAGCCCCTCGGAAAGCGCGAATTCAAGCACTCTGTTTTTTTCGTCCTCGGTAGCCTTTTTCTTAACCGTTCTATCACGGGTTTTGCTGTTTTTTGCGCCCGTAAGCACCGTTTCGTAGTTAACTCCGAGTATCTCCGAAAGCCCTTTTGCTATCATTTCAGCTTCTTTTTCGTCCTTTACGTCTCTTGGAGAAATGTAAACTCTGTAAGTACTAACGTTTACCGCAAGCGGAACCATATTTCTGTCGTATATTATCCCTCTTTCCGCTTTAAGCGCCGTTTCGCTCTCTATATTATCCCTTGCTTTGCCGAGATACTCCTCGTGCTTTATTACCTGAAGCACGAAAAGTCTGCCCGTAAGCACCAGAAAGCACAGTGAAAACACTATCAGTATAGCGCTATAACGTTTTTTTAAGCGATGCTCGTTTATCCTTGCCTGCCCCTGCACCCTTTTTGACCTGTCCTTTCTAAGTAGTTTATAGGATAATACTATGTAGACCGGCGCCTATTTATGATAAAACGGGCTGTCAAAAAATGACAGCCCGTTAGGGAATTCGGTATATTAAATTAAAGCTGCTTAAGCGCCGCTTCGGTTGCACAGTGCATTTCCTTATATTTTGCCAGCTTATCCCGTTCGCCCTCAATAACTGCGGTGGGCGCTTTTGAAACGAAGCCCTCGTTTGAAAGCTTACCTTCTATGCGCTTGATCTCACCCGAAAGTCTTTCAAGCTCCTTTGTAAGTCTGGCTCTTTCCTTATCGGTATCAACAACTTCGGCAAGCGGAATATAGAGAGTAGCGCCGTCGGAAACTATCTGGACGGCGTTTTCAATCTCACCCGCAGTCGCGATTTCGACGTCTGACGCCGAAGCGAGCTTGGTAAAGAACACCTTGCTCTTTTCCGTGAAGGTCTCGCTGTCCTGAGTTACTATCATAAGCTTCGCCTTCTTTGACGGAGGTACGTTCATCTCCGCGCGGCGATTTCTTATAGCGCGGATACAGCCGATAATCTTCTCAATTGCCGCCTCGTCCTTTGCGAAATCAAGGGCGGGGTCATACATTGGGAACTCGCTTATAACTATGCTTTCGCCAACATGAGGAAGCGTCTGCCAGATTTCCTCTGTAATAAAGGGCATATAGGGGTGGAGAAGCTTCATGGTCTGGCTGAAAACGTAAGCGATTACCTTCATCGCTACCTTATCTCCGTCGGTCATTCTCTGCTTTACAAGCTCGATATACCAATCGCAGAATACGTCCCAAACAAAATCGTAAAGCTTAGCAAGCGCAACGCCCAGCTCGTACTTATCAATATTCTCGGTAACCTCCTTTACAAGGCGGTTAAATCTCGAAATAATCCACTTATCTTCTGTGGCAAGCTCGTTTGCGCTCGGCAGACCGAACTCGGTATCCTCGTCAAGCTTCATCATTACGAAGCGAGCCGCGTTCCAAATTTTATTATTGAAGTTTCTCGCCGCCTCTATCTTCTCGTCAGAGAAGCGCATATCGTTTCCGGGGGAGTTACCCGTAGCGAGCGCAAAGCGGAGGGCGTCGGCGCCGTACTTCTCGATGATTTCAAGCGGATCTATTCCGTTTCCGAGAGACTTACTCATCTTTCTGCCCTGCGCATCTCGGACAAGACCGTGGATAAGTACGGTATCAAACGGAATACTGTCGGTGTATTCAAGAGCCGAGAATATCATTCTGGATACCCAGAAGGTGATAATGTCGTAACCCGTAACCAGCGTATTGGTAGGATAGAAGTGTTTTAAGTCCTCTGTTTCGTCCGGCCAACCGAGAGTTGAGAAGGGCCAGAGCGCTGAAGAAAACCAGGTGTCAAGAGTATCGGGGTCCTGCTCCATCTTACCGCCGCACTTGGCGCAGGTGTCTACGTTATCAGCGGAAACCACCATCTCACCGCAATCCTGGCAATAGTAAGCGGGAATTCTGTGTCCCCACCAGAGCTGACGGGAAATGCACCAATCCTGCGTGTTCTCCATCCAATGATAGTAGTTTTTACTGAAGCGCTCGGGAACGAACCTGATATCACCCTGGCGAACCGCTTTAACAGCGGGCTTTGCGAGAGGCTCCATACGTACAAACCATTGAAGCGAGATCATAGGCTCAATAGTCGTACCGCAGCGGTAACAGGTGCCGACCTCGTGGGTAAGATCCTCTATCTCCGCAAGATAACCGCCTGCTCTCAGGTCCTCAACGATAGCCTTATGCGCCTCGTAGCGGTCCATACCGGCGTACTTAGGATAGCTATCGGTTATCTTTGCGTCGTCGGTAAGAACGACCTCCATAGGAAGCTTCTGACGGCGTCCTACCTCAAAGTCATTGGGGTCATGCGCGGGTGTTATCTTAACGCAGCCAGTACCCTTATCAAGCTGGGCGTGCTCATCCGCGACTATCGGTATACGTCTGCCAACAAGAGGAAGCACACAGTACGTTCCGATAAGATGTTTATATCTTTCGTCCTCGGGGTTGACCGCCACGGCGGTATCGCCAAGTAGAGTTTCGGGACGGGTGGTTGCTACCTCAACGTAGCCGCCGCCACCTACCAGAGGATAGCGGATATGCCAGAAATGTCCCTTCTGCTCCTCAAATTCGACCTCGGCGTTTGAAATAGAGGTCTTACAGTGAGGACACCAGTTTATAATGCGCTCGCCGCGGTAGATAAGTCCCTTATTGTAAAGACGGGAGAATACGTCCCGTACCGCGCGGCTGCAGCCCTCATCAAGCGTAAAGCGAAGACGCGACCAGTCGCACGAGGAGCCCATTTTCTTTAATTGCTCAACGATACGTCCGCCGTACTTTTCCTTCCAAGCCCATGCTCTTTCAAGGAATTTCTCACGACCGAGGTCCTCTTTGGTGATTCCCTCCTCGCGCATTGCCGCCACTATCTTCGCCTCGGTAGCGATGGACGCATGGTCGGTTCCGGGAAGCCACAAGGTAGAATAGCCACTCATACGCTTGTAGCGAATCAAAATATCTTGTAGTGTGTTATCAAGGGCGTGTCCCATGTGGAGCTGGCCCGTGATGTTCGGAGGGGGAATAACTATCGTGTAGGTTTTCTTTCCCGCCGCCTTATCCGCCTGTACGTTGGGAGTGAAATATCCCTTCTCGCACCAAAGCGCATAGAGCTTATCCTCTACCTCGGCAGGCGCGTAGGTCTTTGCAAGTTCCTTCTTCATTTTTATATATTTCCTTTCGGTTAATTATTACTGTAAGGCATATTTTACTTCGCAAAATTCCATTTTAAAAAGCCGTCCCGTCGTATTACACAACGGGACGGCTTTGCCGTGTTACCACCCGAATTCGCCACAGTAAAAATGGCGCACTCATTATCCTTAACGCAGATGCTACGCGCGCTCTCCCAAGCGCGAACTCCGCGGCGACCTTCCCACATACCTGCCTACAAGGCTCACAGCTACTGCCCTGCTCTCTGTAAAGGCTCGGTTAACGGTACTCCTCCGCTTCAACGTCTTTATATGTTCTTTTATATTATACATTATTTTTAACGTTTTGTCAAGCAAAAAATCTCATCTGCTTCCGTATTTTTTGTTTAAGCGCAAAAAAGTAAAAAGCACCAAGTTTAAAATCAAAACCGCCATGCTTTTGGACAAAAGGTACAATAATTTTCTTTTTTGTGTATAGCTATTGATTTTTCTTTCGGTTTTTGCTATAATTATAATAAGAAGAATTATAGAGTGCCTAATTTGTAGGCACGCGGAGGTATTTTATGACACGCGAACTCACTATAACCAACGCGCTTGGTCTTAACGCTTCCAATGCGCCCCGTCTCGTTCAGGTTGCCAACTCCTTCAAGTGCTCCATCTGGCTTGAAACCGAGGACCGCAAGGCTAACGCAAAGAGCCTGCTTGGTGTTATCTCTCTCGGCGCTAAGAAGGATATGACTATTTCTATTATTGCGGAGGGCTCGGACGCCGAGGAGGCAATAGCGAAGCTTTCCGAGCTTATCGACAAAGGATTTGACAAGTAATTTCGCCGTTACCACATATAAAACGGTCGGATGATCTGAAAAGCTAAAAGCAGACTTGGTTGCACGACTCGGTCTGCTTTTTATTTTTAATGAAGGGAGGAATAGATACGGTGCTTATTAACGACGAGCTTATTGCTTTCCTAAGAAAAAAAGCCAATTCCCTGCCGCTTACTCCAGGTGTTTACCTTATGAAAGATAAAAACGGCAGGATAATTTACGTCGGTAAATCCAAGGCAATGAAAAACCGTGTTTCCTCATACTTCACAGACATAAAAAATCACCCGATCAAAACTCTTACAATGGTGAGCAAGGTTCATGATTTCGATTACATGCTCACCGATTCAAATATTGAGGCGCTCGCTCTTGAAAACCGCCTCATAAAGCTTCACAAGCCTAAGTTCAATATAAAGCTTAAGGACGGCAAGACCTATCCTTATCTTAAACTCACGTTGAACGAGGAATACCCCGCGCTCACGTTTACCCGACGCCGAAGCGACGACGGAGCAAAATATTTCGGACCGTTCAGCGGCGCTTATACAGCTATATCGCTTATGAAAACGGCGCAAAAGGCGTTTGGACTCGCCTCCTGCGGCAGAAGCTTTCCGAAGGATATCGGAAAGGAGCGCCCCTGCATATATAAGCAGCTCGGACAGTGCTCCGCACCTTGCGACAACAGTATATCAGCTAATGAATACAGGGAGCTATGCAAAAAGGCGGCGGCGTTTCTCAGAGGCTCATTTGGAGCTGTAAAGCGTGAGCTTGAGGCGCAGATGATGAAGGCGGCGGAGGAGCTGAGCTTTGAAACCGCGGCTAAGCTGCGTGATCGCATCAGAGCGCTTGACGCCTGCCGTCAAACACAGAAGGTTGTAGGCTCGCCTGACGAGGAAAAGGACGTTATAGCTGTTTATTCGGACGATTTCTGCTCCGCTATTTCCGTATTTTTCGTGCGGGACGGGTCTATAACTGACAGCGAGACCGAGGTTTTCGGTTCTGACAAGATAGCGGAGGAAGCTGACATTGTAGCCTATCTATGCGACTTTTATCTTAAACGTGAATATATACCGAGCGAGATTACGCTCGACTTTCCTCTTTCAAGCGATTCCGAAAATGACCTTGTTGAATTTCTATCGGTCAAATGCGGCGCTAAGGTCAAGCTCCGCTTTCCCGAAAAGGGCAACGCAAAGCAGCTCTGCGCCATGGTAAGAGAAAACGCGCGCGAGCAGGCGACCAAATTCAAAAGCGCGGCAGAAAAGCAAAGCGATATCGCTCTGCGACTTGCTCAGCTGCTGTCTCTTGAGGTCGTGCCCGAGCTTATCGAGGCATACGACATTTCAAATATGGGCTCGGATAACATTACCGCGGGTAAGATATCGGTTTTAAACGGAAAATTCAATAAAGCAGCTTACCGTACCTATAAAATCAAATCGGTGGACGCCCCTAATGACTATCAGTCAATGAGAGAGGCGATAAGCCGCAGGCTTTCTCACGCCGAGGACACCTATCCCGACCTTATACTGCTTGACGGCGGAAAGGGACACGTTTCTGGCATTTCCGAGCTTATGGCTGAGCTTAACTGCGACATTCCCGTATTCGGAATGGTAAAGGACGATTTTCACAAGACAAGAGCCTTGACGCGCGAGGACGGTGAGATAAGCATTGCCAGAGAGCAGGCAGTATTTAATTTTATATACAGAATCCAGGAGGAAGTACACCGCTTCACCTTCGGAAATATGCAGAGAGCAAAAAGAAAATCTGTAAAAAAATCCGTCCTTACGGAGATTAATGGCATAGGTCAGGCGAAAGCAAGGGCGCTGATAACTCATTTCAAAAGCGTCGAGGCGCTCAAAAACGCGAGCGCTGACGAGATTGCAGCGGTAAACGGTATAACAAAAAAGGACGCTTCCGCGGTATATATGTATTTTCACAGAGAGGAACAAACGGAGAACTGATTAGTTATGATGAGAATTATTACAGGAAAGGCAAGGGGCGTTAAGCTTGATACGCTTGAGGGGCTTGCCACAAGACCTACAACTGAAAAGGTCAAGGAGGCCGTTTTCAGTATGATTCAGTTTGATATTGAGGGCAGACGTGTGCTTGATTTGTTTGCGGGAAGCGGTCAGATGGCGCTCGAGGCTCTCAGCAGAGGCGCAAGGTCCGCCGTACTCGTTGACGCTTCAAAGGAGGCTGCGGAGATAATCCGCAAAAATGCTCTTAAAACAAAGCTTTTCCCCGATGTCAAGGTCATAGTAAACGACTACAAGCTCGCTATAAAGCAGCTTTCGGGCATGGAAAGATTTGATATTGTTTTCTGCGACGCCCCATACGCCGCCAAGCTCACGGGCGACGTGCTTGACAGAATCTGCCAAGCGCACCTACTGAGCGACGGAGCGATAGTAATCTGCGAAAGCGACGACGATAAGACCTACGAAAACGAGTCGCTTGCGCTTTATAAGCAGAATCGCTACGGCAAAACCTATATTTCGGTATACAAAAAGGTATCAAACGAACAGGACATTACTTTAAATTAAAGGAGAATTTTTTATGAAGGCTCTGATTTGCGGAAGCTTCGACCCGATTACCAACGGACACGTTGACTTAATAAGAAGATCGGCTATGCTTTTCGATGACGTAACCGTCGGTATTTTCGTCAACAGCGCAAAAAAATATATGTTTTCCGAAACGGAAAGGCTTGAGCTTATCAAAAATTCAATAAAGGATATCAAAAACGCTCACGCTGAGCTTTGCTCAGGGCTGGTCGCTACCTACTGTCAGGATAACGGCATTGGCGTTATTGTCAAAGGCGTAAGAAACATAAAGGATTACGAGTACGAGCTTGATATGGCTAAGGCAAACAAGCTTTTCGCGCCCGAAACCGAAACTCTGCTTCTGCCCGCTTCATCTGAAACCGAGGCGATAAGCTCCTCTATGGTCCGCGCCTTTAATGCGGGCGGAAAGGACGTAAGCGCATTTGTGCCTGCCTGCGTAGCAAAAGCTCTTAAAGCAAAATAATATCATTTATTGTTTATTAAAGTTTTTATAGGGAAACACTGCTTTATGGATAAAAAACACGAAGAAAAATTTGAATTTTCTCACGTTCCCGTTATGCTTTACGAGGCGGTTGACGGACTTAATGTAAAGCCTGACGGTAAATACGTTGACTGCACCACCGGTGGCGGCGGACACAGCTTTGAAATAGCGTCGAGGCTCAATGCTCAGGGGCGGCTTTTTTGCTTTGACAGAGACCCTGAGGCTATCGAGGCGGCAAAGAAAAGACTTTCGCCTTATGCTGACAGAATAACGTTTATCAACAGAAACTTTGGCGAAGTAGGCGATGCGCTTGACGGAATAGGTATCGACGGCGCTATAATCGACCTCGGAGTTTCGTCCTACCAGCTTGACAATGCCGAAAGAGGCTTCTCGTATATCAAGGACGCTCCACTCGATATGAGAATGAATCAAAACGACCCCAAAAGCGCTTATGACGTCGTAAATACGTATAGCAAGGAGGGGCTTATACGTATTCTCAGGGACTACGGCGAGGAGCGATTCGCGCCCAAAATAGCTTCGTACATTATTAACGCAAGAGAAAACGAACCTATTAAAACGACAGGACAGCTTAGCGAAATAGTAAAAAAAGCGATAGGCGCAATGGCGGCAAAGGACGGAGGGCACCCCGCAAAACGTACCTTCCAGGCCATACGAATTGAAGTCAACGGCGAGCTTGCCGTTATCGAGCCTACTCTTACGGCTTTGACGTCCCTGCTTAATCCCGGCGGCAGACTTTCGGTTATCACCTTCCATTCACTTGAGGACAGAATTGTAAAGCAAACCTTCGCCAAGCTTGCAAAGGGTTGTACCTGCCCTCCGAAGCTTCCCATCTGTGTATGCGGCAAAAAGCCTCAGCTTGAGCTTATTTCCAAGGTGATTTTACCGAGCGACGAGGAGCTCAAGATAAACTCACGTTCAAAAAGCGCAAAGCTAAGACTTGCGGAAAAGATATAAAAATCCAGTTTCCCATTTCTCTGCCATTTTTTATACTTTAAAGCACAAAGCCTGCCACGTTTCCGTGGCAGGCTTTGTGTTATAATCGAAATTATTCAATTAATTCTTTTTTGCGCCCTTCTTCTTTACGATGAAGAATACTATTGCCGCAATCTCAGCGACAAGCAGTACCGTGAGAAGAACTGCGAGCCAGACGAGGTTGGCGTTATTGTCGCCAACTACAACAAACTCAGTGAAGCTTGCAGTCTTGAATACGATGAAGTCGCCCTCACGGGTGGTCTCATATACGTAAGTAGTATCTCCGGACTGAGATACTACGTAAATACCCTCTTCGTCTCTTACATCAGCGGGAAGAAGAACCTTTACAGTATAAAGTCCATTGTCTGCGCTTACATCACCCATTGTGATATCAAGCTTAAGAAGAATGTCCTTATTATCCACAGCAGCTATCGCCTGCTCCTCGGTGAACTCGCCGGTAGCAACGGAAACCTTATTTACTTTAAGCTTTTCGTCGGAAGCAACCATCTTAACGTTAAGAGTAAGCGCGCTGGAAAAGCCGTTCATATTGGTTACATTAGCAAATAAGCCGTTATCAAGGTTATAATCAGCGGGATAATCTACCTCGGAAAGATCACCTACATAAGGAACGTTTCCGACGGAAACAGTGATAACGTTAACGGTTGCAAACTTTGCGAGAGAAGCAGCCTGCTGCGCCTCAATATCCGCTACTGTCTTTTCTGCGGCATAATCAAGGTTATTTACAAGCACTACCGCCTCGGCAAGATAGGAATCAAGCTGCGCTATCTGAGAAGCAGAGTACCTTCCGCTTGTCTTCTTAGCAGCTACGTCGGAAGCAAGAGTGTTTACTGCCTCTGCGCGCTTCTTTTCAAATCCGATCTCCGCTTTAGCAGCCGCCAGAACCGCGTCGATGTTTGCGTTAAGAGCATCAGTGTTATCATAATCGAACTCGATTACGTCTATTTCGGGATGATACTTGTTTGCCGCGTCAATAACAGCCTTGTTATTATCCTTGAGAGCCTCAATTTCAGCCTTAGCCGCAGCCTTCTTGTCTATGAAGCTAAGATAATTATTCGCCTTGGTTACCTCAAGCTTGATAGCGTCAATGTCATTTGCAAGGTATACATCAGGAGTTTCAGACTCGTAAAGAGCAGCAATATTGAAGTTTCCGAATATTCCTTCAATTACGTAAATATGACCGTCAAGAATATCGGCTACCTGCTCAGAACGTCCGTTCTTGAGTCCCTCAAGCCCGTTTATTGCCGAAGCGTACTCATCGTAAAGCTTAGCGTAGCGAACCACTGTATCGTAGAACATCTTGCTTTCGGGATAGTAATCCTCATCTACGCTAACATTATCCACATTGTATATGATCATGTACGCTACATCTTCGTCATACTTGGACAAAAGCTTCTCAAGGCTCTCCTCATAGAGATCGTAAAGCGCATCGTTAAGCGACACGTAGAGAGTGGTTGCCAAATCAAATCCATCGGTGGTGTTGATATTTGTCTTAATCAAGTCATCAAGAACAGCTTCGACAGCTTTTATATCGGTAATCTCGTCTGCGCTCAGAACAGCGTCATGCTTCTTTATGAAGAGCATAAGCTCTGGCTCACTCTTAGCCCAATCAAAGCCTATAATCGCCTTACCAACATACAACTCTTCCTTAGGATTCTTGGAAATGTCCAAGAATTTGGAAATGATATTATCGTATGCGTATCCATTCGTCTTGGAAACCGCCGTATCGTATATGTAGTCAACTGCCTCATACTTCAAATCCTTGGCGGCATCGTTTTCATCAACATCAAGGAGAACATAAATTTTCTGAACGGTCAAGCTAAGCTCAAAAATGAACGCTCCGTCAACCTCATCAGCAAAGTGAGTCTCCATAAGCTCAATCGCGATATCGGCAAAGTCGCCGTATGCCAAATTCATATCTGTATAAGTGAAGTTGGCGCGGAGCTCATCGAACTTATCAGCCGTCTTAGCGGCAGCGATAATATCCTGATGCTCTGTAAGATATTTAGAAAGGAGAAGGTATCTGCCCTTTTCATCGATAACATTGAGCGCTTTTACATCGTCACTGAGTCCGTTGTAAAGAGCAAGAAGCTGACTAATTTCCGTTTTAGATGCTGTTACAGCAGGATCTGCTGAGGAATAAAGCTTTTTGCCGGGTACTGTTACTATTTCTTCATATTTTTCAAGGAATTCGTTCTTAGCATCGGAATCATCCTCAGTGAGCGTATCCATCTTTGCGAGAAGAACAGGAGCGCTGGGGAGAATCTCGCCGCCGTCAGCACCGGGAGTACGTACCCAATATGTATAAGTCGTGCCAAACTTCGGGAGAGTGATAACCATAGTATTGCTATCAGCCTTAATCCACGTGATACTGCTTCCGTATCCCGCACCTATTGATTCGTCGACTTCTACGTAACCGTACTCAAGACCAATAACGGTATTAAGAGTTACCGAATCATCGGAAACATCGGCAACTGAACCGATATTTCCACTCGGAGCCTCGGCTACCGCCTTAGGATTACGCTCGAAGGAAACCTGGAATCCGTTATACATAACGGTAACCTTTCCGTCAACGTCCTTAGCGTCAGCGGGAACGTAGAGGGTGCTAAGCGGCTTAACCCCGGTCTCGCTCACGTACTCAGCGCCCGCGGGATAGCGAAGCGCGCCGGTTGCAAAGTCGTAGGTAATAACGCCGAGCACAAACTCTATATCGTCGTACAGAACAGTCTCAGAATTCTCCACCTTTGAATAGGTTATTACAACGGGAATTTTGTTGCCGTACTCACTGCAGAACATAGCATTGAGAACTATCTCAAGATCAAAGGTTCCGTCCGACTTTACAGGAAGTCCCGTGATATGAGACTTAGAAGGATCATCACCTATTTGTACGCCAATGTTACCGTCAATTACATTAGCGTACTCACCGTTAACCTTACCGGTTACAAGAATAGAACCTGAACCTTCACTGTCCTTAGTGATAATCGGCTTTTGTTTAACCGTCAGGCTATCAAATATATCCTCACCCACATATTCAACGGTAGTCTCCACGGATTCTGTGGCTGAAAGCTTGATATTTCCTACCCCGGAAGTACCGATAAGCATTTCACCATTGCTCTTTTCGGCAGAAGAAAAGCCTATCGCCGCAAATACAGCCGCAAAAAGCATTACAGCGACCAGTATTACGGAGAAAACTCTCTTACCTCTTTTAAGATTGAGCATATGTACCCTCCTTAAAGTGTGCTTAAAACGCACATTGTTTTTTATAATATGCCCTATTATAACATACTTTTTTTATAAATACAATAGTTAAGTCAAATTTTTTTGGCTGGAAAAGTAAATTTTTTATAAAAAACTTAGAATTGCAAAATATTTGTAAACTTTTTAAAAAACACCCACACGCTCGGCAGAGCGCGTGGGTGTTTAGGACTTGAACGCAAATCAGATTATCGAGGGATCCTCGGCAAGCTCAATGCCTTTATCTTTAAGAGCAATAAGCGCGGAATCTATATCCTTGATACGAAGCACGATATAGGCCTTCTTGTTCTTGGGAGATACAAACGCATAGATATATTCTATATTGAGTCCGGTTTCCGATATCTTGTTCAGAATTTCCGTCATTGCGCCCGGCTTATCGGGAACCGCCGCGGCTATAACATCTGTAACAGAGGTTACGCAGCCGACTTCATTAAGCACCGCCTTAGCCTTCGCGGTGTCGGTGGCGATCATTCTGAGTATACCGAAATCCTGCGTATCTGCAAGTGAAAGCGCTCGGATGTCGATGCCTGCCTTTCCAAGAGCCTCGGTAACCGTAACCATTACTCCCGGCTTGTTTTCAATAAAAACCGAAATCTGCTTAATAGTCATAATATTGCCCCCCTAAATACTGTATCCAAGCTCAAATGCTTTAAGATTAAGCTCCTTAAATCTTTCCGGCACGGTGCTTTCAATAGCCCTGAGCCAATCCTCTTTGGATATATCGAGATATTTTGCTAGTCTGCCCATAAGAACGATATTTACAGCCTTTGAGCTTCCCGCCTGCTCCGCAAGCGTCAGCGCGTCAAACGCGTCTATATTCACACCGGCAGCCTTTATAGTGTCCAAAACGTCAGTCGGATAAACGGTATTGCCTATAATCACAGGCATAGGGTCTATTTCCTGGGTATTTACAACTATTCTTCCGCCTTCTTTAAGGCACGATACGTATCTTGCCGCCTCGATTTTTTCAAAAGAAACAATATAGTCAGCCTCTCCCTCGGTTATAACGGGCGAATACACCTTGTCTCCGTACTTTACGTAAGTAACAACAGAACCGCCTCTTTGGCTCATTCCGTGCACCTCGGATACCTTAACGTCATACCCCTGACTTACAAGCAGCTTTCCAAGAAGCTTACTTGCCAGCAGAGTTCCCTGTCCGCCGACTCCTACTATCATAAGACTTGTTGTTTTCATTTCAGCGCACCTCGCTTTCTATCGCGTCAAAAGCGCATAGCTGCTTGCATACGTCGCAGCCAACACAAAGTGTGTGATCGATAACCGCTTTTTTATTTTTAAAGGATATGGCGGGACAGCCGAGAGTCATACATTTTCTGCAGCCTCTGCACTTATCCGGATCAACCTTAACGGGCGACTTAGCCTTAACGCTTTTAAGAAGAACGCAAGGACGTCTGGATATGATGACCGAGGGCTCGCTTGCCGCGGTCTCCTCCTTGATAGCCTGGTCGCACTCGGCTATATTATACGGATCGACCACTCTTACTCTGTTTATACCTACGGCGCGGCAGAGCGACTCAAGGTCTACCTTAGCCGCGGGATCACCCTTTATGTTGTAACCCGTAGTGGGATTTTGCTGATGTCCGGTCATACCTGTAATAGAGTTATCAAGAATTATAACCGTGGAGTTAGTGGCATTGTAGGCTACGTTGATAAGACCCGTAACACCGGAATGCATAAACGTGGAATCACCTATAACGCAAGCGGTTTTATTTTTGCCGCCATTTGCGAGATTAAAGCCGTGAAGTCCGGACACGGACGCTCCCATACAGAGTGTGGAATCAAGCGCGTTAAGAGGCATCTGAGCGCCAAGCGTGTAGCAGCCGATATCACCCAAAACCGTTACTTTGTTCTTTGAAAGAGCATAGAACATTCCTCTGTGAGGACAGCCCGCGCACATCATAGGAGGACGGACCGGAACCTCTGCCGAGCAAGCGACAGTCTTCGCCGTTTCGCCCAGAATGACCTGCTTTACGGTTGCCTGATTATATTCACCGATAGGACTGAAAAGACTCTTACCTTCAACGGCAATTCCGAGATTTCTGATATGAGTTTCTATTATTCCGTCAAGCTCCTCTACAACAATAAGTCTCTTAACCTTAGAAGCAAACTGCTGTATAAGCTTAGTCGGAAGTGGGTTTACGATACCTAGCTTAAGAACGCTCACGGTGTCGCCGAGCGCCTCCTTAACGTACTGATAGCAATCACCCGCCGTTACGATACCTATATCCGTTCCGCCCATTTCCACCTTGTTAAACGGACAGTCTTCGGCATATTCAGCTATCGACTTGGTTCTTTCCTCGACTACGGGGTGGCGCTTTTTAGCCATTGCGGGCATCATTATGTATTTCTGAGGATTTTTTACATACTCCTTAACGTCAACATTCTCACGTTCGCCAACGTCAACTATGCTCTGGGAGTGCGCTATTCTGGTGGTTACACGAAGAATCACGGGAGTATCGTATTTTTCGGAAAGCTCAAAAGCCGCTTTGGAAAACGCGTAACATTCTCCTGAATCAGAGGGCTCAAGCATCGGAACCTTTGCGGCTATGGCATAGTGGCGTGAATCCTGTTCGTTCTGCGAGGAATGCATTGCGGGGTCATCAGCGACGCAAATAACCATTCCGCCCGTAACGCCTGTATATGAGAGTGTAAACAGCGGGTCAGCCGCAACATTGAGTCCTACGTGCTTCATAGCGCATGCGGTACGCGCGCCACCAAGCGACGCGCCGAACGCTACCTCCATAGCTACCTTTTCATTAGGCGCCCATTCGGAGTGTATATCATCATATTTAGAGAGAAACTCCGTTATTTCGGTCGAAGGGGTTCCGGGATAGCTGGAAACCACGTGCAGACCGCCCTCATAGAGTCCTCTGGCAACTGCCTCGTTACCTATCAAAAGCTTTTTCATTGTTTTTTCCTTTACTATTAAAGTTTTCTGTTATCAATAACTCTTTTTGCCTTGCCCTCGGAGCGAGGAAGTGTCTTTGCGCCAACGAGCGTTACCTTTGCTGATATGCCTACTACGCTCTTTATCTTCTCGCCTATCTCGTTACGGATATTTTCAAGATCGGCAACAGTATCAGAAAAGCCGTTTTCGTCTATCTCAACCTGAACCTCTAACGTATCGGTTGAATTCACACGGTCAACGATAAGCATATAGAAGGGCGCGACTCCCTTGACGGAAACGAGAACGCTCTCAATCTGACTTGGGAACACGTTTACGCCTCTGATGATGAGCATATCGTCTGTACGTCCGGTAATTCTGCCCATACGGACGGTGGTTCTGCCGCAGGCGCACTTCTCGGGATGAAGCACGCAGATATCGTGAGTTCGGTAACGGAGCATAGGCATACCCGTCTTTGTGATGGTGGTAAACACAAGCTCTCCCGAAGCTCCGTAAGGAAGCGGTTCCTCAGTTACAGGATCGATTATTTCGGGGATAACGTGGTCCTCGTTTATGTGCATTCCGCATTTTTCAAGGCACTCAAAGGCAACACCGGGACCTGCTATTTCGGTAAGTCCGTAGATGTCGCAGGCGTCAATATCAAGCAGCTCCTCAAGGCGGGTTCTCATCGCCTCAGTCCACGGCTCAGCGCCAAACACACCCGACTTTAGCTTCAGGTCCTTCTTAGGATCAAGCCCCATTTCTCTGATAGTCTCACCAAGATATGTAGCGTACGAGGGTGTGCAGCAGAGCATGGTTGAACCGAGGTCCTTCATCATCATTATCTGTCTTGCGGTGTTTCCGCTAGACATAGGAATGGTCATTGCGCCGATTTTTGAAGCGCCCTGATGCGCGCCGAGACCGCCCGTAAAGAGTCCGTAGCCGTAGGCAATCTGGATTATATCGTCCTTGGTTCCGCCTGCCGCAACCAACGCTCTCGCGACCATTTCAGTCCACACCTCAACGTCGTTCTCCGTATATCCTGACACTATCGGTTTGCCGGTAGTACCGGAAGAGCCCTGTATTCTTACTATCTCGCTCTTTGGAGAAGCAAGCAAGCCAAAGGGGAATTCATCGCGCAAATCCGTCTTGTTGGTAAACGGAAGATAACGGAGATCGTCAACTGTACGGATATCCTCAGGCTTTATACCCTTGGCGTCCATTCTCGCGCGGTACACGGGAACGTTATCGTATTCGAGCTTTACTGTTTTGCGCAGGCGCTCATTCTGAAGCTCACGGAGAGCCTCTCTTGACATGCACTCTTTTTCGGGATTGAAAATGTTGTGCGTTTTTGGTGCTTTCATAAAAAACCTTCTTCCTCATGCGGTAAAAATACACATTCATCCGTAAAAATCACGGTTTAATAGAAATTATATCATAATATATTATTTTTGTCAATATTTCGCGCGTGTTTTTAACCCCATTTAGCTGTATATTCTCAATAATCGCTTTTGTCTGCCTTATCGGACTGACGGCGCCAAGCGCGAATAAAAAATAATTTGTTAACTTTTTGAAAACCTATTGAATTTTGATTTTGCTTGTGGTATAATGGAAAGGATTTAAAAGACACTCTTACGAAAGGAGGAAGTACATTCGTTAAAAACAGTTAATCAGGCAAAATCCTGTGAATCATTTTTAATCGCTATGTACTATTGGTATAATGAAGGAAGCAATCCATCCCAACTATGAGGAAACCAAGGTTATCTGCGCTTGCGGAGAGACTTTCGTTACCCGTTCCACTAAGGGCGGCGACATTCGTATAGATATCTGCTCCAAGTGCCATCCGTTCTTTACCGGTAAGCAGAAATTCGTCGATGCCGGCGGACGTGTTGACAAGTTCAGACGTCGTCTTGAAGCTGCCGGAAAGTAATATCGCTTTAAAAAAGCACGGGCTATTGCGTCGCAATAGCCCGTTTTACTTTTTTCATCTCAAAGACGGAATTCCCGCTACCGTCAGCAAGCTCGTTTCCCGACGTTTAACCCCTATTTTCATTAAAGCCTCTAAAAGAATTCCCGCAGGTATTACTGTAATCGAAAGCTTTATCACCTCTATAAGCTGCTCCACTGTAAGCGGAACACATCTGAAAAGCTCTCCGCCGAAATATATCATTGCAACCTGGGCGCAGAATACGGCAGCCATAACCGTAACGAACACCGGGTTTTGAAAAAGTCCCGAAAGTATATTAATTCTTCCGCTTCTCGCGTTAAATGCTCCGAATATTCCGCAAAAAACGAAAAGCGCGAAAAAGCCCGACATAAAAACAGGACTTTCCTTTCCGCCAAACAGCGCTGATATCTTGGCGCTATTGCAGTAATACAGGCATAGCATCACGCTGAAAACACCCATAACGAATATCCTCGTTATCATATCTCCGTTAAGCACAGGCTCGTTTTTAGGTGTTGGCTTCGCTTTCATATACCTCATAAGCGGCGCTTCACCCGCAAACGCTATTGCGGCTATGGTATCCATTATCAGATTTATCCACAGCATTTGCATCACCGTTACCGGACTTTCTATCCTGATAAACGGGCCTATTACGCTGATTCCCACAGCGCTCAAATTCATTATCAGCTGAAAAACTATAAACTTTCTTATAGACCTGAAAACCGTGCGTCCGTACAGCACGGCTTTTTCTATTGACGAAATATTACTGTCATTTATTATGATATCTCCCGACTCCTTAGCTACCTCCGTACCGTTGCCCATTGCAAATCCAACGTCCGCAGCCTTCAATGCGGGCGCGTCATTTAGCCCGTCGCCCGTCATAGCCGTTATCCGACCTCGGCTTTTCGCTATTCTTACAAGTCTGCTTTTATCGTCAGGCAATGCCCGCGCAACCACACGCAGCGATGGAATAATATCCGCAATTTCCGAGTCGCTCATAGCTTTAAGTTCACTGCTTTCAAGAACAACTTCATTACTACCGCCTTCAAGTATTCCACACTCTCTCGCTATTGCAACCGCGGTTGTCTTCGAGTCCCCGGTTATCATAACGGTCTGTATACCAGCCTCCCTAAATGTTTTTATAGCCTTAGGGCTTTCTCTCCTCAGCTCATCTCTCATTCCCACAAAGCAAACAAAGCAGGCTTCGCTCATAAGTTCGGCAACCTCTGGAATTCCGCCATCGGCTAAAATTCTGTTGGCTTTTTTCAGCGCGGCGGGTGAAGCGCTCGTGGTTATTACAGCAAGCGCGCGTATTCCCTTTGAAGATATATGCTCAAGGTGCTTTGAAAGCGACTCTTTATCAAGCTTTTGGCGCCTTCCATCACACCTGTAACTGCTATTACAGTATTTAAGGAGTATTTCCGGCGCTCCCTTTATGACTGTAAGCGTTTCTCCGAAAAGCGCGGAATATTCTCTGTTTTCCTTTAAAGAAACAGTTGCCGCTGAAAGCTTTATTTTGCTATCAAACGCTAAAAGCTCTTGACAGTACGTTCCTCTCGGATAGTCGCCGCTTTCCAGATACTCGTTAAGCACTGCCCTTTCCGACGTGTTTCCTCCCACCGCCTTACGTTTGTTAAGCATACCCTCATTTTCTACTCTGCTTTCACTTGCGTGTACTGCCGCCATTCCAAGCAGAAATCGCTCCGAGGGGCTTAGGTCAACACTTCTTTGAGAACGGACGCCGTTACCCGTAACGTAGCAAACGGTTTTTGCTTCGCCGTATGTGAGTGTTCCGGTTTTATCTGTGAAAAGTATATCAACGCTGCCCGCGGTTTCGATACCGACAGGCTTTCTTACCCGTATATTTTGCTTTTGCATACGTATCATATTTGATGATAACACCACTGTTATCATCATTGGAAGTCCTTCGGGCACCGCCACCACCACGACTGATATACCGAGTGTAAACGCCGATAGAAGCTCCTTAATTACGTTTTTTACTGAATAAACGAACTCTCCGCTAAGAAAAAATACGTTCGTCAGATACGCAAGCGCAACGATTACCGCACAAAAATAACCGAATTTACTGAGTGTTTTGGCAAGCGCCGACAGCTTCTCGCGAAGCGGACTGTCTCCGCCGTTATCCTGCACCTCGCTTGCTATTCTGCCGTAAAAGCTATCGCCTCCGACTGCGCTTACACGCATTATCCCCTTTCCCGCTGTGATAACGCTGCCTCTGTATAGCTCAGAGCTTTCTCCCTTTCCCATGGCGCTTTTATGCTGTTCAGCGCTTTCGCCGTTTATTGCCGACATATCCACTGATACTTCTCCGCTTATAAGCTCCCCATCAGCTCCGACCTTATCTCCGCTTTTCAGTGAAACACAATCTCCAAGCACCAGCTCCTCAACGGGCAACTCGACGTATTTGCCGCCTCGTATCACCTCGCACGTCTGCCTCATGGCTTCAAGCTGCATTTTCCTGAATGCCTTTTCGCTTCCGTATTCGCTAACTGTGGAAACAAGCGTAGATATAACGACTGATGCCGCTATCCCCAGCGCCTCAAACAGATTTCCCTCTCCGCCGGAAAAAAGCAATGTTACAAAAAACGCGACTATCAGTATTCTTATTATCGGGTCGCCTAAATTTTTTATCAGCTTACCGAAAAACGATACGTTGCGCTTTATCACAAGAGCGTTACTGCCGTTTTGGTTTCTTGATTTTATAACCTCCTCCTCGTTTAATCCCATCACCTCTTTATTCAAATACCGTATCTCCTTTTCTTTTTTATAATAGTTATGAGAAAAGAAGTGTTTTTATTCGTTAAAAAACGGGTCAGCTCAAAGCTGAGCTGCCCCGTTTGTTTTATTTTTTATTTGTTTTTTTGCCATGTTTTTTCTTTTTAACAGTCTTATCTATTAGCGGAGATACAAAAACGGCAAGCTTTTTCCTGAATATAATCGCGACTGCCACTATTACCGCAAGAGCTATCAGCGCCCAAGACCAAATCGGAAGAAATATAAATCTGACCGAAAGCTGATTATTCACGGTTTTATACGAAAGCAATCCTCTGTTTTGAACTTTAAATATCTGTTCAGCGCTTTCAGTCGCCTGCTCGCTTCCCAAAAACAGCTGTAAATCAGACTTGGTGGCGTTCTTATAGCCCTTGACGCTTCCGTCCGAAGCCAACTTTTCTCGGTAATAGCCTACCTTCTGTATGACGTTAGAAGTAAGCTTGGTTTTTATCTCTATACTTGGATAATTCTTCTCCCCGTCCTTTTCTGTAACACACAGACCGATAACATCGTTTTGAACAAAGGCATCGCCTCCCATGGAAACCTCGCCCTTTAAAACAATCTGAGGAGCTTCCCCCTTGTGATTACCTATCGCTCCGCCAAGCATGGAGAATCCGCCTTCGCAGTATACCGCGCCGCAAAGCGCAGCGTGATTATTATTTATCTCGCCGCCCTTAATTTCTACCAAAGAGTAGCTTTTAGCAGAATAAACAGCGCCTCCCATTCCCTCGGTTTTATTGGACCAAACGCTTCCGTTGAGCATGGAAAACGTTCCCTCGTTGTATACAGCGCCTCCGTTTCCAAGAGAAGTATTAGTACTCACTATTGACATTCCTGATACTGAAAGCTTGCCGTAATTGGCTATTGCTCCCCCGACTCCCTGGGACTCATTATGTGAAATATCGCTGTCGGCAAGTGAAACAGCACCCTGTATCCCTTCCATACTCGCGCAATAAATAGCTCCGCCGTCTAAGGTCGCCTTGTTATACTGAATAGTACTGCTACTGATATCGGTATCAGATACGGTATATATAGCTCCGCCGAAATAAGCGGAGTTTTCAACAAGGCTCGTAGATTTTACCGTAACATCTCCTCCTACCGAATAAATAGCGCCTCCAATACCGTTGAACTCGTTGCTGCCTGAGGAATTGTTCTTTAAAACAGAATTGTTTATATTCAGTATTCCGCCATTCACTCCTCTATCGTATGCAATAATTGCCACCGCGCCGCCGCCCATTACCGCCTTACATTCGGTTATCATGCAGTTATCAAGATTTATTTCTGGAATATCAGGGCTTTTTTCAAGTCCAACTATATCAAGTTCCGCAAAAATCGCTCCGCCCATGGCTGCGGTTGAGGAATTTGTGAGCAAAACGCCTTTATTTACCGTAAGCTTCGCTCTCCCCTTCATCATTATCATTCCGGTTGATGCGTATGGAAACTCCTCGCTGTTTCCGTCAATAATGAGAGAAGGAACTGTCCATTCTCCGTTTCCGCTGTCCTCAAAAGTAAGAGCTGCCGAGTTTTCGCCGATTCCGGCAATAAGAAACATCGGCTCTGTTCCGTCAAAGCCTCTGTAAACGGATAAATATCTTCCGTGTATTTTATACGCTCCTTTTGATATTTCTATCGGAGCGTCAAGCACAACGCTTTCTATAAGCTCTATCTCGTTCTCTTTGCCCTCTACTTTACGGGCGTAAGGAGTTCCGTCATGCGCGGTAAACGCCTCTATAAGCCCGTCGAGATTTTCTACGCTTCCGCCCTTGACGTGGAACGCGTAATCTATCCCCTCCGCCTGAGAGGCGCTTGCGGTAAACGTAAATAATGATATTACCGCTATGACGACTAATACTACTGAAATTACCTTTTTTAACATCTTTTCACCGTTTACTTAGGGCTGTCGCGCTATATCTAAAAACGCAACAGCCCGTTTGTAATTATTTTACTCTGCCTTCCAATCTTTTATAGCGGTCCACGTGTAGATGGTTCCTTTTTCGGGAACATCTTGCAGAGACTGTATCTGCTTAAACGCTACCGCGCAGTTAAACACCTTAGTATTTTCGGCGGTAACGACAAGCTTCTTGCCATCTCTCACCACCTCCGTTTCAGTAACGTACAAACCGCTTTTAACGGTATCGCCTACATAATTTTCGTCAAGAGATTCCCAATCCATAGTGCTGAATTTCGCATCTATCGGATTATTCGGGTCAACGACTATCTCTGCATAGAGATAAATGCCGTCTCTGAAAATTATCGCGCTACTACCGTCAGCTGATACCGTTATCTCTCCACGTGTATGAGCAAACCACCAGATATCCTGATATGCGTTGAATGTGCCCTCGTCCTGTATAACAACGGTGCTTCTGTTGTTCGTCATATACAGACCTCTGATCATATCGCCCTTTGCCGCCGCGTACGCGGGCTTCATATCAACCACTCCGTAAGCGGAGCTTACACCGCTTTCAAACGCCGTTGCTCTTGATACGGCTGTAAGCTTCTGTCCGTAATAATTAGGATCCGGTAGATTGATGTGAGTGTTTCCATAATTTTCGTCTACTACCGTTCCAATCCCATTACTTGCTGTCAGATTATACTTTTTGCCCTTGGATACAACATACTTAGCCTTTTCAGGCTCCTTAACTACGTTATTGTTAGCGTCTATATAGTATTCAGGTCTTCCCGTCTTATCATTCCAGCTATCACCGTGGCCTATCATTACAAGACAGTTCTGTCCCTCGGTGCGCTTTCTGTAATACGACCAACGGTAAGTGTTTTCAAAATATCCCGCTACGTTATACGCATCGTTTCCAAGCTCATCTATCATGAAAACACCGTTTACGTTGATAACAAAGTTTCCTATGTCAAGGTCTCCGTGGCCGGCTGAGTTATCTCCTCCGTGAAGTCCCGCGAAAATATTATTCGAGGTATCCCACGAGCTTCTGAACGTCATCAATGTATCAAGAGAATAATACGAGTCAAGCGAAAGATTTATGCTGTTAGCGATTATATGGGGATTGAAGTAAATTATGTCGTAAATAGAAGCGCTGCACCAGCCTTTTTCAATACCCTGACGTCTTATGGCATTCAGGTTTCCGTCTCCAGAAATGCCCGCAAACCACGCGGCAATAGCGGGATTACTGTCAGCGCTTGAAGCATCGTGGAAGCCCCATGTCGTGTTAGCGTTGCCAAGATATGTGGTAAAATACGCAGATTCCTCAAATCCTGGAGTGTCATATATTCCGTAGGTTGTTCCGCATGCGGCCTCAACCGAGGAAATAAATATCATTGTGAACATCGTTCCGCCACTCCAATACCCCGGCCCTTCCTCGTAGCCTCCGTCGGGACCGTATACCCACATTCCGCTCTCTATTGCCTCGATGCAGTAATCCATAACGTGTATAACTTCATCCTGCAGACCGTTACTTACGATATACTCATCGTTTGCTATGGCGAGCGAGGCGCACATAATGCCGGCGTTACATACTCCGTTCCAGTTATTTGTCAAATCGTTGAGAATACGGTAGTTTCCACCTCCGCTTAACACAGACGTGGTAGTCAAGCCGTATTCGTAAAGGGACTTAGCCATCTGGCTTCTCTGCTCAGGCGTCCACTCGTCATAGAACCAGTCGTACGCAACCGCCATAGCAACCGCGCCCTCGCCGACATCGAGGTAGTGATCGGGATTCCAGCCATATCTGGGCAAGCGGTTATCTTTATCGTAATAGTTAGCTAACGCCTCAGCCTCCTCCCATACTCTGTCTATGAGCTGCTGCTTTTCAGCTCCCTCGTAAATATCAAGCTGATACAAAAGTCCCCACGACATCATCTTATACATTACGTCATCAACTATGGACAAAAGTCTCTTTCCGTCGGCAAGTCTGAACCACTGCGGCTGCTCGTTGAATTTCACCGAGCCTATACCGTGAGTTTTTATAAGTGAACTAACGTAGCTCTGCAATGTCGCGTCGTTTTTCAGATAATAGCGAAGATCAGCAAAATCCTGGCTGTCAACCATTATATAAGGATGCTGACCGACGGAATGCTCCATAAGATCGCGATACATATCATCGCCTGTGGGACGGACGTAAACAAGCTTCTTTACGTATTCGAAGATGGTCTCCTGATCCTCCACCGCATCAAGCTCAATAGCGCTGTTTGAGAGAATGACAATACCCATTCTGTCTTCAAATATATTTTCATACTCGTATATCGCCATAGCGTCCTGAGCAGAAATAAACAGTCCGCCGTTACGGTGTATCGCGGGATATGTAAGCTCTCGGTATTCCGCGCCTACCTTGTAAGTGTTTCCGGGCGAGAAGGTATATTTCACACCGTCGTAAACGTAGGTAACAATTCCCGATTTTCCGTAATACGCCGCGCCGTCGTCAATGGATACCGCAAAAACGTTAACGGGTAAATATACTACGTCGCCCTCCTTGAAAACTTTGGATTCGATATTAGTCGGGTTTATTTTGTAGGTTTTACCGTTTATCGAGCCTGCGTAGCCGTTAAGAGCGAAAACCGCTGCGTTATTTTCTTTGCTATATTCGGCAACAGAATTTTTACGGTCAACATTAAGGTTGCAATCGTACGCCGTTATATCGGAAACATAAAGCTCCGCGGACGTAGTTATATTTTGGGTGTGAGTGAGAGAAATGTACGCTCTCGTAATTTTATCCCAACCGATAGGATAGTAAAGAATGCCAATCTCGTCTTTATTCAGTATTATTTCATTCCAGCCTGACTTGTTAAGAGTTATATTACTCCTGAAGACGTCATTCGCGTCTTGGGTTGAGGGGTCATCACTGTCAAACTGGATACGCATCGTAGCCCCAACCAAGCTTTCGGGAACGTATATGCTGAACCTTATAGACTGCCATGCGCTCATGTCATGATAATTGCCGTTTTTCGTTGACGCAATATAAGTCGCGCCGTCAATACCCGTGCTTATGCCGGCAGATCCGCTATACACCCACTTAAATATTTTTGTCTGACCGCTGAAATCAATATGAGAGCCGTCGTTTGATGTCGCGGGAAGCGATACGGTTGACGTAAACAAGCCGTTATCCGTCGCGGAGCTGATAAATTTCCAGCTATTTGCCGTCTCCGGAACTAACTTCTTGGGCGCCTCATAAATGAACATTTTGCCCGAGTCAACGGGGAATGTAATAGCGTCTCCGCTTACGGTATACGCCTCAGCCGTGAGAAGCTCTCCGTCTACGATTACTCCCTTAACGTCCTTTGTTTTCCAACCAAACGCGCCTTCAACCTTTACGTTATAGCCCGTTTCATTCGGCTCATACGATAGCTTA
>JAFVUF010000017.1 GCA_017502875.1 Clostridia bacterium | reverse complement strand
CGAGGACTCTATGTCCGTTATTCCCTCGGATACGGTTATCTTGGTTATTACGGTGTTTTGTTCGATAGCCGAGGGGGCAAAGGCGCGCATACCAATACTTTTAACGGGAAGACCGTTGAAGGTAGCGGGTATTACCAGCTCAACGGAATTCTGGCTTACGGGCTTGAATGCGGTTACCGAATAATAAGTACCGTAGTTGGTGTAAATAACTCCGTTTGCGTCGGACTCCGGTGTCTTGCCCGTAACAGGAGGGGCCTGCGTTGAGGTTCCTCCGCCGTTATCCTCGGACTCCGGTGTATTAGTATAATTCCAGCTTGCAGATACGGTAACGGAGCTTGTAACAGGCTGGGAAAAATCGTAATTCCACGAAGCAAAGGTATATCCCGCTCGAGTAGTGGTTGGTTCGGTTGCGAGGCTGCCTTCCTCTACCGTCTGACTTGCTACCGCAGTTCCGCCTTTTGTATTAAACGAAACTGTATACATCGGACGTCTGCGAACAGTAGCCGTGTAAAGCTTTTGCTCGTTTCCGTTTGTTACGAGAATATAGTAGACGTTATCGCCTGCTTCAAGCGACACGGTTTTACTTGCTATCGTCTGCTCACAGCCTATATCTCTTGCTACAACGTAGCTTGCGCCGTCGGCTACCGTTATATCGTTAAGGAATGAAAATGTTTCGGTAGCGTTAGATAGGGTTACCTTCAGAGTGTCCTCGGTAAGCGTCAGAGCCTTTGAACGTATTTCTACGCCCTGTAAGTCTGGGAGTGGCGGCTCGTTTTCCTTCCACTTAGCGTAAACGTTCATATCGCTTGAAAGCGGAGCGTCAAGCAGGGAATTAGCCGTAAAAGGAGTTTGCCACGTGTCCTTATCCCAATACCAGCCGTCAAAGGTGTAGCCCTCTTTTGTCGGGTTTTCCGGTATTGCAATAACCTCCTCGCCGCCCGTTCCGACAGTTGAGTATGTTTCACCGTCAACGATGAAATTTACGTTAAACTCTACTGTCTGTCCGCAGGACGCAAGTCCGAATAAAGCTGTCAGAAGCGCCGCCAGAATAGAGAGGTATATAAATGATTTCTTCATACTGTATCTCCGCTTAAAGTGGTTTAAATAAGAATGTAACTCATTATACCACATTTTTCCTTATTTGTAAAGAATAAATATATAAAAACAAGCTTTTATTTTGTCGAAACAAAAAAACTTTCTCCCTTTACTTTATATGACAAATTTCTTTTTAACACGGTGCTATAATTTTGATACGAAAAAGGGGTGAGCATTTGGAGCAAACAATTTATGCGGACATTCTGTTTCTAATCGACGTCAGTATGGACTTTCTCGCGCTTTACGTAACGGCGTTTTTCCTTAAAATTAAATTCAAAAGCGGTAACTGTATTCTTGCGGCGGCGCTCGGCGCTATATATTCTGTTATTTCAGTCATTTTCGGCGTAGATTCCGTTATTGCCGCCGTAGCGGTGTCGGTTGTGATGTGTGTTATCGCGTATTACGGCAATGGAACCAAAACTGTTTTAAAAAGCATTCTGTTTTTCTACATAGTCAATATGCTGCTTGGCGGTGTTATGACCGCTATTTTCAACGTTTTCAATACAATAACCGATGGGAATACGGAGCTGCTTATATACGGCGAGCATAATACTGTTAGCGATAATATGCCGTTTATCGTGTTTATTGCTTGCTTTGCGGCTATTTTGCTTATATTTAAGCTGATTAAACGTATTATAACGGCTTCGCCGTCTAAGGTAAACAGAAGCGTTTATATTACCGTTGGCGCAAAAACCGAGAGAATAACCGCAATAGAGGATAGCGGTAACAGGGTAGTCGAGCCGATAAGCTGTGAGCCAATCATATTTTTAAAGCAGGCGGCGGTAGAAAGGCTTGGCGGTCAACGGCTCCTTTCGGCGCTTAAAATGAAGGACGAATTTTTAAACGGAAGGGATAGGCATAAATACAGAGTTGTTTTTTATCAAACGGTAAGCGGAAGCGATATGTGCGTTTGCTTTAAGCCGGATAAAATAAGAATTGACGGAAAGGAAGCAAGCGCCTGGATAGCTATTGGAAGGAGCATAAACAAAGAGGGGATAGACGGAATAGTTCCGTCGTCGTTACTGATATAGGGGGAATAAAACGTGAAATGCAGTGAGGTAATAACTCGTATTTTTGATAAAATAGCGTCTTTTCGAAGGAACGGCGGAGAGATATATTATATTAACGGCGCAGAGACGCTTCCGCCGCCGCTTTCAGCTGACGAGGAGATGAATATGATAGAGGAGATGGGCGAAAGCGAAAGCGCTCGCTCAAAGCTTGTTGAGCATAATTTAAGGCTTGTGGTTTACATAGCGAAGAAATTTGAAAACGTTGACGCGGATATTGAGGACCTTATATCGATAGGCACAATAGGTCTTATAAAAGCAGTAAATACCTACAAAATCGACAAAAATATCAAGCTCGCCACGTATGCGTCAAGATGTATTGAGAACGAGATACTTATGTATATTCGAAAAAACGCCGGAAAAAAGTGTGAAATCTCCATTGACGAGCCGCTTAGCAACGATTTTGACGGAAACGAACTGCTGCTTTCCGATATCCTTGGAAGCGACGAGGAAAGTATCTATAAGGATATTGAGGCGTACGAGGATAAAAAGACGATAAAAAACGCGATAATGAGCTTAACAAAGCGGGAGAGGCAGATAATTACGTTAAGGTTTGGACTGAACGGAAGCAATAAAGAGCTAACGCAAAAGGAGGTCGCCGACCTGCTTGGAATATCGCAGTCGTATATATCAAGGCTTGAAAAGAGGATAATTTCAAGGCTTAAAACGGAAATAGCGGGAAAAATTTGATTAGCGGCGAAAAAAATAAGAAATAACCTCTTGACAAACAGGGTTAGTTGTGGTATAATCTCATACGTTATGGGGTTGTAGCTCAGCTGGGAGAGCGGTGCGTTCGCAACGCACAGGTCATGGGTTCGAGTCCCACCAGCTCCACCAAATAAAAACAGAGAGGCAAAGGCAGGTTCTCATAAGGATATTAAGTTAAAACCATGAGAAATGCCGATTGAGAGTGGCTAAACCAAGAAAACTGCAACATGGACAAAAGTCTGTGTTGCAGTTTTCTTTATGCCTCCGCTCCCCCAAAATTTGCGCCGCAATAAACAAAGAATAAGCCCGGCGCAAAAGTTGGATTTATTTTCGAAAAAGTGCTGGACTTTCTCTCTCTTCTGTGGTATGTTGTTGTGCTGACAGAAAAGGAGGACAAGTACATGAAAAGTATGATAAAAGAGCTATGGCATGGAAATATCATTCCGCAAGAGGACAGCCGAACAAACTCAAAGGAGATGAAGGAACTGCTCGGTTATATGGCAAGGCATCATGAGGACTTAGAAAAGAGCCTAACAGATGAGCAGAAAGAGAGCTTCGAAAAGTTCCACGATTGCTGGAGCGAGTACATGAGCCTCGCCGAAGCAGCCATCTTCGAGTATGCCTTCCGCCTCGGAGCGAGGTTGGTGATGGAAACGCTACAAGATACTGAATAAAGCACGGCGGCAAGGAGCAAAAACTCCTTGCCGCAAAATTATTATTTGCTGAAAACAACCGTGACGGTCGTACCGACACCGAATTCGCTTTCGATGGAAAGCTCTGCATCCGAAATGGCGCATATGTGCTTAACGATTGCAAGACCGAGTCCCGTACCGCCGATACGCTTGGAGTGGGATTTATCCACTCGGTAGAAGCGTTCGCAAAGGCGAGGCAGATGCTCTTTTTCGATACCGATGCCCGTATCTTCGACCTTGAGGCAAACGCCTGTATCCGTTTCTGCAATGGAAACCGTTACCGAGCCACCGTCCTTATTGTATTTGATGGCGTTAGAAACAAGATTTTCGACAAGCTCAAAAATCATTGTCTGATCGGCGCAAATCTTTGCAGAACCTACGATATTAGAGGTAATATTTCTGCTTTGTGCCTTCTCGGAAAGTCCGTCGAGAACCTCTTTTGCGATATCCTCAAGAGCCACTTCGGATAACGCTCTTACGGGAGCATCTCCGCTTTCGATCTTGGAAAGCATCAGCATATCCGAGATCAGAGAGCCGAGGCGGAGGCATTCTTTATAGATCCGTCCAAGCTGTTTTTTGGAGGTATCGTCCATACCTTCCTTGTTCATCAAAACCTCGGCAAAGCCTTGCATAACCGTAATAGGTGTTTTTAACTCGTGAGAAGCGTTGGCAAAGAAATCACTCTTTTGCTTCTCAATCATCTTTTCATTCGTAATATCCGTAACGATAATGATAGCGGAGATATCGTCGCAGATGACCTCGTTTGCTACTTTGGTAATGACTACCGACAGATGCTTATCGTCATAAACACAGTTGAAAGCAAAGTCCTCTCCGAGATGCTCGGTGATCTGCTCGTAGACAGGAAGCTTTTCAATCAGGAAAACAAGATCTCTGCCAATATCGTGATGCGTTCCGTTAAACATTTCAAAAGCTCGCTTATTTGCGAACACGATGCGCTTCGAGCTATCAAGCGCAATAATGCTTTGCGATACGTTATCAAGCACGGCGTTCAGCTTCACTCTTTCGCCGTCTGCAACGCGGATATGACTATGAATGTTTGCATTCAGCTCGTTTATCTGATTCAAAACTCCGAACAACTCAGGCTCGCTCATATCGGTCTTGATCGGTGCATACTGTCCTTCGTTTAGGCTCTTTAAGCTATCGCCAATCTCGGTTACCTTGGATGAAACGTTACGGGATATAAAGGTTGAGAGAACAAAGGAAAGAATAAGTGATACCGCAAGAACGAGGATGAAAAGCGGAATGATGGCGGTAAAGTAAGGTGTCACTTGGCTACTTCTTACCGCAAGTCGAAGAATCACCTCCGTACCGTCCGAAAGGGCGGTTTTTGTTGCGTAATAGGTCATATCACACTTGAAGGTTTCCGAATATCTTTCTACGGTATCGGGCTTGCCTTCAAGGGCGTTTTTTATTTCCTCACGGTCTCTGTGATTTTCGAGGGGAGCTTTCGTGTCGCTCTCGTAAAGAACATTACCGTCTGTATCGAAAATCGTAATACGAAGCTCGGGGTTATCAGAGTACTTATTAAAGACTGCAAAATCGCTCTGCTCATTCATCAGCGTAGCGGCAAGCTCGGTTTCATCCTTCAAACGTTCGCTTACGATCTTATTCGTATTCATATTAACGGCAATGATGCCGAACACGAACATCAGAAGAACGCAGGCAAGCGTTGCGGCAAACACCTTATAAAATATCTTCTTTTTCATAAGCTATTGCCCCACAAAGCGATAGCCGATACCGCGCACGGTAACGATCACATCGCCTCCACCACATTCGGTAATCTTGTCACGTAGCTGAGAGATATGTATATCAAGCGTTCTCGTTTCGCCCATATAGCTCTCGCCCCAAACCTCACGGAAAAGCTCCTCGCGCTCGATGGTAACACCTGCTCGTGCGATCAGGATTTTGAGAAGCTTGAATTCCTTCAAGGTAAGCCCAAGGTCGTGTCCTTCGTAAAAGATCTTATAAACGTTATTGTCAATGACAAAGCCTTTCTGACTTGTCACGTAAAGGTTAGCGCGGCGAATGTTTGTCTTGACACGGGCGATCAACTCAAGCACCGAGAAGGGCTTTGTCATATAATCGTCAGCGCCCTTGTTCAATCCTTTTACAGCACTTATCTCATCGGACTTTGCACTTACGATAATAACAGGAATCTTCTCGTCCATTTCTCTTATCTTTGTTAGAATCGTATAGCCGTCCATATCGGGGAGCATAATGTCAAGAATTATTAGGCTTGGGCGAGTCTTTTCAAAGCACCGAAAAAAGTCCTTACCGTTCTCAAACATTTTGGTAAGGAATACTCCTTCAAAAGCTCCTTCGTATAATTCTCTTATGCCTTCGTCGTCTTCGACGATATAAATCATCTCATCCATTAAAACTTTTGATGTACCCCCGTTTCGTTATATTTTGTCCACTCGGCAACGTTCACGGCGTGGTCGCCGATTCGTTCCAAGTATTTTGCGACCATCATCAGCTCAATGGCTTGGTCGCCGTTTCTGCCGTCCTTTTTGATCAGCTCGATGAGGTCGGTCTTGACAGCGAGGAACATATCGTCCATTTGATCGTCAAGTGCGATCACCTCGTCGGCAAGAGCCTCATCGTTGTTAATAAAGGAGCTTACGCTCTCTCTGACCATCTTGACCGCAAGATTGCCCATAGCGGTAATGTGCGTGAGCTTCTTAATATAAGCGTCGCCCGGCATTGTGTAAACAAGGTCGCCAATATCAGCGGCTTGGTCGCCGAAGCGTTCAATGTCGGTTATCATCTTAAGCGCAGTGGAAACCTCACGAAAATCCTTTGCAACAGGCTGTTGCTTTAAGAGAATACGCATACACTTCTTCTCAATCGCCATCTCGTACTCGTCCACACGCTTATCCATAATACCGATGCTTTTGCCAAGCTCACGGTCACGGTTTACAAGCGCGGTGATGGCATCCGAGATCATCTGCTCGGTAAGGCGACACATCTCGACAAGCTGTGTTTTTAAGTCGGCAAGCTCTTCTTCAAATATTTTTCTGATAGACATATCACTATCTCCTTAATATTATACCATAAATTTGTTACAAAATCAACCGAATCTTCCCGTAATATAACGCTCTGTGCGCTCATCTCTCGGAGAAGTGAAAATATCGTCGGTGTTGCCGTACTCAACAAGCTCACCGAGAAGGAAGAAGGCGGTCTTATCAGCAATTCTCGTTGCCTGCTGCATATTATGCGTTACGATCACGATGGTCAAGTCCTTTTTCAGTTCCTCCATCAGCTCCTCGATCTTGCCCGTGGAGATTGGGTCAAGAGCCGAGGTAGGCTCGTCCATCAGAAGCACCTTGGGGCTTGCCGCAAGAGAGCGTGCAATGCAGAGTCTTTGCTGCTGACCGCCGCTCATACCGAGAGCGTTTTTACGAAGTCGATCCTTGACCTCGTCCCAAATGCTTGCACGGCGCAACGACTGCTCAACGATCTCGTCAAGCTCGCTCTTTTTGGTAATACCGAAGGTTCTCGGAGCGAATGCGATATTATCGTAAATGCTCATCGGGAACGGATTGGGCTTTTGAAACACCATACCAACGTTCTTGCGAAGAACGTTCACGTCGGTTTCCTTATCGAAGATGTCGACTCCACCGATGCGGTATTCGCCTTCAATACGGCAGCCTTCCACAAGGTCATTCATTCTGTTGAATATTTTAAGAAAAGTGGATTTTCCGCATCCCGAAGGCCCTATAAGAGCCGTAACCTGTTTTTCGGGAATCTCTATGTTTATATCTTTCAAAGCGTGAAAATCACCGTAGTAAAGGTTACAACCCTTGGCGGTGATATCCATCCTGCCTATAAATTCATTCATGCTTTACTCCTTTATATATGCTTGAGAGTTTTCGCTTGCGAAAACTCATGTGCGAAGCAGTTTTGTTGCGGTTTCGAATAAATGTTATCTTCGCGCTAATCTCCATATGTTGATTTTCTGATTAGATTGCCAATCCAACCTGCGAGCAGGTTCAGTAGCATAACAAAGACAAGAAGAACGACAGCCGTAGCAGCCGCTTCATCGGGATAACCGTGGCTTGCGAAATAGTAAATGTCAAGAGCAAGGCTTGTGCCCGGTGACATAAGACTTTCGGGAACCTTATTGACAACCATACCAATGGTAAGAATCAGAACCGCACTCTCCGAAACAACTCGACCGATTGCAAGGATAATTGCGGTTACGATACCGCCTGCGGCAGAAGGAAGGACGATCTTGAATATGGTTCTGACCTTGCTTGTACCAAGCGCATACGCGCCTTCACGAAGTCCGCCTTGCACCGAAAGCAGGCTCTCTTGTGTGGATCTGACAATGGTAGGCAGAATCATAATCGCAAGTGTGATACCGCCTGCAAGCATCGAATAGCCCCAACCGAAAGCGACCACGAAGATCAGATAACCGAAAAGACCGTAAACGATACTCGGAATGCCTGCGAGAGTTTCGGTAGCGACTTGAACGATCTTGACGAACTTGCCCTTGTTGCCCGTATATTCGACAAGGAAGATAGCACTTGCCACGCCGATCGGAACTGCAATAATAGCAGCTATTCCGACGAGCTGAAGTGTACCGATAAACGCAGGAAGAATAGAGGGAGAATCCTTATAATCTCCAAAAAGAAGGTCTATCGAAAGCTTATCCATGCCGTTGATAAGCACGTAAGCGATAACGGCGACCAATGCAACGAGCGAAATAATAAGAGCGACGATGCAAACGTATTTCAGTGCAGAATAAAATTTTCTCATTTCTTTGCACCTCGTCTTTCCTTGCCGGTGATTTTGCCGGCAATCTTGTCGGCGACCTTGTCGCTATTGTCTTTTTTGAGCAACGAGAAGCTGACGTTGAGTATCAGGGTGAATACGAACAGTACAACGCCCGTTGCGATAAGAGCAGAAAGCGCATCTCCGTTCAGCTCCAAAGCACCCATAGCAATGTTTGCGGTCATTGTTCTTACGCTTTGGAATAGACTTTCGGGCATCTCAGGGCTTCCGCCTATGACCATAATAACAGCCATTGTTTCACCGATCGCTCGTCCGATAGCGAGAACGACACCGGCGAGAATACCGCTTTTTGCGGCAGGCAGCATAATCTTAAAGGTTGCTTGCTCCTTAGTTGCGCCGAGAGCGAGCGCACCTTCGTAGTAGGTGTTTGAAACACTATTCAGAGAATCAAGGCTTACGCTTACGATGGTCGGTAATATCATAATTCCAAGGACGAGCGAAGCCGAAAGAATACCGTAACCAACGCCTGTAGGCGAAATGTAATCTCTGATGAAAGGAACAATAATCGTCATACCGAACAGACCGAAAATGACCGAAGGAATGCCTGCGAGCAGATTGATCATCTGTCTGATGGGAGCGACGAGCTTCTTCGGGCAGAACTTGTAAAGTGCTATCGCCGTAAGAAGTCCTATGCCTATACCGATGATAACAGAAAGTGCCGTAACGTAAAGAGAAGCTACGATCATCGGGAATATCCCATAGCTTGGTGTGTCGGCAAGCGGCGCCCAATCGCTTCCAAAGAGAAACTTTGCAAATCCTGTCTTTGCGATAAACGGCACACCGCTTACTAACAAAAATATCGTTATCGTCGCAAGCGCGAGAATTGAAAAGATCGCGGAGAAAAGGAATACTCCGCGCATTACCTTTTCTCTCGCGTTAATAAATCCGTACAGATTTCTCATATTACTTTGAAACGCCTGCCCAAGTCTTGATAGCAGAATCGCCTGCCTCTACGTTGTAGATGTTCTTAAGATCTTCAAGAGAAATGTTGTCAAAGGTGTTTGCCTTATTAACGATTACAGCAATACCGTCCTTGGCAACCTCGTAGTAGGTGCAGTTGTCCACTTTAGAAGAATTGAAGGCTTCGGAGATCATACCGAAATCGGACACGCCGTTCTTGGCATCGTTATATCCCGTGCCGCTTCCACCGCCACCGACGGTAACGCTGACACCGCTCTGCATTTCCTCAAATTTAGCTGCGAGCTTCTCCATAAGGGGCTTGAGTGAGGTGCTTCCCGAAATTGCGATCTCACCGGTCAGACCGGGAACTACGGTATAAGCAACCGCGCCTTCCTTGGTGGAAACGTAACCGTTGTCGGAAATGATGGTCTGTGCATCAGAGCTTTGAAGGAAGGTAAGGAATGCGGTGTTGACCTCACTTGCCACCTTGCTCTCTTGATAAACTACGTTAAGTGGACGGGAAATCTTATAAGAACCGTTCTTGATGTTCTCAAGAGTAGGCTCGACACCGTCAACCTTGAGAACCTTTACCTCGTCGGTAATGTAACCAAGGCTATCGTAGCCGATGGCAAGAGGATTGCCTTTGACTTCTTGGAGAACGGCGGCTGTGCCTGTTGCAACGATAACGCCCGAAACATCGGTTTTACCTTTGAGTCCGATAATCTCCATAAATGCGGATTTCGTTCCGCTACCGTCCTCACGGGTGACAACGCTGATGTTCTTGTTTTCATCAAACTTTGCGCCACCGCAAGAGGTCAGCGCACCAAGAGTGCAGAGTGTGAGTGCGAATGTAAGTATGAGTGCAAAAATCTTTTTCATTGTTCAAAATCTCCTTTTCGTGTTTTGCACCATCATTATACCGCAGATGAAAAATCCTAACTACCATACTTTCGTTCGGTGCGTGTAAGGTTTATGTAAATTCGAAAAATCCGTGACAATCCGGGAAGCGAAATAACGGTGTTTTAGACCGATTGTGCCAAAAGAAATATTATTTCCAAAAAGCGAAAAAATTATTCAAAAAGGTATTGACAAACTAAAAATCTTATGTTAGAATAAAGCCCCTCACAGAGATGTGAGCTTCAAAATCGAATAGATGTATCAAGTGCCAAATTAACTCTTCGGAGCATAACATAAGAGGTCGAGCGATGACCTCGCAAACTGATTTGAGTCAAAAGACTCGTACTTACATATCGGCACGGAGCATTATAGTTTTAGCGAACGAGTGCCGTTCGCTTATTGGTGTTTCCGTAAAAGCCTGTGTGTAAATACGAGTCTTTTTGTTTTGTCATCAGGAGGTAAAAATGAAACGCAAAAATTTCTTCATCGTGTCCAATCAAATATTCGATTTCAAATTGAAGCCAAAAGAGTTCTTCGTGTATTGCTGTTTGCTTCGTCATAGCGATAAGAACACCGACAACTGTTTCCCTTCGCGCCGACTCATTGCAACCGAGTGCAGCATGGATAAGAAAACGGTTGACTCCGCACTCAAAGGATTAGAATCGAAAGGTCTTATCAAAAAGGATCATCGCTACCGAGAAAACGGTTCGAGGACAAGCAATATGTATCATCTTGTTTCTCTCTTGGAATAGTGTAAAAATTCCTTCGGGGTGGCTTCGGAAATTCTTATCCATAAGAAGATTAAAGAGAGCAAGAGATTTACTAACAGAAAAGAAAAAGATATAAAGAGCTGTCATAACAGAACGCAATAATTGATACGCATAATCAAAGAAAGAGCGAATCACAGCCGACTCGTATATATTCTTCTTTTCTGCCCGTGTAAGCCCCAAGAAAGCCCTGTGTGACGGTTTGAGAAGGAGAACGGCCAAGTACGCCAATCCCCCATGACAACGCAAAAATCGGGCTAAATCGAAGAAGGTTGAGAAAGATTAACCACGCCCGATTTTGTTGCAGGAATAAGCGCGGCGACAAATGCCGACCACGCAGATCACTTTGCACGGCAACGCCGAGCAAAAATGAGCGATTTTGGGGCTTTTTCGGGCGATTTGAGCCTCTTTTGTCCAAATTCAGAGCTATTTTCTATGGCGACATTGTTGCGCAAATTTAAGACCCGTGGGGACATGGTTGCGCACGAAAACCCGAAAGTGCCGATGAAATAAGGAGATTTGCCTGCACAAGCAAGGCGACATAGCCGTATAACGGCAAAAAACAACACTCATTGCCTCTATCTGTACATTAAAATTTATGGAGGATTCAGAAATGAAAGAAAACGAATTCATGATTGAAAAAGCAATCAACACACCTAACGGCAATGAGTATTCAAGAGATGACCACATCGCAATCGCACGGAGAACGAAGTATTTTTCTCGTGACGGCGTTGTGCTTACGAGAAGAAATTACAGCATAGGCGGTATGACCTATCTTGTAAATTCTTTCTTCTGCCCGTCAAGGTGTCCCTCGGCAAACGAAGGACTAAAGCGTTTGATGCAACAAGAGATTGAAAACAATTCTTGAACTTACAGAAAAACGCTGGACTTTGAAACCGATTGATGATATGTTGTAGGTGCGGAAATCTCTATCCGCCTACACTCTCAATCGGTTTGACACATAAGGAGGAAAAGATATGTCAAACCAAAATCAAAAGAAAATAACAGCACTCTATTGCCGTCTCTCCCAAGAGGATGAACTCAAGGGCGACAGCAACAGCATACAGAATCAAAGAGCCATCCTTGAAAAGTATGCAAAGGATAACGGCTTCGAGAACACACAGTTCTTCGTGGATGACGGTTACTCAGGCGTGAGCTTCAACCGCCCGGCGTTCCAAAGTCTTATCGAGATGATGGAGCGTGGCGAGGTGGCAACGCTCATCACAAAAGACCTCTCCAGACTTGGTAGAAACTATATTGAGGTCGGTCAGTACACCGAGCTGATATTCCCACGCCTTGATGTTCGCTATATCGCCATCAACGATAACTTCGATTCACTCTACTCGGAAGGCAACGAGCTTGCTCCGTTCAAGAACCTGTTCAACGAATGGTACGCAAGAGATACAAGCAAGAAGATCAGAGCTGTGGTGAAAGCAAAAGCAGAACGAGGTGAGCGTGTCGGAACGGTTGTGCCTTACGGATACAAGCGTGATCCCGAACGCAAAGGTCATCTCCTCATCAACGAGGAAACAGCACCCATAGTCAGAATGATATTCTCACTGTGTGCGAAAGGAACTGGACCGAGGAATATTGCGAACATCCTACGTGAGAAAAAGATACTCAAGCCAACGATGTACCGTTACAACTCACAAGGCATCTATGGAACAGTAACAGATACAGATGCTCCTTACGGATGGACTTCAACTACGGTTGCCGGCATTCTCAAAAACGAGATATATCTCGGTCATACCATTAACTGTCGCACTACGGTGGTATCCTACAAGGATAAGCGTAAGAAAGAGCGTCCCGAAAGTGAATGGTATCGTGTTGAGAATACTCACGAAGCCATCATTGACAAAACGACTTGGGAGCTTGCTCAAGCAGTTCGTCAAGGTAAACGCAGAAGAACTGCAATGGGTGGCATTGATAAGTACAGCGGTCTGTTATACTGTGCCGATTGCAACTCCAAGCTATACTTCATTCGAGGAACAACGCTCAAGCCCGACGCCTACGGATTTATTTGCAGCCGATACAGAAAGCACATGGGCGAAGCTCAATGCACACCGCACTCCATCAGAGCAAAGGTGCTTGATGAGATAATCCTTGAAGAAATACGCAAGGTCACCTACTACGCACGCGCCCAAACTCGTGAGTTCGTCAGCTTTATAAATCAAAAAAGCTCTGCGGAAAATCGCAGAGAACTGCATGCAAGAATGGTAGAGCTGGCGAGTCTTGAAAAACGCAACAACGAGTTGAACGCTCTGTTCAGGCGACTCTATGAGGACAATGTTCTCGGCAAGGTCACCAATGAGCAGTTCCGTATGCTCTCCGACGGTTACAACACCGAGCAACGAGAGATCACTGAGCGACTTCCGATAGTCAAGCAAGAGATAGAGGATCTGAAAGCAGCGGCAACCAATGTCGAGAGATTTGTGGATATTGCAAACAAGTACACAGATTTAAGGGAGCTGACTCCCGAAGTGCTTCGCACATTCATAGAGCGAATCATTATCCACGAAAGAACGGCAAAGCATAGCAAAACCGCAACGCAGCAGATCGACATCTACTTCCGCTATATCGGAAAACTCGCACCCGAACAAGTCGCCTAAACACACAAAACGGAATAGGACGGACAGCCGAAACTGTCCGTCCTACATACCGAGTACCGCCTATACGCAGTTAATATCCTTATGAGAAACTGCGTAATGCCTCTCTGTTTTTATTTGACAAAGTTTAAGTTCAAGCTCGAAGCCACTCAAATGCGGAGCATTTGAATAAGTTTTGCGTAATGAAAAGCTTAAATAATAAAAAACATCGCGCAAAACCGGGCTTATGATTTCCATCGGCTCAGTTTTGTTTATTAAACTCCCGAATAAGCAGAAAATCCACCGTCTATCGGTACAACGATACCGTTTACAAATCCTGAAGCCTTTGCGTCGCAGAGCCATAGAAGCGTTCCGAGAAGCTCATCAGGCTCACCGAAGCGTCCCATAGGAGTTGCGTTCAGTATCTTTTCGCTTCTGGCGGTTAGTGAGCCGTCCTCGTTCATGAGGAGCGCGCGGTTCTGATTGGTTACAAAGAAACCGGGAGCAATTGCGTTACATCTTATTCCAATCTTTGCGAAGTGAACAGCAAGCCATGCAGTAAGATTTGAAACAGCCGCCTTAGCGCCCGAATATGCGGGAATCTTAGTAAGCGGACGGAATGCGTTCATAGAAGAAACGTTAAGAATAACCGGATTCTCCTGCTTTGCCATATCCTTAGCAAATACCTGAGTAGGAATGAGAGTTCCAAGGAAATTAAGATTGAAAACAAACTCAATACCCTTTGGGTCAAGGTCGAAGAAGGTAGTTATGTCCTTGGTTACATCTTCATCGAGATCCTCTGCAAACAGGTACTCCTTAGTAGTTGTACCCTTAGGGTTGTTGCCGCCCGCGCCGTTGATAAGTATGCTGCACTCGCCAAGCTCGGCGTTGATTTTAAGTCTTGCGTCTTCAAGTGAATTTTTATCGAGAACGTTACAAGCATATGCGTTAGCCTTTCCGCCATTTTCGCGTATCCTTGAGGCAACCGCCTCAGCAGCATCAAGACGGAGATCAAGGACAGCAACCTTCGCTCCGCACTCCGCAAGCGCCTCGGCAAAGGAAGCGCAGAGAACACCGCCCGCGCCCGTAACAACAGCGGTTTTTCCGTTAAGATTTATTTTGAATGGTAGATTCATAGTACCTCTCCTTAAAATAACTTTTGTTATCGACAGTCAGAGCAAAGTCCGTAGAACATAAGCTGATGGTCGGTAAGAGAAAATCCTGTCATATCGGAAACGTTCTTTTCAAGCTTATCGGTAAACTTATACGTAAGGTCAACCGTTTTGCCGCAGCACGTACAGAAGACTCTATGGCAGCTACGTACTGTTTCATCGTTAGCTGCGTAGCGATAGGCTGATTTTCCCTGAGCGCCGGTAACAGTTTTTATAAGAATTCCTTCACCTTCAAGCCTGTTTACAGCTCTGTATACGGTAGCGATACCCATATCAGACCCGGAGGCTTTGAGTAGCTCTGCCATTTCCGCAACCGTCATTTCTTTATCTCGGTTAATTTCGAGAAAACGTCGGAATTCCTGCTTTTGTCTGGTAAGTCTTGTTGAAGCCATACAAACCGTCCTTTCTGCTGATTGCTTAGAAACTATCTCTTAATGATAATTTTACCACATCAATATCAATTATGTGTGTTCGTCGTATTAATTTTATTTTAAAAAATTAGGAATTTTGGCGATCTCGCGGGGAGTATTAACTATAAATTCAGCGCCGTTTTCTATAAGTATTTCCTTGCTTCTGTACCCCCAAGCAACCCCAACCGCGTTAACACGCGCGTTTCTTGCCGTTATCATATCGACGTTTGAGTCTCCGACAAATACGGTCTGACTTGGTTTTATGCCAAGTGATGAAAGTATATGTAGGGTAGATGACGGGTCGGGCTTGGTAGGGAAAAGCTCTGACTGTCCGATAACGAAATCAAATCTTACGTCATTAAACAGCTTTTTTGTTATTTCCTTAACGAAATAATCCTGCTTATTTGAAAGGACGTTTACCGATATGCCCTGAGCCACAAGCTCATTCAGCGCATAAGTACATCCGTCGTACTCGTTTGTTTTACAGTTATAGCATTCTGAGTAATATTTTTCGTAAACCTGTTTTGCTTTTTTAACGAAAGAGTCGTCTGAACGCTTTTCCTCAGGCAGAGAGCGACGTACCAGCTCAAGCGCGCCGTTGTTTATATTAGCTAGCGTTTGCTCGGTTGTTACTGTCGAAAAGCCATACTCAGTCAGCATACCGTTTAGCCCGTCCTGAATATCGGTGATAGTATCGGCAAGAGTGCCGTCAAGGTCAAATATAATAGCTTTTATCATTTAAATACACCTGTTATCAAATTTATTGTTATTTAATCTCGATGCAGCGTCCTAAGTTAAATGAGAAGATTACGGTTCTCTTGACATCCTGCTTGGTTAAAAGCTTTAATGCAGTTTTATAATAGCTAAGCTGTCTTGAATGTCGGTTAATGAAGAATTCGTCCTCTTTTTTTCTATCTCCCTTAATATCCTTAGGAACAAAATCAGTTTTATAATCAAGAAGGGTAATATCACCGTTTTGGTCTCTGAAATAGCAGTCGATAATACCCTGAACGAATATATATTCGCCCGAAAGCTCATTCATTAAGGACTCATTTGAGGTGAATTCAGATGCGGGAAGCTTAATGTTGAATCTGTACTCGCGGTTTACTTCTTTTGCTTGACTAATATCCCTGAAAATATCCGAGGTAATAAATCGCTGAATTGCTTTTTTGTCTATAAGCGAGGCGTGAGACGGAAGAATAAAGCGCTTTAAAAGCAATCGCTGTATTTCGTCGTCTATGCTTTCGCTTATTTTGTTAAAATCGCAGAATTGCATGAATACGTGTGTTGCTGTTCCAATTTCTGCTGCCGTTACGGCCTGTTGATCAAGCATGAACGTTGGGACAAGCATATCAGCGGCATTATCGCGCGCTTCGGCGTCAGCTGTATCGGCTAACGGAGAGATAAGCTGACCGTCATCGGCAAACAAAACTCCATCACCGAGATAAGCGTTTTCATCAAGTATTTCCGGGTATAGCCTTGAAACCGAGAGCTTTGAGGGGAGACGAACCGAGTTTTTATGAGGGTACTCGAATGTAATAATATTCTTAAAGTGATTATAAAGCTCATTTTTTTCGTCTTCTGTAAGGCGTTTTTCTTCGTTATTATTTCCGTTATGCAGAATTGAAGACGCGTTTCTTTTTAATATTTCCGCCTGTGTCAGATTTAAAATTTCGTACTGCGCTTCAAGCTCGGTTGGCATTTTCAGCGCTGTGTGAATCCAGCTGATGTGGCTTGTCTGCCGCATGAACGTGTATGGGTGTAAAAGCCTTGAAAAAAATGCGGTCTCAAAGTCAAGCTTTTCAACTTCATTTACAGACGAGCATACGTATAGCTTTGTTTTAGCTCTTGTTAGGGCAACGTAAAGCATTCTCATTTCCTCGTCAAGCATTACCTGCTCGGCTTTATAGGAAAGGGCGAGTCTGTACGGAGTATCTGATACCGATAGCCTGTCCGTATCTTTAAGACGCATGGCAAGACCTATATCCTTATCGAAAATAACGTCCTTGTTTATATCAGCAGTAGAGAATTTATGTGAAGTACCGCAAACGAAGCAGTATTCAAATTCCAAGCCCTTAGATGAGTGCATGGTTATCAGATGAACAGAGTCGCCACCGGTTTTTGCTCCGGTAGGAGATTTTCCCTTTTCAATAATCACTCTGATTTTTTCAAGAAAGCCAAAAAGGTCTGTTTGTCCGTAGGAAACGTAGGATTTCGCAAGCTCGTGAAGCGATATAAGATTAGTTCTTCTTGCGTTAGCGCTATCCTCGGACTGCCTTCCGTTATCGTAAAGGGCGGCGAAGAATGAAGTTTCTGTGTATATCTGCCATAAAAGCCTGTCAACAGTGCTTTTAAGAGCATATTTTCGCATTTTGCTCAAAAATTCAATAAAGCATAAGCCCTTTTCAAAGCCTGTTCTCTCAGTATAAACGGTTAAAGCCTCGAAAAGTGAGGAAGTATCTTTTGCTTCGGTCTTTATCCTTATCATATCATCAAGCGAAAAATTGAATATAGGACTTCGAAGCGCTCCCGCAAGGAAAATATCTCTGTACGGATTATCACAGCAATTAAGCAGACACAGCGCAAGCTGAACCTCCGGCGTTTCAAATAAAGGAGCGCCCTTTTCCGTGCTTACGGAAATATTTCGGGCTTTAAGCGCATTGACGTATATAGGCGCGCTGCTTTGCGCGTTGCGAAGAATGATGGCGATATTATCAGGTGATACTCCGTTTTTTATAAGCAAAGATATCTCGTTTGCGACCATGCTTGCTTCAACGTAATACGTACCCTTTTTTTTTGTTTCCTCATCGGACATATCGCGAATACAGTTCATTAAGGTTACCTTAGGAGGCGCCTCAATTTTTACGTTTGCGTTCAGTCTGTCGGATTCTGAGTATGGAATTCTGTAATCGTAGATTCCGTCATTATTCGGGGTATAGAACATAGCGTCGGAAATAATGTTGGAAAATTCGGTTATAGGCTTAGCTGAACGGAAATTATCCGATAAGAAAACAGTAGCGCACGCCTGAGTATTTCCTTTTTGATATTCCGGGAAGCTCTTTTTATAGTGCGCGAACGCGCTTGGGTCAGCGCCTCTGAAGCCGTAAATGCTTTGCTTTATATCACCGACCATAAAAATCGGGCAGTTAACTGACAGAGCGTTAAAGATTTTGTTTTGCAGAGGATTTAAGTCCTGATATTCATCAACGTATATCTCTTGCAGAGAGCTGGATATTTCTTTCGCAAGCGTTGATATGCTTCCGTCCTCATTGTAGAGAAGCTTTAAGGTATAATGCTCGATGTCGTTGAAATCTATGCAGGAGCGCTTGAGCTTAGCCTCCGAAAAACGCCTGTCATATTCTGATAAAAGCAGGAGAAGCTTTTTTGCGATATCACTTGTTTGTTTTGCTGACTTGTCAATTTCAGCGCCTGTAAACATAAATATACTTGAGGCAATCGAGGTTATTTCCTTTCGGAATTTAGCTCTTTCCGTTTTGTAAAGCTCGCCCTCTGCCGTCTTTAATTCCTCTTTTAATGAAGGCGTTTTTACGGTTGGTGGAGTACTTAACACAGAGCGCAGAAGGTCGGTGTCCTCAAGCTTAAGCGCGTTGTCTATAAGAGTGGCGTAGCGCGCTTCCTCACGGAACTGCTCCGTGTATTTAGAATAATTCTCATCGTAAAGAAAATATTTTTGAGCCTCATCAAAAAAATGTAGATAATAGTCGATGAGCATGCGCATTCTGCTTGATATAATTTTGCCGTACGGAGTCTTAATAAAATCGGTTCCGTCAGTGCCGTAATTATCAAGGAACTTTTCCGATAGGCCGTCAGGCTCATTTTTCATTTTATCGTAGATGCTTAGAAGTATGGAGGGAAGCGCGTCATCCCTCTCCATAATGAAGTTTTCCGCAAAATCGGCAAAATTGGGAATTGCCTCAAATCCGCCCGCAAAGCAGAAATCAAGCAGCTTGGTCATTACGTCAAGGCGAAGGGTAAGGGTTGTAGTTTCGTCCGCAATAGAAACAGAGGCAGGAAGCCCAAGCGCCTCAAAGTTACGCTTGATGAGCGCAAAGCATACGCCGTGAATGGTATTAATTTTCGCCCCCGGCAGCTTCAAAAGCTGCTCGTTAAGATGCTTTGACGAAGGCTTTTCAAGCACCGCGTTACGAAGCGCCCTGGTTATTTTATTTTTGAGATCCTCGGCAGAAGCGCGCGTAAATGTTACTATCATAAGTCTGTCGATGTCATATGGAGAAAGCTCGTCCGTTACGGCGTTTATAATGCGCTTGGTAAGAACTGTTGACTTTCCGGAGCCTGCGGCAGCGGAGACGAGTATTTTATCAGCTCTCGCTTCGATAGCGTCAAGCTGTGAAGGCGTCCATTTGATTTCCTGCGCCATTACTCATCACCTCCGTTTGTATGAATGTCGGACGTTTGTGTGTACTTGCTTCTGCATACAGAGGCAAGCTGGCAGTATTGACAGGCGTCCTTGTCGGTAAGCTTAAGTGGGTCAGCGCAAGCGTTACCGTTTCTGAGTTTTTTACCGATACTCTTAAAGGTGTCGTCTATTGTTTTCAGCATATCGCCAAATCCGTCAATAGTTACGAGGATAGAGGAGCTAATACTGCCGTCCGATTTTCTTGATACGGGAATAAAGTTCTTTTTCAGACCTATTTCCATAGCCTCAAGCATTTCCTTATCGTTTAGTAGAACACCGCTTCTTCTCAGCGAGGCTTGAATATGCTCAAACACCTCGTCGCTTGAGGCAGGTGTTAAGGACTGCTTGAGCCTAAGGCGCGCCGTCTGGTAAAGCACACCTGCGGGAATTATCTCGCCATTTTCGGATTTATCGAGAAGCTTATGGAATTTTTCACTGTTCGACTTCCATATAGAAAAGAGATAAAGAAGCATTTGCGCGTCAAGCCCGTATTTTAGATTGGATACTGAGTGTGGAGTCGATCCTGATTTATAGTCCACGACTCTGACGTAGACATTTCCGTCCTTGTTATAGGTATCCACTCGGTCAATAGTGCCGTAGACGGTTATTGAAGTTCCGTCATCAAGAGTGAATTTTAACGGTGTTACCTCGTTCTCTCCGTTACCTATCGGGAATTCAAAGAAACGGGGAACGAAAAGGCTGTTCTTAAACTCTAAGGCTATATTGGTTACCAAAAGCATTAGTGTTCTGCGAAGCCTGTAAATAAGAGCCTCAAAACGTTTTCCCTCATTTGAGGTATCGGAGCCAAGAATGTCGGTCAATACGCCGTTTAAAGCGATGTCAACGGCGCGCTCAATATCTTCTGAGGTAATATCAGCCGCTTTATTGTTTTTAAACAGCGCCTCTATGGCAATTTCAAGTATTCTATGGATATAGCTACCCATATCGGAAGCCATAAAGAAATTGTATTTTTGAGGTCGAAGCTTGAGTACATAGTTGCAAAAATATGAAAACGGACACTTTACGTAGCTTTCAAGACGTGAGTAAGTCATATTTATTCCGTTTCCAAATAGGTTGTTTACAGTATCGGCTGACAGCGTTTCACTGCAGTCAGAAATAGGACTTGAATTTATATTTGTGGATATACCAAGCTCATTAAATACCTCTTTAAGTATCTCTCCCGTCTCAGTGTTTCCAAGCGCGGCAAGCAGCTCCTTTGCGGTGCCAACTGACTGAAATCTATCGGTTACGCTGCTTTGCGAGGGATATTTTATTATTTCATTTTTAGGGAAAAGGGCGCAAAGTCTTTGAAATCCAATTGACTCGTAAGCCTTTCCGTCTTTTAAGCATAAGGTGGCGGTTAACGTATCTGTTGCTCCGCCTGCGCTTCTTAAAAAATAAAAGGCTTCGAGGTCGTTTTTTTCTTTTATGTCGGGAGAAAGCTTTATACCAAGCTCGGAAAGGGAGTCCTTTTCCTTATCGGTAAAAAAGCTGTCGTCTGTTACAGTCGCGGGAAAGACACCGCTTTCGCAGTCGGTAAGAAATACGTGCTTAATTCCGTTACATCTGATTATCGAGGCGTCTCCTGCGGTTACTCTGTCAAAGCTTGACGGGATTTTTCCGTAATCGGTGTTTTTTGCCATCAGATAAAGTAGGGAAGAAAGCATATGAGCGTTTACAGGTATGTCGTTTGCGATTTTGGCAAGCGTATCAATAAGCTTTATAAAGGTGTTATATACCGTAACGTCGCTTCGGTCAGCGCTTTTCTTGAAATGCTCAGATATTCCGCTTTTGATTAAAAAATTATATAGCGCTACACATGCCTCCTTAGCGCTTTGACCCTTGATGTCCTCGGCAAGCTCGGTCAGAGGAAGAATTATACTTCTTTTTATGGAATTTATCCTATCAAGAGTATTGCTATCATTTGAGCTTTTTCTGTCGGTGAAGCCGTTTGGATTCATCGTCCAATCGTTTTCATCAGTCCAACGTTTGCCGGCTATATTCCAAAGGTAAACGTACTTCTCAATTAAATCAATATCTTCAAGAGAAAGACCGCACACACCCGATTTTATATAGCTGATAACGTCCTCTGTGTGAAAGCCGCTTGCGATAACCTCAAGAGCTGAGCTTACCGCGCGGTAAAGAGCAGTTCGGGTAAGCGGAGAGCGCGCGGAAAGAAAAAGAGGTATGCCGTATTTTTCAAATACAACATCAAGAACTCCCTCATATTTTTCAGTGCTTCTGCTTATAACGGCTATATCTCTGTATCTTGCGCCCTCTCTTATAAGCTTACAAATGCTTATAGCTATATATTCCGCCTGGGAAAAGGCGTCTTTACATACGGCAAGCTTAACGTTGTCGGAGCCGTATGAATCGTCGGAACGGTATGCGTAATCGTACAGCTTGCTTTTAATTAGCTTGAATTCTTCGTTTGAATACGGGTCGTCCTCGCCAAGTACGTTTAAAACCTCAACGCTTACGCCTGTTTTTTTAGCAAGCTCAGTTAACTCCTTTTCCGTCTTTTCAACGGTCAAAAAGCCCGTTTTTCCGACGTCGCGGAATCTGTTTACAGTTACCGTAACGTCGCAATATTTGATGAGCGACTCGATGACGTTAAACTCGGGAGAAGTGAAGCCGTTAAAAGAGTCTATGAAGAAAACCTCTTCAGAGTCGGGCTTTTCAGTTCGGTAAATCTCTGCAAGTCTGTTTACGTCGTCCGAGCTGTCGGAATAGAGAGACTGCATTTGAGCAGTATAAAAGGTGTATATCAGAGCAATGTCGTGAAGCTTATTTTTAAAAAGTTCATCACTTACTCTGTCAGAAGCGGCGGATATAGCGGTTCCCGTTACACAGTAGCGCTTAAGCTCGTCGCAAACCTTGAGCATAAGCTCAACGAATGAACGGTCCCGGCTCGCCCCGTAGCATTTAAGCAGGGGAGCAAGCTCCTCAATGCTACGCCAAAGCAGCACGAGCCTTCCGCCCTCGCCAATGCTCTCGTATTCGATTCCGCCGTGCTTTCTGAAAGCGAGATTCGCGAGTCGGCGAAAGGATACGACGCTTAGACGTTCAATAGCTATATTGGCGTCGTTAGCTCTGTCATAGATACGGTTTTCCGCTTCTATTGCCTCCTGCTCAGGAACGAGAAGTATAACCTTTTTTCCGTTCTTTAGCGCTTCGAGCGCAAGTGAATCGGAATAATACGTCTTACCGCTTCCGGGAGGTCCGTAGATTAGTTTCAGCATTTTTATAATCCTTTATTTTAGGTAAAAAAAGTTTTTACCTCATTCAGTAAGTCTTTTAGGGTGATAATACGCATTTATGCGGTTATTTATTAGCTTTGTCCAGCCGCGTGAAGCGTAGCGTAGAAGCCGTTCTGATTTATAAGCTGCTCATGCGTGCCTTGCTCTATTACGTTTCCGTCCTTCATAACTAAGATAAGGTCGGCTGAGCGAATTGTAGAAAGCCTGTGAGCGACGATAAAAGACGTTCTTCCTTGCATAATGGTGTTAAACGCCGACTGAATTTTCTGCTCAGTTCTCGTATCGATAGAGGAGGTTGCCTCATCAAGAATGAGCATAGGAGGCATGCAGAGCATTACTCTGGTAATACAGAGCAGCTGCTTTTGACCTTGTGAAAGGCTTCCGCCGTCCTCGCCTATAACGGTGTCGTATCCGTTTGGCAGACGCTTAATAAAGCTATGCGCGTGCGCCGCCTTTGCCGCTGTAACTATCTCCTCATCGGTGGCGTCGGGCTTACCGATAAGAATATTATCCTTTACCGTTCCACGTTTAAGCCACGTTTCCTGGAGCACCATTCCGTAGCACGAGCGAAGTGAATTACGCCTGATGTCTCGAATATCCGCAACCGTTTCACCGTTTTCTGTATCAAATCCAACCGATATACTTCCATTATTTACGTCGTAAAAGCGCATTATGAGGTTAATAAGAGTGGTTTTTCCGCAGCCTGTCGGTCCAACTATCGCTACCTTTTTACCGCTTTCAACGTAAAGCGAGAGATTTTCAATAAGCTTTTTATCGGGAGTATACGAGAAGGAAACGTTATCAAATACAATTTTTCCGCTTGGTATGATGTCAGAATAAGCGTTTTCATTATCCGGTATTTCGGTCTCCTCGTTAATAAGCGTGAAAACCCTGTCAATACAGGCAATAGAGTTTTGAAGCTCGGTAATAACTCCTGAAATCTCGTTAAAAGGCTTAGTGTACTGATTTGCGTAGCTTAAAAGGGTGGAAAGACCGCCGACGGTTATATAGGGAAGCAGAGATCCGAAGCTTCCGTCGGTATTCAAAACCGAAAAAGCGCCTACCAAAGCAACAGCGGCGTAAACGATGGCGTTTACAAATCTGGTACAGGGGTTGGTGAGTGATGAGAAGAATATCGCTCTTACCGAGCATTTTTTAAATCTTTCGTTTATCTCGTCAAACTGAGCCTGCTTTTCATCTTTAATACCGAAAGCGCTTACAACACCCTCAGCTGATATTGTTTCGTCAATAAAAGCAGTCTGCTCGGCATTGGTTTTTGCTCTGAGCATAAACATATCGTGAGTGTTCTTAGCAATGAACGCCGCAACGAATAGGGAAATAGGTGTTAAAACAACGACCATAACGGTAATCGAAGGGCTAATAGTTACCATAAAGGCGAGTGTTCCGATAATGGTAAGAGCGCCTGTGAACAGCTGAGAAAATCCCATTAAAAGTCCGTCGGCAAACTGATCAACATCGCTTATAATTCTGCTGACAGTTTCGCCCGTTGGGTGAGTATCAATATAACCGAGGGGAAGTCTTTCAAGCTTGCCAAAGGCATCGCGTCTAATATCGCGGATAACGTTATATGTTATCTTGTTATTGATAATGTTCATTATCCATTGAGAAAATGCCGCAACAAAAACGCAAATAGCGCCTGTAATCAGTATTCTGAAAATTTCAACAAGCTGAACGTTATCCTTATAGGTTATAAAGTCGATAGCATCGCCGATGAGAAGCGGAATATATAGTGAAAGCGCTACGCTAACTGCCCCCATCAGTAGAGCCGCAAGAAAAAGAAGCTTGTAACCTTTGATGTAGCTTATTATTCTTTTTACGGTGCCTTTACTTATTTTGTTTTTGTTTTTCATTATCTTGCGCCCCCTTTCATTTCATCGGGGAACTGACAGTAATATATTTCCTTATAAACCTCACAGCCTTCGATAAGCTCACCGTGAGTTCCGTAGCCCACGCATTCACCGTCCTCAAGCACAAGAATCTTATCTGCGTGCAGTACCGATGAAGCTCTTTGCGAGACTATGAAGGTGGTCGGACGGAAGCTGAGCCCTTTTATAGCTTCCCGCAGAGCTGCGTCTGTTCGATAGTCAAGCGCCGAGGCGCTATCGTCAAGAATGAGTATACGAGGCTTACGTACGATAGCTCTTGCAACAGTTAATCTTTGCTTTTGACCGCCTGATAGATTCCTTCCGCCGCTTTCAATCATATAGTCAAGATAACCGTCCTTTTCCTTGACGAAGTCGTAAGCCTGAGCTTCCTTTAACGCCTCGGTGATTTCATCGTCCGTCGCGTTTTGGTTACCAACCCTTATATTATCCCTTATTGTTCCCTTAAAAAGCTTGGCGTGCTGCGGCACTACGCCTATCATATCCCGAAGTCCGTCCTCGGAAAAGCTCTTAATATCCTTTCCGTCGATAAGTATCTCGCCCTCGGTTGCTTCATAAAAACGAGGAATAAGATTTATAACTGAAGATTTACCCGAGCCTGTGCCTCCGATTATACCTACAGTATCACCCGCTTTTGCCTCAAAACTTATGTCTGTAAGCGAGGGTGCTCCCGCGTTTTTATAGGTAAGACCGACGTTTTTAAATACTACGCTTCCATTTTCAACAGCGCCGTTACCGTCAAAGCTTATTGAGGATTTAAGCTCCATAACGGAGTCTATGCGGTGCATACTCGCAACACCCTTCGTAACAGTTACGATAAGGTTAGCGAGCTTTATAAGCTCAACAAGTATCTGAGACATGTAGTTGTAAAGAGCTATTACCTCGCCCTGTGAAAGCTCGCCTACGTTTACCTGAATAGCGCCGACGTAAATAAGGACTATTATTGCGACGTTTATCAGTAAAAAGGTTACGGGATTTGTAAGGGCGGAAAGCTTTCCTACAAAGCGCTGCATAGTGGAAAGCTCAGTGTTTGTCTTATCAAAACGCTCGGTTTCGTCATCTTCTCGGCAGAAGGCTCTTATTACACGAGCGCCGTTTAAATTTTCTCTTGTAATTGCAAGAAGTGAGTCGAGCTTACTCTGCACCTTTTTGTAAAGCGGAACTGTAAGTAGCATTATTCCGTATACAACGATTGCGAGTAAAGGAATAACCGCCACGAATATCAGCGCTGCCCTCGGCGAAACGGTAAATGCCATTATCATCGCGCCGAAAACGATTATCGGAGCGCGGAGGAAAAGGCGGAGAAAGAGGTTGACGGCGTTCTGTACTTGATTACAGTCCGAGGTCATTCTCGTAATCATCGTTGAATTTCCAAGAGTGTCATATTCGGTGTTTGAAAGCGACTGTATTTTACGGAAAAGCGAGCTTTTGATTTCTGCCGTTGTTCCGACAGCCGCCTTTGCCGCGTAATACTGCGCTATTACCGCGCATACCCAACCGATAACGGCAAGTAAAACGAGAATAAAGCTGTATTTTACAATGAGCGAAACGTTTTTTGTTTCTATTCCTTTGTCGATAAGCGCGGCGATTATAAGCGGAACTATCAGCTCAAAGGAAGCTTCAAGCAGTTTAAATAACGGAGCTATAAAGGATTCCTTGCGGTATTTTTTCATATAAGAGAGGAGGCGTCTCATTTTAAAGTCCTTTCCTTGATTATCAAATCATATCTGCGCTTACGTTGCACAGATAACCGAGAGTGCCGTTTTCATTGACCTTTTCATTGCAGGTCTTAATGATTTTGTTTTTATGCTCGTTAATAAAATTGACGAACATCGCGTTGCGCTCAGACTGAGATTTGTTCTTAAATTTAGATAAAAGCGCTAACTGAGCCGCCTTTGCGGCTATTGGATTGCTTATTATCAGCGGTACGATAACCGGAACAGCCTTTTCGTAGTCAATACCGTCGATATCAATGTTTATATGTATCATAATAATCTCCTTTTGGCATATGATATTCAAGAAGAAAAGATAAAATTCATTTTTTAGTTCTAAAATCGGCTCATTTTGAATAAACTTAACTAACGAGTAAAAGCAGGGGTAAAACGTCCCGAGTTTACAAACAGAAGAAAGGAAATAACATTATGGTAGGAGAAAAAATCAAAAAGAGCGCGGAAAACATAGCGCAGGGCTTCAAAAAGGTAGGAAAAAGAAATATCGTTATATGCGCCGCGGTATTACTCGTAGCGGCGGCTGTTTGCATTAATTGGGCGCTGTATTCCGGAAATCAAGATCCAATAGAGGATATCCCGTCCGATAGCGAGCAGTCAGGCGGAAACGAGCAGGTAAGCACCGATTCGGGTAACGGCAGCGAAAACGTCGCAAGCTATTTTGCGTCCGTACAGATAAGCCGTCAGCAAGCAAGAGACGAAGCGCTTGAGGTGCTTCAGCTCGTTATTGACAGCGATAGCGCAATAGAAAGCGCAAAGGCTGAGGCAATAGCGGACGTTTCGCGAATAGCCGACGAGATAGCATCGGAGGCAAATATCGAAACACTCATCAAGGCAAAGGGCTTTGAGGAATGTATAGCGGTCATCAATGACGGAAACGCAAATATAGTCGTCAAGACTGATGGAGCGCTTATGCAAAACGAGGTTGCTCAGATAATGGAAATAGTAATAGAGCAGTCCGGAATATCCCCCGAAAACATCAAGATAACCGAAAAATGCTAAGCTACATAAGAGCGCTTTAAGCGCTCTTTTTTATTTTGCCAATTTTGTTATCCCTTGCGACAGAGCATCGCAAAATGTAAGGATTTCTTCCTCGGTATTTGAAATATCAAGACTTACTCGTATAGTACCGTCAGCAACGGCGTTTGAAATACCGAAGGCGGTAAGCACGTGGCTGACTGTATTTTTATGCGAAGAACAGGCAGAGCCTGATGAAACGTAAATACCAAGCGCCGAAAGATAGTTAAGCATCGGTTGGCTCTTTGGAAGTGGCAAGGCAAGGCTGATGATATAAGGCGCGCTGTTGCCAAGAGGCGTGTTTACTGATACGCCGTCTGGCAGGCTCTGTATAAGCAGCCTCTTTAATGCCTCTGTTTTTCGTCCAAATTCCTCATAAGCCTTAGCTCCGCCGTTTGCCTCGGTTGCGGCAGCAAACGCAGCTATTCCGGGAATGTTTTCAGTCCCGGAACGGAAGGAGCTTTCCTGGCCACCGCCGAAAATGATAGGGAACGGTCTGTTTTTGTTTATAAGCTCACGGCTTACCCAAAGAGCGCCGACACCCTTCGGACCGTGTACCTTGTGGGCGCTTACTGTTATCATATCGGCGTTAAGCGTTTTGGGAGTAAACGGAAGCTTCTGGAATGCCTGAACGCAGTCGGTATGACATACGGCATTAGGGGAGATAGACTTAACTGTTTTAAAGATTTCAGCAACGTCGTATATTGCACCCGTTTCGTTGTTAACGTACATAACCGAAACAAGAGCTGTTTTAGGCGACAGTAGCGATTTCAGCTCGTCAATATCTATCCGTCCGCCAAGTGTTTTAAGCTTGAAAACCTTAACACCCTTTTCTTGAAGCTTTTCTACGGCTCTCAGCACAGCCGGGTGCTCGCTGTCAGTCGTAATTATTTCCGGCGCGTTAATTTTGCAGGATTCTACGGCTCCGAATATGGCGAGATTGTTTGATTCAGTCCCGCTTGCGGTGAATATAAGCCGTCCGTATTCCTCACCGCCGCGCATCATAGGCTTTCTCGGAAGCTTTGAGCGTACATATGTACCCCATAAGGCTGCAAGTACAGTGTTGCGCGAGCTTAAAAGAAGCTCTGCGGCCCTGGTTCCTGCCATGTGAAGCGAGGACGGATTACCGTAATTTTCGCTCATAGCCTCAACCATAGCGTGTATCGCCTCGTCGCACGGCTTTGTTGTCGCTGAATTGTCTAAGTATATATTGGACATATTATTTGCCTCTTTTTGTTTTATATCAATTAATTATATCATTAAACAATACCAATGTCAATATTACAACCAAAATAAAGATATCTTGACAAGTAAAGTTTAAAACTATATAATGTATTTGTGCAACTGTGTTGCGACTGAAAAAGAATGATAATGACTTACACACTACGTGCGAAATACTCGACTTTATTTAGAGCAGCATAAACGATTATGCCGAAAAAGAGCTACGCATCGGTGGGAAAGGTGGTTTATATTATGTATGTGAATCCTGAAGACTGTACCTTTAAATCTTGTGTTTGTGGTTTAAACGTAAATATTTTAAACATGAAGATTGCAGTACTGGAGCGTGATAGCGTAACTAACGGCGATATTGATTTTTCGCTGCTTGAAAACGCCGCCGATATTGATTATTACGCAAGAATAGATAAAGATAAGGTCATTGAAACGGTTAAAAACTATGACGGAGTAATCGTAAATAAAACCGTCATTGACAGGACTGTTATCGATGCCTGTCCGAAGCTAAAATATATAGGGCTTTTTGCAACGGGATATAACAATATCGATATCGATTACGCAAGCCAAAAGGGAATAACAGTCTGTAACGTTGCGGGATATTCAACCGATGCGGTTGCTCAGCACGTGTTTAGCTTTATTTTGTACGTTTCATCATCGCTTGGAAAATACATTGATTCCGTAAATTCGGGTGATTGGAAAAAATCCAAGTCGTTTTGCTACTATCCTTTTCCGATAACGGAGCTTAAAGGAAAAACCCTTGGAATACTTGGCTACGGAAGCATAGGTAAAAGGGTTGCGGAGATTGCCAAGGTCTATGGAATGCAGATAATTGTACATTCGAGAAGAAATAACGGCTGTCCTTATGAATTTGTTACAAAGGAAGAGCTGTTTTCAAGAAGCGATTACCTTACCGTACACTGTCCGCTTAATTCTGATACCGCTAAAATAGTGAATGAGGATACGCTTTCACTTATGAAAAAAACTGCGGTGCTGATTAATACGGCAAGAGGCGGAGTAGTAGATGAGGAAGCTCTCGCAAACGCATTAAAAAACGGCAGTATATACGCCGCTTGCGTCGATACCGTTTCGATAGAGCCTATGCAAAAGGACTGCGCGCTTTACGGCATAGATAACTGCTATATTACACCTCACATAGCGTGGGCGGCAAAGGAAACAAGACAGCGACTTGTCAATATAGCAGCCGAAAACATCGCTGCTTTTTTGCGCGGCGAACCTAAAAATAAGGTGAATTAGCGTGTGTTAATATTAATTCAATTTTATAAATCTGCACATAATTTGTTGCTAAATTATCATTTATTTACGAACAATATCATTTAATTTTGATTTTACGCATTTTTTTATGTAGCGTTTCAGAGTGCCAAAGTTTTTATTTTTCCGAATATCTTTTTGAGCGCATAATATCCTTAATTCATGCGTTGTTTAAATTATACTTGGTTTTGTTGCATAAGGGGTACAAAAAAAGAACAGTACCGCATTTACTTTTAGTTTTTTTCTGTTATAATATTTGTATACTGCGCGTCTGATATGTTTAACTTTGTTTATTTAAGACCACAGATTGAAAATCGACATAGATGTTTTTGGAGGTTTTTATGACAAATAGAGAAAGAGCGCTTAATTTACTTCATTATAAGCCTGTGGACAGACTTCCTGCTGTTCATTTCGGATATTGGGAAGAGCTCCTTTACGAGTGGGCTAAGCAAGGAAAAATCCCGAAAAGTCTTGCGGAAAATTGGCGCCAATCAAATGAAGCTGATGCAGAGCTTGATAAGCTCATAGGTTGGGATTTTAACTGGGCGTGCGCTATCGAACCCAAGCACAAGCTTTTGCCACAATTTGAAAAAAAGGTGCTTGAGGTTCTTCCAAACGGAGAACGCCGCATAATAAATAATGAAGGTATTATTGAAAGAGTAAAACCCGGAAAGACCTCCATTCCCTCAGAAGACGACTACACGTTAAAGGACAGAGCTGCGTTTGAAGAGCTATATCTTCCGAAAATGCAATTCACACCTGATAGAGTATCTGCTGAGTTTTTCGAAAAATACAACGATATGGAAAAATATGACAGACCGAGAGGTATTAGTATTGGAAGTGTACTTGGTGATATAAGAAGTATGACTAGTGTTCTCGGCATGAGTTATCTTATGTATGACGAGGACGAGGATTTACTTGCTGATATCATTGACGCTTACGCCGATATGCAGTATAAATGTATTGAGGCTGTGCTTAATACGGGCGTAAAATTTGATTTCGCGCACTATTGGGAGGATATATGCTTTAAAAACGGACCGCTTGTTGCCCCCGATAAATTCGAAGAGCTTTGCGCTAAGCACTACAAAAAACGTAATGACCTATGCCATAAACACGGAATAGATATAATTTCCCTGGACTGCGACGGTGTTGTCGAACAGCTGCTGCCTGTTTGGTTTGAAAACGGTGTAAACACGATGTTTCCAATAGAAGTAGGTGTTTGGGGAGACCAATTTGAGCCTGCGAGAAAGCGCTTTGGAAAAGGAATGCTTGGCGTTGGCGGAATGGATAAAAGAGTGCTGCGAGAGGATAAGGCGGCGGTTGACGCTGAGATTGAGAGAATGAAGCGTCTTGCATCACTTGGTGGATTTATTCCTTGCCCCGACCATTTACTTATGCCCGGCACTAAATTCGAGCTTGTTCAGTATTACGCAGATGAAATCAAGAAGATTAAGCCTTAATATAACCATTATTCAAACTGTAAATTCTTAATGGAGATGTTTCAGTAATGAGTAAACCTCAATGTAATAATTCGCTGTCTCCGATTTGCTACAGTCTGGACAGTGTAAGTGAATTATACGATCCAACCGTTTCATTTTCAAGGGTAGAAGCATGCGACAAGCTTGAAATAGCACTTATCGTATCCGGAAGCGGTATACATCAGATAATGAATCAAACGGTCCCCTGCAAAGAAAACGATATATTTCTGATACCTGCGCATATTCCGCATGCGTATTTTGTTAATAAAGAAAACACGTCTCTTAATATTCGTCGCGTTCTTGTAGATCTTAACGCGTTTTATTCGGACGGAACGGAGATACCCGGAGATACAAGGTTTTGCTTTGGGTTATTCAGGGATAATTCGATATCAGCATATGCTATGCTTAATTCAAAAACAAAAGCGGAGCTTGAACAGCTTTTTGACAAAATAAGCGATGAAATAAAGGATAAAAAGCAGGAATGGCTATCGGCAGTAAGGGCAAATATTACGCTGACGTTTATAACGCTTTGCCGTTACGTCAACAGCGCGATAAGAAACGCCCAGACCTTTCCGCCAAAGGAATGGCACATAGTATCGTCGGCTATACGTATGGTAACCGATAGATTTCAGGACAGCGAGCTTACTCTTGAAAGCATAGCGCTATCGCTTTACATAAGTAAATCACAGCTCAGCCGTATTTTTAACCGACTTACCGGCGAACCCTTTTCAAGTTATCTTCGCAGAGTAAGAATCAGCCACGCTTGCCGTCTGTTGCAGTATACTGACGTTGCGGTAGATGAGGTGGTTTCAAGGTGCGGACTGAAGGATTTGCCGTCATTTTACCGCAATTTCCAACAGCTTATAGGTATGACTCCGAAGCAGTACAGACAGCAGGTATTCGTATCCAAAAGTAAGTTTGATAAACGTATAGGAAGCGTACTTAATGAAATAACTGAGGCAATTTCATCGGGTGAGTCAAAGAAAATAAAGGAACTGATAGAAGAAGCAATTAACCTTAAAATCACCACTCAGGAAATTCTTAACGCGCTTCTAAACGGTATGAATACGGTTGGAGAGAAGTTTATTAACAACCGTGCGTACGTTCCGGAGGTTTTAGTCTCAGCCCGAGCGATGAATACCGGTATTCAGTTGCTACGTCCCTTGCTTGTTAAAGATGGAATAAAGCCTGTAGGTAGAGTTTGTATAGGAACGGTTCAAGGTGATCTTCACGACATAGGAAAGAACCTCGTCAAAATGATGCTGGAGGGAAGAGGAATAGAGGTTATCGATCTCGGAACCGACGTTTCCCCTGATGAATTCATAAAAACAGCGATAGAACAAGACTGCCGCGCGATATGCTGCTCGGCTCTCTTAACTACTACGCTTGGAGTAATGGCAGACGTTGTAAAGAAGGCAGTCGAAGCCGGGATTCGCGATAAGGTTAAGATTCTTATCGGCGGAGCGCCGGTTTCAGAGAGATACTGCCGAGAGATTGGAGCAGACTTTTATAGCTCTGATGCCGCAACTTGCGCAAATATTGCTTATAAAATTTGCTGTGAATTTAATGATAACAAAGAGCATTAGCTTCATTTAACGATGAGACTGAGGCTGAGAAAACTGTAATAAATATTTTTTTATAAATCAAGGAGAAAAAAACAATGAGCATTATCAACGAAATCAGCGAAAATCTTCAGAAGGGCAAAGCAAAGCTCGTAAAGGAGCAGGTACAGACCGCAATTGACGAGGGCGTCGCAAGCAAGGATATTCTTTCCGCGCTGCTTGACGGAATGAACGTTATTGGCGAAAAGTTCAAGAATAACGAGGTTTACGTTCCTGAGGTTCTTGTTGCGGCAAGAGCTATGAATATGGGTATGCAGGTTCTCAAGCCTCTGCTCGCAAGCGATGGAGTACAGGCAAAGGGTAAGGTTTGCATAGGTACCGTTCAGGGAGACCTTCACGATATCGGTAAGAACCTTGTAAAAATGATGCTTGAGGGCAAGGGCCTTGAGGTTATTGACCTCGGAACCGACGTATCTCCCGAAGCATTTGTAAATGCCGCCATCGAGAATGACTGTCAGATCATCTGCTGCTCTGCGCTTCTTACGACCACAATGGGCGTTATGGGCGACGTAGTTAAGGCTGCGGAAGATGCGGGTATTCGTGATAAGGTAAAGATAATGATAGGTGGCGCTCCCGTTTCCGAGGAATTCTGCCGTATGATTGGTGCAGATTGCTACACCTCTGACGCGGCTTCCGCTGCTGACGCAGCAGTCGAGCTTTGCAAATAAATTAAAGGGGCTGATATAAATGTCATATAGTGACGGTATAGCGGCGATTAATCTAGAAATGCCCGACAGAGTTCCACGAACAGAGTACTCAGCCGCTTTATATCATTTAGATCTTATTAATGCTGTTCTCGGAACGACTCTTACACCTACGTCAAGTGAAGACGACAAGAGGAAGGCTGGATCAGAATTCAGAAAGGCTTGGGATTACGGGCTTGAATGGTCTATAGATGTTGAAGCATCTGAGTTCGGTGAAGTACGTACAAAAATGGGACACGCGGCTTACAGTGCCGGAAACACGGATTATGATAGCGAAATAAAGTCTTATTTTAATAATGTTGATGACGTTTTAAGCTTTGATGCGATGAAATTGTTGCCTTCATATACACATAGTGAGCTTGTAAAAAGGTTCAATAATGGATATGCATCTAAGTGCAGTAGAGATCCTGATCTTGTAAATACGATGGGGACATACGTAACGGCTGTTTCTGCGCTCATAGATCTGTTCGGCTGGGAGCTTTTGCTTGATGGATTAGCAGAGGATTCTGAACAAATGGGAAAGGTGCTCGAACGCTATTCCCAGTGGATTCAAAAATACTATAATGCTTTTGCAGACAGTGATGCGCCTGTCATTATGATACATGACGATATTGTATGGACATCAGGACCGTTTGTATCACCTGAATGGTACAGAAAATACGTTTTCCCCTGTTATAAAAGATATCTCGATCCTCTCAAGCAGGCTGGGAAAAAGGTTCTTTTCACTTCCGACGGTACGTATAATGTGTTTATTGATGATATAGCTGAATGTGGATTTGACGGATTTGTTATGGAGCCTACTACTGATATGGAGTATATTGCTCAGAAATACGGAAGAACACATTCGTTTATTGGAAATGCGGATACGAGAATACTTCTGAGTGGAACTAAAGAAGCTATAGAAAACGAAGTAAAGCGCTGTATGGATATTGGAAAGAAGTGTCCCGGTTTCATTATGGCGGTGGGAAATCACATACCTGCAAACACTCCTGTTGAAAACGCGCTCTGGTATAATGAGTGCTTTGAAAGAATGAGAAAGAGATGAATTTTGAAAAGGAGAATTCTCTGTGAAATACAATATGAAAAATTGGGTAGAGAGCTTAAAAGGAACACAACCTAAAAAGCCTATACCTGTGCTTTCATTTCCTTGCGTAAGCCTTCTTGGCATAACTGTTCGTGAGCTCATATCCGACAGCGCGCTTCAGGCAAAGGGAATGAAGCTTGTCGCGGACAGAACAGACGCCGCCGCCTCTGTAAGCTTCATGGATTTATCAGTCGAGGCTGAGTGCTTTGGCGCGACAGTTTCCGTATCTGATGACGAGGTTCCTACTGTTAAGGGAAGAATTATCAACGATATGGACGAAGCGCAGGCGCTTGAAGTTCCTGCTATCGGAAGCGGTAGAACGCAGATATACATTGATGCAATCAAAAAGGCGTCCGAAATAATTACCGACCGCCCTGTGCTTGCGGGAATGATAGGTCCGTTTTCATTGGCGGCAAGACTTCTTGACGTTTCAGAGATTATGATGGACTGCTACGACGATCCCGATATGGTACATCTCGTAATGGAAAAGGTTACGGATTTTCTTATCGAATACGCAAAGGCATACAAGGCTGTTGGCGCTAACGGAATAGTAATGGCAGAGCCGGTAGCAGGATTGCTCTCTCCCTCGCTTGAGGAGGAATTTTCCTCGCCTTACGTAAAGAAGATTGCTGAGGCGATACAGGATGATGAGTTCGTTCTCATCTATCACAACTGCGGAGATAACGTTCCCAAAATGCTTGACTCAATACTCAGTACGGGCTGCGCGGCGTACCATTTCGGTAACGCCGTTGATATGGAGAAGGATATAATCTCCCAGGTTCCCGCGGATACCGTAGTAATGGGCAACATTGATCCTGCGGGCGTGCTCCGTATGGGAACTCCCGAAGGCGTAAGAGAAGCTACGATTTCTCTTATGGAAAAATGCTGTAAATATGAAAACTTCGTTCTGTCATCAGGCTGTGATATGCCGCCTATGACTCCTTGGAAGAATATTGATGCGTTCTTTGCGGCATCAGAGGAATTCTATGGAAAATAAGTTGTTCGAAAGGCTTATCGAGGAAGTAAAAAATCTCGGCGCCTATAAGGCAAATGTAATTGCTGTAAATAAAATATCTCTTGACAGAGCTTTTCGTAATATGTGCGAAACAAATGCTTGCGGAGTATACGGCAAGTGCTGGATGTGCCCACCCGATGTTGGAGATATCGACATGCTTATGGCAGAGGTCGGAAAATACGACTACGCACTCGTTTATCAGACTGTAACTGAGCTTGAAGACAGCTTCGATTTTGAGGGAATGGTTGAGGCAAAAAAATCTACTTATCCAATTGCTCAAAAGCTGCGTAACGTGTTCAAGGATATGAATATAACCAATGCTCTGCATCTCGGTGCGGGCGGTTGCGGTGTGTGCGAGGTGTGTTCAAAGAGGACCGGTGAGCCATGCCGTTTCCCTGAGCTGGCTATGCCATCGCTTGAAGCATACGGTGTAAACGTATCTCAGCTTGCGCCGGCAGCAGGTATGAAATACATAAACGGTCAGGATACCGTAACATATTTCGGCGCAGTACTTTTCAAGGAGAATTAAAATGCCCAATGTAAAGGTCATCGGTAACGGTGAACATAGTATAATAAGCTTTGAGGGAGAACGTATGCTCTCTGAGCTTTTAAATTCAAACGGAGTATACGTTGAGCATTTGTGCGGCGGAAAGGGAAGCTGCAAAAAGTGTACTGTTTACGTTAACGGCAAGCCGGAGCTATCGTGTCAGTATAAGGTTAACTGTGATATTACCGTAAGTATTCCTGAGCAGACAGAGATGATTTCAGTAAGCGGAGCAGAGGAAAAAGGTTGTCTGACAAAGAATATCTGTCTTTGTCTTGACATAGGAACAACAACCCTTGCGCTTGCGCTTGTATCTCTTGATGATAGGAGTATAATAAAGGTAATTACAAAAACTAATCCGCAAAGAGCCTTTGGCGCTGATGTTATATCAAGAATTGATCACTGCCGTAAAAACGGCGTTGTTGCGCTTTACGAAGCTATAAAAGGCGCCGTAAACGAAATGATAGCTGAAATTACAAAGCAGTACGGTCTTTCATCTTTTCCGGAAATGCTCGTATCAGGTAACGCAACAATGCTACATATCTTTTTCGGTGTAGATTGTTCGTCAATGGGCGTCGCGCCATATACTCCGAGCTTTACAGAAGCCATGTGCGTAAAGGGAGAAGCATTAGGTATTGACAAGGTTGATACTGTACGCTCACTTCCGAGTATATCCGCATTTGTAGGAGCTGATATAGTAGCCGGTATGAATTATATAGGGACGCCAAGCGAGAGTAAGTATGCCCTTCTTGTTGATCTCGGAACAAACGCCGAAGTAGTTCTTTTTAGTAAAGACAAGGCGTATTCAACTGCGGCTGCGGCAGGTCCTTGCTTTGAGGGCGCCAATATTTCATGCGGAATGAGCGCTATAAACGGAGCAATTTCCGTATATCAGTCTGACGGTAATTATAAGGTAATAGGTAATATTGCTCCTATCGGACTTTGCGCTACCGGACTTGTAGACATAATAGCTTATCTTGTCCGAAATAAGATTATTGACAATAGCGGATATATGGAGGATGAGGAGTTTAGTATAACGGACTCTGTTACTCTTACTCAAAGGGATGTTAGAGAGTTTCAGCTCGCTAAATCCGCAGTGCTTTCAGCAATTATTTGCCTTATTAAAAGAGCAGGAGCTTCATTTGACGATATTGAGGCTTTGTATGTAGCAGGCGGTTTTTCAGCGAGTATTGATTCGAAGAATGCCGCTTTCGTTGGACTCATACCAAACGAGCTTCTTGATAAGTTTGTACCGGTTAATAACAGTAGCTTGCTCGGTACTGTAAAATACGCAATCGAGAGAAATGAACTTGATGTGTTTACAGAAAAAGCGGAGTACATAGATCTTTCGGCTGACCTTTTGTTTTCCGAATTGTTCTTTATGAATATGGAATTTTGAGATTATATAGGACGGACGATTTTAACTGTCCGTCTTATTTTTTTAGTTAATTAGCTTCTTATGAGAAAAATACCTTAGACTCAGGAAAGCTGAAAAGCTGTTCTTGCAGGCGGCTGAGCAGTCCGGAAATGTAGACCTTGCGAGATATATTCTTGACGAAGATGACGAGGAAGATGTTGACAAAGAAAAAGAGGTGCAGTATAATTATAATAGCAAAAGAACATGGGCGAAGAATCTTCTATCATTAGAAGATTGGGAACTTTTTAAAGAAAAAATTGGAAAAATAAGCAGTATTGCTCATAACGTTCTTAATTTCAATGACGGTACCCAAGGCGTTATAAAGGACAAGAGCTAGCTTGTTGAAAAAACTCTTGAAATAATCAATTTAATATGGTATAATATAACAAATATCAAAGTCTAAGGAACAAAAATACATGAAAACTCTTATTCTAACAGTTACCGCAGGTTACGGTCATAATTCTACTGCCGCTGCTGTAAAAACAGCATTCTCCCAAAACGGAAATGAATGTAAGATAGTTGATATATGCTACGAAAACAACAAAGCTATTGGTTTTATTATTGACAAAGGCTATCTTGCCTCTGTCAAATTACTGAAAAAGCCTTATTCTGTTGTCTACACCAAGCTGCTTGAAAGAGAAGCGGGGAAGAAGGACGTTACTGTTCGCCTTGCTTCCTACCTTTCTAAAAAGTACAAGGAGCAACTGCTTGAATATGCGCCCGACGTTGTGGTGTGTACGCACGTACTTGCCGCTATGGTGATTAAACCCTTTATTTTAAGCGGTGAGCTTAACGCAAAAACTATTGGCATACTTACAGACTTTACGCTCCATCCGTATTGGGAGGAAGCGACTGCGATTGATTACATCGTTATTCCCTCGGAAAAGCTTGCTGACGAGTGCATAGCTAAGGGATATAAGCCGGAGCAGATACTTCCTATCGGAGTGCCGATACAGCAGAAGTTTTCTAATGTTTTGACCAAATCAGAGGCAAGAGAACAGATCGGTCTTATGCCCGACAAACCTGTTATTACAGTAATGAGCGGCAGTATGTGCTACGGAGGTCTTACGAATACCGTAAAGGCGCTTGATAAAATCAATAGCTGCTTCCAGATAGTCGCTGTCTGCGGCTCATCAAAAAAGGAACTAAAAAAGCTCGAAAGGGAGCATTTTAAACATAAGGTTATTAAGCTTGGGTTTACTGATAAAATTAATATCATTATGGATGCATCGGACTGTATTATCACTAAACCCGGCGGATTATCAGTTTCTGAATCACTTTCACGTGAGTTACCGATGATACTATCTCACCCAATTCCCGGACATGAGGAGAGAAATCTTCGCTTTATTGTTGACAACGGCGCGGCTATCGAAATATCGAAAGACAAAAAGGTTGACGAGGCGGTTAAAGACTTTTTAACTAACAGCAACCTCCGCGCTTCACTTGCTCATTCAGCTTCATTGCTCGGTAAAAAGAATGCTGCTGAGAAGCTATTTGAAGTAGCATGCAAATAAATCACATAAAAATGAGGAGCTTTTCGCTAGAAGCTCCTCTTTTTCTTTGCTTTTTTGTCTTTTTATGTTACGACGACCTTTTTATTCTTCTTCATTAACAACAGCAATAGAAAGCTCATTTAGCGCTTTCATATCTGTTGGGGCGGGAGCGCCCGTCATAAGCTCGCTTGCGTTCTGAACCTTCGGGAAGGCAATTACGTCGCGTATATCCTCAATTTCAAGGAGGAGAGAAACAAGACGGTCAAAGCCGAAGGCAAGTCCTGCGTGCGGAGGCGCGCCGTAGCGGTATGCTTCAAGCAGGAATCCGAACTTTTCCTCGTATTCCTCCTTTTCCATTCCGAGAACGGAGAACATCTTCTGCTGAATTTCGGGAATATTTATACGGACTGAGCCACCGCCTGCCTCTGTACCGTTAATAACGATATCATAAGCGATAGCACGGACTCTGCCGGGATCGGTATCAAGATACTCTAAATCCTCCTCCATAGGCATTGTGAAGGGGTGGTGCTTGGCGTAGAAGCGTCCGTCCTCGTCATCATACTCAAGAAGCGGGAACTCGGTTATCCAGAGCATCTTGAAATCTCCGGGCTTGATAACGTTAAGTCGGAACGCAATCTCACGGCGAAGAGCGCCGAGAGAGTCGAATACTACGTTATTCTTTGCGTCGGCAACGATAAGGATAAGGTCTCCCGGCTTTGCGTTCATAGCGTCAAGGATAGCCTTATTTTCATCATCTGTAAGGAATTTCGCGTAAGACGATGAGAATGTTCCGTCCTCTGCGTACTTATACCACGCAAGTCCCTTCGCGCGATAGGTCTTTACAAACTCAACAAGGGAATCTATCTCTTTTCTGGACATCCTTGCGCCGCCATCGATATTGATAGCGCGTACCGAGCCGCCTGCCTCAACGGCGCCGGAGAACACCTTGAATTCACTGTTCTTAACAATTTCGGAAAGGTTTTTAAGCTCATATCCAAAGCGAAGGTCAGGCTTATCAGAGCCAAAACGTTCCATTGCCTCCGCATATGTCATACGGGGGAGGGGAAGCTCTATATCTCTGCCGAGGAACTCCTTGAAAACTCTCTTTAAAAATCCCTCGTTTATTTCAATAACGTCGTCCTGCGTTACAAATGAAAGCTCCTCGTCAATCTGGGTAAACTCAGGCTGACGGTCAGCGCGCAGGTCTTCATCACGGTAGCATCTCGCAATCTGGAGATAGCGGTCGAAGCCCGAAAGCATAAGAAGCTGCTTATAAAGCTGGGGAGATTGGGGAAGCGCATAGAAGGAGCCGGGATGAACTCGGCTGGGAACAAGGTAATCTCTTGCTCCCTCAGGCGTAGGCTTAACGAGGTTAGGCGTTTCTATTTCGATAAAGCCCTGCTCCTCAAAGTAGTCGCGGGTTATCTTAGCTATCTTACTTCTCGCAATGATACGGCTTTGCATATCGGGGCGGCGAAGGTCAAGGTAACGGTGCTTTAAGCGAAGCTCAGCCTTAACGTCGCTGTTTTCGACAATAGCAAATGGGGGAGTAGCCGCAGCGGAAAGGATTTTAAGCTCATTTACAGCTATTTCTATTTCGCCTGTGGGAATATTCTTATTTACCGCGCCCTCGCCTCTGGCTCGTACAACACCCTTAGCGCAGAGAACAAACTCGCTTCTTACTTTAAAAGCGGACTTATATACCTCCTCAGGAGTGTTCTCGTCGAAGGCAAGCTGAATTATACCGCTTCTATCACGAAGGTCAATGAAGATAAGACCGCCGAGGTCTCTTTGCTTCTGAGCCCAACCCATAACGCACACGCTTGAGCCTATGTCAGCTGTCGAAAACTCTCCGCAATACTTTGTTCTTTTATCGTTTTTACTGAGTAATTCTGCCATTTCAAACGTCCGTCCTTATTTTATAATATCGTAAATAGCCTCAAGGTCGCTAAGAGAAACCTCGGTCTGCTCGCCGTTAAGCATATTCCTTAACTGAGCTTTTCCGTTTTCAAGCTCGCCGTCGCCTATTATGAGAGTATTTTTTGCGTTTATCTTATTTGCGTATTTCATCTGAGCCTTTAAGCTTCTTCCAACGAGGTCGGTATCGCATACGATATCCTTTTTACGAAGAAAAGCGCATATCTCATTGGCCTTAACTGACGCCGCTTCACCGAGAGGCGCAATGTATATGTCCGCACCTCCGTCGTCCTCAACGTAGCTTGAACCGTTCTCCATTGTGAGTATAAGGCGGTTAATACCCGCGGCAAAGCCAATTCCCGCAAGCTTCGGGCCTCCGATCTGCTCAACAAGACCGTCATAGCGGCCTCCGCCGCAAACTGTGCTTTGAGAGCCTATGCCCTCGCTTATAAACTCAAATACAGTTCTGCTGTAATAGTCAAGACCGCGAACTATGTTGCAGTCGATCTCATAGTCTATACCGCTTACGTTAAGACGCGCTTTAAGTCCTTCAAAATGCTCCTTACAAGCGTCGCAAAGGTGGTCAATAGTCTTAGGAGCGTCCTTAGCAATAGCGGAGCATATAGGGCTCTTACAGTCAAGAATACGAAGGGGATTGCTGTGAAGTCTGCTCTTGCAGGTATCGCAAAGCTCGTCCTGTCTGCCAGAGAAGTACTCAACGAGCGCCGACTTATACTGTGGGCGGCACTCAGGACAACCGATAGAATTTACGTGAAGGGTAGTATTGTTAATTCCAATTCCCTTCAAAAAGTCGTCCGCAAGACATATAAGCTCAGTATCAGCAGAGGGAGTAGTAGCGCCGAAAAGCTCAGCTCCGAACTGATAAAACTCTCTGTATCTGCCCGCCTGAGGACGCTCGTGGCGGAAGCAGTTTATAATGTAGAAGAGCTTAAGCGGCATTGTGTCGCCGGATAGACCGTTTTCGATTACAGATCTGGCAACGCATGCGGTGCCTTCAGGGCGGAGGGTGTAGCTTGTCCCATCCCGGTCAGTAAACGTATACATTTCCTTCTGAACTACGTCAGTTGTGTCCCCGACACCTCTCTTAAAGAGCTGAGTTTCCTCAAAGGTAGGGAAGCGAATCTCTCCAAAGCCGTGCTTACGGCAGACGTCGCGCGCTACCTTTTCAATGAACTGCCATTTCTTTGATTCTTTTGGGAGGATATCCATTGTTCCTCTTGGTTTCTGTATCATTTTAACTGTCCTTTACATATTGTTTTTCTTTAAAAGCTCGTGCTTTACGTCCCAAAGCTTCTGTGAGAGATCCACGTAATAATTATGGGGATTTTCAAAGCGCTTTACCTCGTCCCACTGAAGCTCAAGCTGAGCCGCGCAGTAATCACGTATCTCGTCGGTGGTATATCTGGGATAAACGCATCTTCCGTTTAAAAATACAGGCTTTTGAAGTTCAATAGCCTTGTAATTTGTAAGAGTTTTACGCTTCCAGGTGTAATTAGGATCGAATATTTCAAGCGGCTTACTTTCATCAATAACCTCATCGTAAACAGTCATAAGGTCTGCTATTGCCTTGCCGTTCTCCTTGTCGTAAATACGGTAAAGCTTTTTATAATGCGGATTGGTTATTTTTGCTGCGTTTTCACTAAGCTTGATTTTCGGCACGATATTACCGTTTTCGTCCTCGATGGCGCATATCTTATAAACACCGCCGAAAACAGGATCAGACTTTGATGTTATAAGCCTTTCACCAACTCCGAAGGCATCAATCTTAGCGCCTTGACGGAGAAGATCCTTAATAACATACTCATCAAGAGAGTTGGAAACAACTATTCTGCAATAATCAAGACCCGCATCATCAAGCATTTTTCTTGCTTTTTTAGTTAAATACGCAAGGTCTCCAGAATCAATTCTTATTGCGCATTTTCTTATTCCCTTAGGCTCAAGAACTTCTTTAAAAGCCTTGATTGCATTGGGAATACCGCTTTTTAAAACGTTATAGGTATCCACGAGAAGAGTGGCATTTTCAGGATAAATTTCACAGTAGGTCTTAAACGCCGTATATTCATCATCGTACATCATTATCCAGCTGTGCGCCATCGTTCCACCGGCAGGAACACCGTAGCGTATATCGGAAATCGTACACGCGGAATTAGCGGCGCCGCCTATAAACGCTGCTCTAGCGCCAAGAATAGCGCCCTCAGCTCCCTGAGCTCGTCTGCTTCCAAACTCGCTAACAGGTCTTCCGTCTGCCGCGCGAACTATACGGTTAGTTTTTGTCGCAACAAGAGACTGATGATTAAACATGAGAAGCAGGTAAGTCTCAATAAACTGCGCCTCTATTGCCGGAGCTCGAACAGTTATCACCGGCTCACCCGGAAAAACCGGTGTTCCTTCGGGAACGGCGTAAATATCGCCGGTAAATTTAAATGTCCTCAGATACTCAAGAAACTGCTCGTCAAATATATTTCTTGAGCGAAGATAATCAATATCAGTATCGGTAAACTTGAGCTCAAGGATATAATCGATTATCTGCTCAAGACCGCAAGCAATAGCAAATCCTCCGCCGTCCGGTATTTTTCTGAAAAAAACGTCGAAATACGTTATTTTATTCTTAATGTCGGTCTTAAAATAGCCATTTGACATGGTAAGCTCATAAAAATCGCAGAGCATAGTCATGTTTTCCGCTAAATAATTTCTGTTCATTTCTTCCTCCATAGACAAAGTATATTAAGTATATATTATACTATTTTTATATGTTTGTAAAGAGGTTGACGAGTATTTTTTGAAAAACGTTACAATTTCTGCGATTTTTATAAATTTTCTTACATAAAACAAATCATTTTTGTAGTATAAAATCAACACGATGACATAACGGAAATTCTATTAGCGCCGATATTGAATAGAGAAGAAAGCATTTCTATAATCTTCTGTTTAAGTAACTCGTTGTTTTCGTAATTACATACAACTGCTATTCCTCTTACGTTTGCGTTTATCTCCATAAGCATAAGAGCGCTTTCATTACCCGATGAATCCTTGACTATTACGTAGTCTTTATTGCTTCCGTCCGTTGCGTAAACCGCCTCATTTGTACCTTCAATAGTTACAATAACGCTAACGTCGCTTACACCGCCAATCTTCTCAAGATGTTCTTTTAGCTTTGCCTCAATGGAATCAGTATAGCTCTCAAGCTCCTCGCTTGAGTATTTCGTTGTGCCTTCATCTAAATCAGTTTTCTCTCCGCCACTATCCCTTGTCGCGCCAAAAACAATAAGCAGAGCGCCAACTAAAACTCCGCAAAATATCATAAGTATATTCCTGTTTTCAAATACTTTCTTTAATATTTTCATCATTTATTCCTTTCATTCGCTGTTAGCAGTTTCAGGGGTAATAACAAGGCATTCACACATAAGTGTATCGGAAACAAGTTCGGAAATAACGGCTGCAGAAACGCTTACGTTTTTATTAAGGGTAACTGTTACTGTCTTTATTGAAACTGGGTTTTCACCGTCAAAATCCAGCGTTATAGCAACAGAAAAGTCATCTTTATCAAGCCCAAGTCTCGATACAAGCATTTCCTCGGTAAATACGCAAATATACCTGCCCGTTTCTTTAATCTGAGTCTCGTCGTTTAACGAAAATTCGGGAGGAGATGTATCATCAGGCTGAGCCTTGAAATCTATTTCATTTAAAAAAGAAATTACGGGTGAGAATACTGAAATTAAAGTACTAAGCACAGCAAGAGCGCACACAGTGTTAACCGAGCCTTTAAACGGAGAGTGGAAAACAATAGCGGAAACAAGCGCTGTTATAACTGAAACAACAATAAGCGCATATACGTAACTCGAAAAAAACTCCTTCATACGCCTTATCCAACCGTAACAATAGTAAACAAATAAATCAATAGAAATGATAATATTAGGCAACAAATGATAATTGATAGGATAATATCAATAAATCCAACACAAGATGAAATATACGAACCCTCTTGCTCACACCCTAAAGCAGTAAAGAAAACTGATACAAAAGATACTATCAGCTTCAATATAACAAGCTCGCAAATGAATGGCAAGATGCAAAAAAATAAGGCAAGCGAGGCGGATACGCCAACTGAAGCTTTAAGATAAGAAACACCTTTTGTAACAGTTTTTAATGATTCTCCGACTGCGTTTCCTACTATCGGTATAAAATTCGCCGCGGCAAACCTAACGGTTCTTGTTGATATAGAATCCGCGCGCGCGCTTATTATATTCTGATAGGACAGAACGGTTAACATGACTGTTGTTATAAAGGAAATAAGCATTATAGAATACTTTTTTACTGTTTTAACTATTCCGAATACGTTTAAAGAAGGGGATACTCTCTCAAAAACAGAAATAACGACCATTATGCTTACCATCCCCTCTATAATACCCGATAGAAATATTTCAAGTAGAGCAAGAACAGCTCCAAAAGAGGTTGCAGATGCTGCGCTCGATAATGCCTCGCCACCGAGCATATACACAGACACAAAAGAAGGCAATAAAAGGCTCAAAAGCTCGGATAATGATGAAAGTGATTCATTAGCTCTTATGCATATATCATTAAAAACGGAAAGCATAACAGTACATATAGCCAAACAACAAATAAGACTTATAATCAATAAGTTAGTATTATTATCATTAATTCTTTTGATTATTGATACAATTATCGCTATTCCAATTAGCTCAATTGCGATTTTCGAATACTTGTCCGCGCCGTTTAAGAGGTAATCAATAAGCAATTTTATAATATCCGTTCCGCTTACTTTTTCCGGCTCTGTTATGCCGTTATTATTCAGTATTTCCAGAACATCTTGCGGAAGATAATCCTCAGTCTTAAAGCTATTGTCTTCACCTTCACCGTCTATAACGTATTCCTCCGCAAAGCACGGTCTTGTAAGCAAAACCAAGGTAAATAAGAAAATAACCATTTTTCTCATAGCTTTAATATATCAGTAGCTTTAACAACAAGCTCCTTGATAAGCGGAAGCGAAAGAAGCATAATATTTGCGTTAACGGAAAAATCAAGCGCGTTTTTAAGCATATTTGCCCCGTTTTCCTTACAAAGCTCACTTGCTACTCCTCCTACAAACGCAATTGCTCCCGCAAGCACGACTAAATAAATATTATTTATGTCAGTAGCTTGTCCACTCGATAGCTCTCTTATATAGGTAAAAACAGGTATTAAAGCTGAAATTGAGCTTATAATTATAATTATTGCGCTGATTTGCGTGATGTACGGGGCGATTTGCGCGCTTTGGTTTTTCAGAACTGCGGTAAGCACGAGAGCAATTATCGCAACTCCGCACGCCTTGTATATCTCAGCCAACACCAAACACCCCGCTTATCATGTCAAGCAGCTCGCCAAGCTTTGTAACAAGTAATAATATTGCGATTATCACTCCTGCGAGAGCAACAAGATTTGCATGGTCATCGCGTCCGTTCTTGCTTAAAAATATATTCAGCACCATGACTATAAGTCCGATTCCGCCAATCCTTAATATAAGTCCAACATCCATATCATTTTCTTCCTATTTATTATAGCATTATAAGCATAGCCATAGCAGAGCAGGAGGGGTATAAAATAAATGATACCTTGCCGTACCTCTGAAACGAATCCTTTGCTGATTCATATCCTGCTTGGGTTTCATCAATCAGGGCCTTTGCGCAAGCCTCAAGCTCACTTTCAGTTGATGAAGCGAAAGCCTTAAACGCTGAGATAATTTTACTTGAATTATAAAAGGGTTGCATATTGCTTTCAATATACTCAAAAACCTCATCGCTTCCGTTAAGAGTAACGCATTCATCAAAATGAGCTTGGTAAAGCTCGCTAAACAACACCGAAAAGGGAAGCATCTCCCGTAGATTGTTTTTAACGTTTTTTTCAGCCAAGAGACAGAAAAATTGATTAATTTTTAGACTTTTGTTTAAATTATAATACCTTATATACGCCAAAACCACCGAGAAAGCTAATATGAGAATACCTATTACCGTCCTCATAATTCACTCACCCTTTTAATTTCGTATTCAAAGGATTTCCCTGTCCTTTTTATTCTCAAAACAGCCTCAAAAACACCGTTTTGGAGCATAATATCTATATTTTTACGCATTTTAAGTGAAGCAAACGTGTCCGCGTGAGCAGAGGCAAGAAAGGGAACTCCGGAATGCTGAAGCTCGCATATAGCCTCAGCCTCATCGCTTCCACCTATTTCATCACAAATAATATACTGTGGATTCATATATCTCATCGCTACGTTAATACCGTAAGCCTTTGGATAACCAACCATATATTCACATAGACCGACACCAAACGAGGAGGGGAGAAGCAGCTCTCTGTTGGTATCAACCACACAAACACGCTTATTGTAAGGCGCGCTTGCAAGTGTTAGCGCAGCAGAACGCAAAAGTGTGGTTTTACCGCAGCATGGCGGTGAAATAACAAGTACAGAAGCCGAAAACAATGAGCTTTCAATATAAGAAATCAGGGGAGAGCAGTCGGAAATAAAGGCTGACGGTAATCGGATATTTATGTAATTTACATATTTTAACGTTTTTACTGCGCCACCGCTTACAAAAACGTCGCCGCATACACCAACACGAATTCCGTACAAAAGACTGATATAACCGCCTCTCATAAGCTCCTCGTTTTTAAAATAATTACCGTCAGTCATCTTATCAAGAGTAAAACGGATATCCTCACGGCTTATCATCATACCGGTAATCAGATTGCTTGCAGAAAGAGTAAATGAAAGCGGAGAGTCTATACGCAGTCGTATTTCACAAATATCAGGATAAGCAAGAAGGTAGTTATTGCAGGCTGAGCGAAATCTTTCCGGAAGCAACGAAACGGCATAGCTAAGCATTTTCATTTTTATATCAGTGTAATCTTTAAGCATTGGTAGACCTCCTCGGCTTGTCCGTCTTTCTTCAAATATATGCGAACAGATTTGAAAATATTACTTAGCGGAGAAGTGTAATAGCTGAGAGAATCAACTGTCGCATTTTTCTGTTTCCCGCAAAACACACATTGCTTATTATACTAAATGAAAGTTTAGCAGAATAGAGAGAACATAAACATAGGGGATTATATATATCTAAGTTATTTTTAAATTTAACGTTTGTATTTTCCATATTTCTTAATGGGAGCTTCCGGCTAATACATTTACTCATGCCAAGCGCTCCCATTGGCTGTGAACCTTATTTCTTAATGGGAGCCCCCGATTAATACATTTACTCATACCAAACGTTCCCATTGGCTGTGAGCCGTATTTCTTAATGGGAGCTTCCGATTAATACATTTACTCATACCAAGCGCTCCCATTAGCTGTTAGGCATATTTCTTAATGGGAGCTTCCGATTAATATATTTGGTCATAATAAACGCTCCCGTTAATTTTTTATAAAACACATTATTATCAAATAATTATTATTTAGTATAATATGTAGTTAAAAAATTAAAAGCACCGATTTCGGTGCTTTTGTTTTTTATAATTCAATTCCATTGTCCGTCAGGAACTCATATAGCTCAAGCAATCTTTCATCTAAGCGTTCCTTTTCTTCATAAAGCTGCGAAAGTCTATTATGATCGGTTGCCGCAGCTTCGCACTCCTTATCAATCTCGGTCATTCTTGCTTCAATCTCTACAACCTCTTTTTTTGAACGCTCGATTTTGTTTTGAAGCTTTCGCTTTTCGGCAAGCTCTGCTTTTTTGTTCATAAATTCGGCTTTCGATGTCGAAACAGTCTGCTCGTTTGTGCCTGCGTTCTCTGATGACATATATTGCTCGCTATACGCAACGTAGTCGCTGTAACCGCCCTTATAATCAAAAAGCTTACCCTTTTCCTGAGCATTGAAAACCATCATTCTTGTAGAAAGCTTATCTATAAAGTAACGGTCATGGCTTACCGCAATTATGGTTCCCTCGTACTCAAAAAGCGCGTTTTCAAGCGCCTCGCGGCTATCAATATCAAGATGATTCGTAGGCTCGTCAAGTATTAAAAGGTTACTTTTTGACATCAAAAGCTTGGCGAAGGTCAGCCTTGCTCTTTCGCCTCCTGAAAGCGTTCCAACCACCTTAAAGCAGTCATCTCCGCGGAATAAAAACCTCGCTAAAATACCCCGTATTTCACCAGGAGACAACGTTTCATTCATACTCCAAAGCTCGTCCATTACGGTATTTTCATTGCAAAGGTCCTGGTTTTCCTGGTCATAATACGCTGGATAAACGTTATATCCAATATCAACCACGCCCTTATCAGCGGGTATTCTGCCTGCAATTATCTTTATAAGCGTTGATTTTCCACAGCCGTTTTCACCGAAAAGGAACATTCTATCCTTGTAATGCAGCTCAAAGGCTATATCGGAAAACAAATTTTTATTCCCAAAGGATTTAGTTATTCCTCTCAGAGCAAGAACGTCGTCTCCCGAACGCCCAGCCGAACCAAATGAAAGCTTAATCTTGTCCGGAAGCGCCTCAGGGCGCTTTTCACGAACCATTTTATCAAGCTGCTTCTGCCTGCTTTCAGCGGCTATTATGTTTCTTTCTCTGTTCCAGCGGCGCTGATTTTCAATGTACGCCTCTATCCTTGCTATTTCCTTTTGCTGATTTTTGTAATGCTTTTCCTGGATTTCTCTATCAGTCTTCTTTTGGTTGGCATAAAAGCTGTAATTACCGTTATAGAGCTTTGCCTTCTTATTCTCTATTTCAAGTGTTTTTGTAGTTACCTTGTCAAGAAAATACCTGTCGTGTGAGATAACGAGAACGGTCTTCTTTATCGCTTTTATATGCTCCTCAAGCCACGCGAGCGCCGAAATATCAAGATGGTTAGTGGGCTCGTCGAGTATAAGAATATCATGGTTTTTAAGAAGAAGCGACGCAAGTGCTATTCTCGTTTTCTGCCCGCCGCTTAATGCGCTTACGGGAGTATTAAACATCTCGTCCTCAGAAAATCCAAGGTTTTTAAGAAATCCCTTTACCCTACTTATATACTCCCCTTTTTTCTTTTCAAGCTCGTTTATATCGTTAAATTCAGTTAAGTCAAACTCGGAAACAAGCGCCGTATAAACGTCGTTTTCGCTCTCATATCCGACGTGCTGCTTAAGCACACCCACCGAAGCGTTTTTCGCTATATAAACGTTTCCCCCGTCAGACTCGGCCTCACCCGTAAGAATACGGATAAGCGAGGTTTTGCCAGCTCCGTTAACACCGACTATTCCAAGCCTCTCCCCTTCATTTATACTGAACGTAACCTTATCCAAAATCACGTCAACGCCGAATGAAAGAGAAATGTTTTCACATCCAATTGCTATCATTATATTATTACTTTAAAACTCCAAAATACAAATTACGTCGCGTCTGATACCATTTTAAGTCTATAATAAGTATACGACACGCCTATACTCCGAAGGAAAGGAAGCATAAGAAGAACGCTTCCCTTTGTCTGTGCGCTTATATCACTTTCACCCTCCGCGACGTCTATACGCCTACCGAGCTTATAAATCCATAAAAAGCCGTAAAAGCCTAAGGTTACAGTATATAAAACACATTCCCTCATAGGATAAAGTATTTTATTATTTGAGTCCGTTTTCGCTCTGTCGCTTATCAAATACACAAATACTATACTTGCAAGTCCCAGAGTAAATAAAGATATAAAAAACACTCCGATAGCCTTTTTAACTTCCGTATTCATTACTCCTTATCCGCCTTCTCCTCTATTATCTCGGTACCGCAGTAGGGACAGTATACGATATTTTCGGGAAGCTCCTTGCCGCATACCTCACACGCCTTGGTTTTAACTTGTCGGTCAGCAAGTATCTCAAGCTCGGAAAGGAGTCTTGAAATCTCCTCAAAAAGCTTTTCGCTGTCCTCTGTGTTCTCGGTCTTCTCCGCCATTTCGAGAAATCTGATCTTACCGAGTGTGTTATACATCTCGTCAAGCTCGTTTTGGAGCTGGTTTCTTTTATATTCGTTTTTTACACTGTCGCTGACCTTTTTAGCGGTGCTCTTAACCTCAGTGCATGCCTTCTTAAACGTTTCCTTTATACCCATAACCCGTATCCTCCGTTACCAAGATATCTGGTCTTTATTCTTTTTGTCGGATTTTTGCACTAAACCAAGCTTATTCGCAATCATATCATACACGCTTTCAACCGTAGAAAGAGACATTATATCCTCGTCTGTCGCGGTGATCTGATATTTCCTTTCAAAAATATCACAAAGCTCTACTATATCAAGTGAATCAGCGCCAAGCTCGCCCGTTATATCCGAATCAACTGTTATATCATCCGCTTCGAGCGAAAGCTGCTCCGCGAGCGTAAAAATTATTTCCTCAAGAAGATTTACTTCCATATCTGCCTCCAAAAGCCATGTTTATTTTATTATAATCTATATAAAAAATTAATTCAATACTAAAATGTAAATTAACCATTATCTTGACAAATCGAGGCTTATGATATATACTTAATTTATATGCAAAAAGGCGGTAAAAAATAATGTATATCTGTCCTAAATGCTCCGAGCCGCTAACAGTCCTTGATAGAAGGCTTGAGTGTATAAATAAACACAGCTTTGATATCTCGGCAAAGGGCTACGTTAACCTACTGCTCGGAGCGAAAGCCGGTGTTCACGGCGATAACAAAGAAATGATAACGGCTCGCAGAGCGTTTCTGTCTCTCGGCCACTACTCTCCTATTATAAATACCGTTGCCGATATTATAAAAAGCTCGGTAAACAAAGATAAAATCAAAATTCTTGACGCAGGCTGCGGAGAGGGATATTATACATCAGGTATAAAAAATAAGCTTAGTGAGCTTGGTATCGCAGCCGAAACCTACGGAATCGACGTCTCAAAGGACGCGGTGGCGCTAGCAGCAAAGGCATATAAGGACATCTCTTTTTCGGTGGCGTCCGTCAACGCCTTGCCCTTTAAAAACCAAAGCTTCGACGCGGTTTTATCTCTATTCGCTCCGCTTTGCGAGACCGAGTTTTCAAGGGTAATGAATAAGAATGGCATATTGATTACCGTCAGTCCGTCCGAAAATCACCTTTTCGGTCTCAAAAGCGCCGTATACGATACGCCGTACAAAAATCCACCGTCAACGTTTCTTACAAATATCCTAACCAAAGTCAGCGAAACGGTTAATGAGTGGGAAATAACACTTGATAATAAAACCGATATTCAAAACCTCTTTAAAATGACGCCGTATTACTACAAGACCTCTCCTACCGACATCGAAAAGGCTATGTCGCTTACCTCGCTTACAACAACAATCGGCTTTAATTTCGGCATTTATAAATTATAATCACATATCGCATTTTAGATATATTTATTACTATTTAGTTAACAAAGGCTTTTTAGCCGTAGCTTTAAGCTAAAATTATGAATTTTCTTAAAACAGGTGTCGTTTAGAGCAAAAAAATATATAATAAAAATAATAAATATAGATAAATGAAAGGAAAGGCTATGAAAAATTTTCTTGATAACGATTTTCTCCTGAAAACCGATACCGCAAAGGCGCTGTATCATAATTACGCGAGTAAGCTCCCTATTATCGACTACCACTGTCATATAAGCCCAAAGGAAATGGCTGAGGACAAGAGCTACGCAAATATCACAGAGCTTTGGCTCGGCGGAGACCACTATAAATGGAGAGCTATTCGCTCCTGCGGTGTTCCTGAAAAGTATATAACGGGAGACGCCTCCGATTATGAGAAATTCAAGGCGTACGCAAGCTGTATGCCTAAACTTATCGGCAATCCTCTTTACCACTGGTCGCACCTTGAGCTTCAAAGATATTTCGGCTACGAGGGCATTTTGAACGAGCAGACCTGCGACGAGGTCTGGAACCTTTGTAACGAGAAGCTCGCTTCCCCTGATATGACCGCAAAGAAGATAGTTATGGCTTCGGGTGTTGAAGCGCTCTGCACAACCGACGATCCTATCGATACCCTTGAATACCACAAGATTATAGCCGAGGACAAGGAGTTTACCGCTAAGGTTCTGCCAGCATGGCGTCCCGACAAGGGTCTGAAGATGAACCTCGGCGGTTACAGAGCCTACATTGACGAGCTTTCAAAGGCTTCGGGCGTTGAGATTAAGGACGTTAAGAGCTTAAAGGAAGCGTATATCAAGCGTCTTGACTACTTCGACAGTCTCGGCTGTCGCACCGCTGACCACGGAGTTGACTACGTTCCATTCGCGCTTGCAAAGAACGACAAGGAGCTTGACGATATCTTCACTAAGGCTTACGAAAACGACGGAAATATGTCAATGGACGACACCGACAAGTTCATTACCGCTATGCTTATCTTCTTCGGCGCTGAGTACGCAAAGAGAAAATGGGTGCTTCAAATTCACTACGGAGTTCTCCGTAATCCCAATAGCGTTTGGTTCAAAAAGCTTGGCGCTGACACGGGCTTTGATATGATTGGAAGCACAAACGGAAGTATTGAAAATTTGGCAAGGCTATTTGACCGTATGACTGTAAATAACGGTATGCCAAGAACGGTTGTCTACCCTATCGACCCGAAGGAAAACGCGGGTATCGGCACGCTTCTCGGCTCGTTTCAGTGCGACAGCGAGGGCGGAATGCCCAGAGTTATGCAGGGCAGCGCTTGGTGGTTTAACGACAACCTTGTCGGTATGCGTAACCAGATGATATCTTTTGCGAACCTCGCTCCGTTTGGTAACTTCCTCGGAATGCTTACCGACAGCCGCAGCTTTATCTCCTACCCCCGCCACGAGTATTTCCGCAGAATACTCTGCGACCTTATCGGCGACTGGGTAGAAAACGGCGAGTATCCGCAGGATTTCGAGGCTCTTGCCAATATAGTAATGGATATTTGCTATAATAACACGAAGAATTTCTTTGGATTTTAAGTCGCAACGGCGACACCGCTTACGGGCTCCCGCCCGATGACTATGAAAAAAGTGCAAGATAAACTTGCACTTTTTTAATTGTTATTTAAGTATAATTAGAGATAGAAAAATCTGTATCTGCATTAACAATGTCTTCTAACATGGTAGTAGCATCAGCATATATAGGCACATAAGCATCTTTAGGATCAGTAGAAGTTGGCGTAGTATCTTCATATAAATTGTCAGGATTAGTAAATATATGATTTTCTATAGTAATAGGCGCATCATATTTAGTTCGTAATCCTATTTTACCTACATTTATATTTTCAATAGTCACATCACCGCCATAGTCAACCCTAGGCACTACGAATACTGAGAACTTCTTAGCTTCTATATCATAATCTGTGAGTATCACTAAAGTAGTCGAGAATGGTTTGATACCATCACCATATCTGACTTTGTCAGATATATGATTATGTGCTGTCTGAGTAAAATATTGATGGTGTGCACTATTGAAGGTGTCGCTAGATAAATAGGTCTCACTAATGATGGTCGCATTCTTCGCTCGAGAGATAGCATCATTAAAGAAATATGCTTGATAGGTTGAGTACTTGCTAGTAAAAGTACGATACTCATTCATCTCTTGGTCAAATAATTGATATTTCAACAGATAGTTAGCATAATGATCACCATCTTTTACCGCTACTGCCATATATAGATTATTGGGCTCATCTTTGTATATAAATGGTGAAGTATGACATTCTAGATTACCAGCCTTGATGGCAGATATATCATAACCTTCATCTTCTAAGAAGCCGAATGGGTGAATATAGTTTAGTATTTCTTCGCATCTGGATTGAGATTTGAATTTGGTGATTAATTGATTATATGTACTATTAGTGAGAACCCCTTGGAGAAGTTCGCTGTACTCCGAATACTTATTATCCTCTCCGCCGCCGTTACCGCCATTTTCTCCGCTACCTTCACCGCCGCCACCACCGTTCCCGTTATCATTGTCCGGATCATCGGAATTATTATTATCACAACCAAACGCCGCAACAACCATAACCAAGCAAAGAAAAATACATAGTACTCTTTTTAGATTTTTCATTCTTTTTACTCCATAAAATAAAAAAGTGCGCAGCCGAAGCTACGCACGAAAAATACATAACTCCGATTGCTGCGACACAACTTTTACCACACAACAAGTATGCTAAAAAGAGCCTGTATTTTTACCATTAATAAAAAATACACACTTGTTGTGTTAATTATTCAGTTGTGTCGCAAATACATTCTATCACAATATTTAGAAAAAGTCAATATAAAGTAAAAAAGAACTTGGTTTAATTCCAAGTTCTTTTTAATATTCAGTTTATAAAGGGTTTGCCGTTATAATACCTCTTGAAAATTTCAATAGCCTCTATATCAGACGAAATGAGGCGAAGCGGCACGTTACTAAACTCCTGTATCTTCTCTACCAAAGCTTTTATGACGTCAGGCTTAGCGCCGTTTACCGTAATATTCACAACCTCGGCGCCGTCGTCTGCCATATCAAGAACGTCGTACGCAATATCCTCACAGTCGTCCTCGGTTACGTTTTCATCAACAGTAAGCTCGGCAAATTCCGTTTCATCGGTTATCTCCGCATACGCAGAATAAGAGGTAACAGCCTTTTTATGCGGGTTATCACGCTTTATAACGGACATACCCTTGAATTTAGAAATCGAAGAAATAATATCGGGATCAGTTCCACAGCAGCCGCCGATAATGCTGACGCCCATATTAGCATACTGCTTTACACTCTCGGTAAACTCCTCTACCGTTATATTGTAATAAGTTTTGCCGTTTTCGTATTTAGGCAAACCTCTGTTTGGCTGGATAATTACGGGAACATGGGCGCAGTTAAGTATGCGCTCGATAACTCCGTAAAGCTCATTCGGACCGAGCGAACAGTTTACACCAACCGCGTCAGCTCCAAGTCCTTCAAGCAGCTCGACCATTATCTCCGGTGTAGTGCCTGTTAAGGTTCTCGCGCTTTTATCAAAGGTCATAGTAGCAAATACTGGCTTATCTGAGTTTTCCTTTACGGCGAGCATTGCCGCTTTAAGCTCGTAGAGGTCGGAAAAGGTTTCTACTATATATCCGTCAACCTTATCCTTTGAGATTTCAACCACCTCTTTAAAGGCTTCGTACGCTTCATCAAACGCAAGATTACCGAGCGGCTTTAAGAGCGCGCCTGTCGGACCGATGTCGAACATAACCTTTTTTTCGGCGCTTCTTGCATTTTCTATCGCCCTCTCTGCTACCTCGGAAATAGAATAATTACCTTTATATTTGATACGGTTAAGACCGAATGTGTTTGTCGTTATAAAATCGGCGTCTTTATAGCTTTTATGTATCCCCTGAATTACCTCTGAGTGAGTGATATTAAGGTCCTCGGGAACGGTATAGCTTATCCCTGCCTTTGCAAGCTCGCTTCCCATTCCGCCGTCAAATATCATTATTTCTTTTATAGATGAAAGCATAGTTTTCCTGCCTTTCTGTATGCGCAATCGTTGATTTTCAGACAATTACCGCATTTTTTAAGAGGTGAAGCTCCTTTTGCGTAAATTCCGGCCATGCTCTTTTGCGGTGTCATCATTCCCGACGGAAGAAGCTCTATACTAAGCTCATATGCTTTAAGCTCGTCAAGAATGTACTTTATTTCCGACACGTCGCTCCCTTGATATCCGGGGCAAAAAAGATAGCTCAGATTATCGCATAGGCTCTCCCTAAGCTCCTCATTTTTAAGTTCGAGGTAAGCGTTAGCGCAGGCATCAAATATAAGTTTGCTTCTATCGTCAAGAGTTTCCTTATGATTTTCAGCGCCATCGCCAAGAGTACTTACAACAAGAAAATAGCCGTTTGCGCCGCTTAAAAACGAGGCATACGGCTCTTTTTTCATAAATTCAAGCGGTAAGGCGTATTCGGCACAGCGGTAGCGAAAAGAGTCGCTGAGCGAAAGCTTTTCAAGGCTTTCGCTGATTATACGGTTAGTTAAATCGCTTTCCTCAATCTTCGCAAAGGAAAGGTAACCGTAAACGCGCTCCTTGAATACTGAATAATCCACAGTATTTTAAACCTCGTAGGTCATCATTTCAGGCGTATAATTTTCAAGAACGCTCATCATATCACGCGCAACCGCTTTTGCGCCTTCAAGGTCGTGTTCAAGATAGTTTCCGCATTCAATTTTACTGCTTCCGGGTATAACTCCCTCAAACTCAGCGGTATACTTAAACGCCTCGTATGTAAGCTTTATGGCATTTTCATAGCTTACGTCATCACGGAGCAGTAAATAAAAACCGGTTCTGCACCCCATAGGTCCAACGTAAATAACACTCTTTTCAAATTCGCTGTTTCTGGCATAAGTGGCGAAAAGATGCTCAAAGGTATGCATTGCGGGACATTCGAGATAGTCGCCGCCGTTTGGTATCTTACATCTGACGTCGTACGTTATGACGTCGCCGTCAATTCTTGATATATAAATTCCCTTTTTGAGCTTATCGTGATTAACTGTAAAGCTTGCAATCTTTTTCATTTTCATTCTCCTATGTAGGTAAATCTTTTAAATGTTTTTCCGTCGCGTTCAACGGTTTCGTTCCACATTTCAGCAGGACGAACCCAAATCCCGCCCTCGCCGTAAAGCGCCTTATAAACTACCATAGGCGCAAGTGTCTCGCTGTGCTTTGCTATTCCTATTACCTGATATTCATTTCCCTTGAAATGACGGTACCTTCCAAGCCTTATATCTTCCATAGCTACCCCAAAATTCAAATATTTACAGTAAAATTATATCACAATAAAATATGTATGTCAATTATTTTACCTTGACATATATAAAAAAATATTATATAATTAAGAAAAAAGCATTAGGAAAAGTAAATGAAGAACATAAAAAAAGCAATTATAGCTATGAGCGGCGGTGTTGATTCAAGCGTTGCGGCTATGCTACTGACAAATAAAGGTGTTGAATGTATAGGCGTTACAATGAAGCTTATCAGTGATGATACGGTTAAAATTTCACCGTCATGCTGCACCGACAAGGATATAGAGGACGCGGCCTCGGTCTGCAAGAGCCTTGGCATTGAGCATCGAATTTTCAATTTCTCCTCAAACTTTAAGGAAAAGGTCGTTGATAATTTCGTCCGTTGCTATGAAAACGGAATGACACCGAACCCCTGCGTTCAGTGCAACAGACACCTGAAATTCGATAAGCTTTTTTCAGAGGCTGAGCAGCTCGGCGCGGACTGTGTTGTAACCGGTCATTACGCAAGAGTTGAATATAATGAGGAAAACGGACGTTATCTACTAAAAAAGGCAAAGGACTTAAGCAAAGACCAGACCTACGTGCTGTATTCTCTTTCACAGAAGCAGCTTTCAAGGGCGTATTTCCCACTTGGAGATATGGATAAAAGCGAGGTAAGGAACGTAGCCTTAGAAAACGGCTTTATCAATGCCGACAAAAAGGACAGTCAGGACATCTGTTTTATTAAGGACTGTAAGTATTTTGAGTTTATAGAGAGTTATACGGGTAAAAGCTATCCCGAAGGCAATTTTGTGGACACAGATGGCAACGTGCTTGGAAAGCACAAGGGGATTATAAGGTACACGGTAGGTCAAGGTAAAAAGCTTGGGCTCATCCTACCGGAGCCGCTTTACGTGCTCGACGTCGATAGCGTAAGCAATACCGTGGTTCTCGGAAAAAGTGAGCAGCTTTATAAAACCGAGCTTACAGCAAAGAACATCAACCTTATATCCGTTCCCGAAATTGTCGGTGAAATGCGAGTCAAGGCAAAAATCCGCTACCGTCAGACAGAGGCAGACGCAACTCTCATACAGACGGAAGCGGACGAAATAAAGGTGATTTTCGACGAGCCACAAAGAGCTATAACAAGAGGTCAAGCAGTGGTATTTTACGACGGTGAAACAGTAGTCGGCGGCGGAACAATAGTATAAAAAAGCGGTGCATTGCACCGCTTTTTATCATTTATAACTTAACATTCTCAATATAACTAATTAATTCGCTATTATCTTCAAAGCCGTGCGGATGATGATCGCATTCCGGCTTACACCATGCTTTAATCGGAGCTCGCTGTATGGCATAATACTGAATAAGCATCTCCGCGTTCTTTTTGCAGTCAACAACGAGATCGATTCCACCGTAAACCAGCGCGACGGGTATCTTGTTTTCAGTAAGGGTACGAAGCCTGTTTATTGGCTGGTCATTGTATACAAGAAGCTCAGCATCGGTCCTAAAGCCGTACGCCTTCTTCTGCTCCTCTCTCCATACTTGACGTTCAAGCTCGGAAAAACTATCGTGCCAGCCATAAAAGGAAAGCAGGGGCGCGTCAAGATAAAGCGCCGAAACATAGGACGGATACCTCGAAGCAAAATTAACCGCATGAAAACCTCCGCAGCTCATTCCTACGCAGATACATTTTCTTGCAAGGCGGTATTCCTTTTGCAGAAACTCTGAAAAATCACGCTTGGCCTTCTGATCCTCATCGGTTCCCCAACGGCTTAGGTTCTCTAAGTAACAGAGATGGTACCCTCTTGCAAGCATATCAGCTTCAAATTTGGGAAACGCGCCGAAATACTCGGATTTAAGCAACCATTCCCTCTTCTCATTTGCTTTATTTGGAAAAACTATAATAGCATTTCTACCCTGAAAAGTAAAATCAATTCTTTTAAATCCAAAAAATTCCTGCTCCATAGAAATTCTCCTTAAAGTGTTGATTTAATAACAGTCATTACGCCGTCAAGATAAATATCGCCCGACGATGCCGGCACGAATACAGTGTCGCCCTTGCTGACTTCAATAACGGTATCACCGTTCTGTATCTCACCCACACCTTCAGTTATCGTAAGCGCGGCAAAGCTGGAGCAATCTACATTTATATCGGTTGAGCCTTTAACGTTTATTCTGCTTACGTTAAAGAAAGGACAGCTTACAAGGCGAAGCTCGTTCCCTATCATCTCGCCCTTTTCGTAAAAATCGCTTATCGGTTCAAGATTGGACGCTATCATTCCCTTTTCAATATGCAGTTCCCTCTCGTTTCCGTCCTTGTCCTTACGTTTATAGTCATAAAGGCGGTAGGTTGTATCCGAGGTCTGCTGTATCTCGCAGATGGTTATCCCCGCGCCAATTGCGTGAATGGTTCCCGCCTCGATAAAAAACGTATCTCCCGGCTTTACGGGAACTTTATTTAAGTATTCGGTTATACTTCCGTCAAGGATGGCGTTTTTAAACTGCTCGGCAGATAGCCTTTCCTTAACGCCAAAGTAAAGAAACGCGTCCTTTTCACAGTCGCAAATTATCCACATTTCCGTTTTTCCGCCGTCAGCGCCGAGAGCTTTAGCGTTCTCGTCGCTTGGGTGAACCTGAATGGAAAGAGGTGAAGCGGCGTCGATAAGCTTTATAAGCATAGGAAATTTATCATACTTCTCCGCTTTTGTTCCGAGAACCGCTTTTCCGCAGATACTGATTATTTCATTAATCGTTTTACCGTCATACTTACCGCCGACCGCAATACTTTCCTTGCCGGGATATCCCGACAACTCCCACGATTCAGCTATTTCGTCGTAGTCCTTTTTACCGTATTTAAGGTTAAGATTTTTTCCTCCCCATATTGCCTTAGCGCAATACGGCTTTAACTTTACAATATCCATTTTTACGTCCTTTTTTATTTAATTACTGAAATCCGTAATAGGTTAAAATGCCGTTATATATTCCCCTTGCGTACAGTCCGGGATTATCGTTCATAAACCGAGCCTCACCGGGATTAGAAATATATCCAACCTCAAGAAGCGTAGCCGGCATCTGCGTTTTGCGTAAAACGTAGAGTGTTGGTCTTGCAAAGACGCCTCTGTTCTGATAACCCGTTGCTTCTGTAAGTCTTAACAGTATATCACTCGCAAGCTCCTCAGCCGCATTTCCAAGTCGAAAAACAAAAGCCTCGCTTCCCGTAGCCGACGTAATATTGGAAGCGTTGAGATGAATGGAAATAAACGCGTCGGCGCCGTAGGCGTTAGCCTCACCGACCCGTATTCTTAGGCTTTCAGCGTTTGATTTTCCGAGAATTTCTGTCGGTGAATTTCTTGAAAGCCTTGCTTCAAAATTCGGATTTGCGTTAAGAAGCCTTGCAAGCTCAACTCCGATTTTATAAGTAATATCCTGCTCTCTGTATCCGTTTCCCTCCGCGCCTGCGTTGGGGTTTTGCGGATTATGTCCTTGATCGATAAAAATTTTAATCAAAGCGTTTTTCCTCCGTATAACGTTTTTACTTCATTATACGCAAGAAAAAGGAATTAGTTCAACCATTTAAAAATCAAATCAGATTTTACCTAATAAAAAAGCTTTTGATAGAATTGATTTTTTCAAAGTGAGCTCAGGCGCCGTTACTATCCTTCGTATTTTGCTCCGCAGTTTGCGCAGAATTTAAAGGGTGTTTCGCTTTTGTTTCCGCAATTTGCGCAGAAATATCCGTCGCTCGGCTTCTTTGAGCCGCACTCTGAACAGAATTTACCCGTATTAGTCGCGCCGCAAGCGCACTTCCAACCTGAAATAGCCTCAGGCCTTTTGCTGCCGCAGCTTGAGCAGAATTTACCGCTACACTTATTTCCGCAAGAGCAGGTCCACTCATCAGCCGAAGGGGTTGACGGAGCGTTCTGCCGTTTACTTTGAAGCTCCTGCGCAGTATTAAGCAGAGCGCTTTGAGAGGGGGCAGCATTTCCCATCATGTTGTTCATCATGCCAAGTCCCATAAAGCCTGTCATCGCGCCGTTAGAATTCTTAGCCGCGTCCTGCATTGCCTGCATCTGCGCATAGGCAAGTCCGCCTGCCATAGCGTTAGGATTACTGTGCATAACGTTAGTATCAAACTGCTCTATTCTCTGGCGGCTCTTCTCATCGGGAGTTACCTTTGCGATAGCTACCGAAACAACCTCCATACCCCTTCTCTGTCCCCACTCACCGTCAAGAGTTTCGGACATGTATTTTGCTATTTCTCTCTGCTTTGTCGGAAGCTGACTGAACTTGATTCCTTCTGCGGCAAGCTGAGAAAGCGAGGTATCGAGCGCTGTCATAAACTCGTCCTTACACATATCCATAAGCGAAGAACGGTTATACCTTTCCGTTACACCGCCTGATATCTGGCTGAAAAATATAATAGGGTCAGATATACGGAAGGAAAACTGTCCGAAATACCTTATGTACAGAGCAGTATTATAGTACTGATCGTCGTACACCATAGGTGTGGTAGTTCCAAACTTGTTATCCATTATCTCCTTGGTGTTAATATAGTAAACTCTCTGGGTCTTTGCTCTGTCTCCGCCAAAGGTAAAACGCTCGCCGAATTTCTTAAAGGAATCTATTATTCCCTTTCCAAAGCCGCCGCAGAAAACCGAAGGCTCGGTTGAGCTGTCCCATATAAATCTGCCCGGCTCAGCGCAGAACTCAACGATTTTACCGTCCTCAACGATAACAACCGCCTGACCCTCGCCGACAGCGATAGCGGAGCCGTTAGAGATAATCTCGTCTCCACCCTTATTATTCCCCTTGGTTTTTTTATATCCCTTGACTATAAGGTCATCGTTTGACATTGAATCTGCCTGGAAGTATTCCTTCCACTGATCAGCAAGAACACTGCCGCTAGCAGATAAAGCTGCTCTTATAAGTCCCATAGCATTATTTCCTTTCTAAATTAAACTTACGGTATAATTCTACTATATATTAGTACGTTTTGTCAAGCATATAATGTGAACTCAAATCGAATTTATAACCTTTTCAATCTGCTTCCTGTATTCTTTGACAACGTTTTCAGGTGAAAGAATTTTCAGTCCTCCGTCAAATCCGAACACCCAACCAAAAAATCTTACGCTAATATGCACAGGCGCGTAAAACTCAAAATAATCTCCGTGCTCCTCTATTCTGAGGTCATCTCCAAACCTATCAAACATCGCGCCTGAAAGCGAATTATCACAGCGGAAGTGTACCATATACTCCTTGCCGAGAAACATCTCAAATACGTTTGAGCTATACTTACTTAGTGAAACCTTTTCAAATTCCTCAGCGCCCTCACGGGCATTTTCTGTTACCTTAATATTCTCCATCTTATCGACTCTGTAATGACGAATCGTACCCGAATCGTGATGAAAAGCCACAAGATAGTAATTTTCATCTCGCCAAATAAGTGCGTACGGACTAACAGCATAAAAATCACCGTTATGTCTTTTATAACGCTCCTTAGACGGAGTCATCTCCGTATACTGAAACAGAATTGAACGGTTCTCAGATATCGCGCAATGAATAGAGTCTATCATATAATAAGCGTTTTTAGTCTTATCTGTCGCTCTGTCGTATATGTAGACGCTTCTTGATAGCTTTTTTTCATCGTATACGCTTGAAAAATCCGATATCTTTTTAATTAAAGACGAGCATTGCTTATTGGTAATAAACTTAGATGCCTGAACCGCGTCAACGAGCATTTTAAGCTCCGCAAGCTCAAATTTTCTGCTTAGAACGTGAAATCCGCCATATCTACCGCCTACGTGCTCAACATCAAGAAATCCGCTGTCAACAAGCGCGTTAATATCGCTGTAAACAGTTTTTCGCTCAGCTTCAATCCCGTATGCTCTAAGCTTTTCAATTATCTGCGTAGAGTTAAGAAGATGCTCTTCGTCTGTGTATTTGGTTAAAATTTCAATTAAATATAAAATTCTAAGCTTTTGATTTTCCGTTTTCAAAACAAAGATCCTTTTAATACTTTAATGATAATTATAGTTGATTAATGATATTTTTGAACTCATTTCCTCTATATTCAAAACCCTTAAACATATCAAAGCTTGCGCTTGCGGGAGACAAAAGAACCGTCGAGCCTTGTCTTGAAACATCACAGGCGATCATAACCGCCTCCTTAAAGTCCTCGCACATATAGACCTTTATGTCCTTACCTGCGCAGCTATCTATTGCGCTTTTGATTTTATTCTTGTTTTCTCCAACTATGACAACTCTTTTAACAGCATTATTTAAGCGCTTTGCAAGCTCTGAATAATCAAGATTCTTGTCGTAGCCGCCTAAAATAAGAGTAATATCCTCGTTTGCGTGGCAGGAAAGAGTCGCTAGCGTTCTTGACGGAGTCGAATCAATAGAGGCGTTATAAAAGCTTATTCCTCGCTTTTGGCAAACAAGCTCGTTTCTATGCTCTACTCCCTTAAATACCCTTGCGACTGCGCCTATTACTTCGCTTGGCGCGTCTGTTAAACCAAGCGCGGTCATGAAATTAGCGATGTTATATTTACCGGGGACCTTGATTTCGCCTATCGGGAGGATTTTTTCTCCGTTTTTACAAATATACCCGTTATAAGCATTAACTCCACGATTAAGCGGCTCAAACGACGTAAATACAACATCTTTCGGAAGTCGTTTTGCGTAGCTTTTTACGTAATTAAAGGCTTTATCATAAGCGACGAGCCTTTCACACCCATATTCCGCAATCCTGCATTTAGCTCCGATATATTCAGCCATATCAAGATGATAGTCTAGATGATTTTCGGAGATATTAGTGATTGCTGAGAAGTTGGGCGAGCGCTTCACGGTCATAAGCTGAAAGCTTGATAGCTCACAAACCGTAATACTTTCATCATTAAGCTTATCCGCAAATGAAATCAGCGGTATTCCTATATTACCTCCAACGAAGGTATTATCTTTACCGAACTGTCTTTTTAATATTTCATAAGTAAGGGTTGTAGTGGTTGTTTTGCCGTCGCTTCCCGTTATTCCATATATTTTACCCTTTGCGACCTCAAAAAACAGCTCAACCTCGCTTGTAAGAAACGCTCCGCTTGATGTCGAGCTTAAAATTTCGGGAGCATCAGGGCGAAGCGATGGGGTACGAAAGACAAAATCTGTATTTACAGTATCTAAATACGGCAATACTCTTGCTTTTTTTATTCCTTTATTTTGAAGAACGTCCGTAATCTCATTTTCCGACTTCCTTTTATCCGAAACGTATATCTCCGCGCCTTTTTTATCAAGGTACGAAATAAGCGCCTCGTTTGATTTACCAAGACCGAAAACTCTGCATCTCGCGCCTTTTAAATCATTAAAGCAAGCGTTATTCAATTACGTATCTCCCTTCATAAAAGCAAGACCGCAAAAAGAAAGCTCTTTTTGCGGTCAAAATGGTTTTGAGTGGACTTGTAAGCCGGGTTCTGTGACGGCTTTAAAAACCGACCGCAATTATCTATCTTGGCTTTATGTCGCCATAAAGCTCCTCGCCACCTATGAAATTCCGTCGGGCAAACGTGAGCTTATGCTCCTTTCACATTACGGTGTTGCTTCGGATAGGGTTTACATTTGCAAGCTTGTTACCAAGCTGCCGGTGAGCTCTTACCTCGCCTTTCCATCCTTACCGAGTAAAACTCGGCGGTTTATTTCTGTTGCACTTTCCCGGAGGTCACCCTCGGCTGACGTTATCAGTTATCCTGCCCTATGAAGCCCGGACTTTCCTCGCAATAATACCTTTCGGCAACATATTACGCAATTGCGCCGTCCACTCAAAATATTTTTTAAATTAGTATTTAAGCTCGCCTCTGTAAACAAGCTTTGCGTTACCTGTGAGAACTACTCCGTCGTCAGAATAGTTAACTATAAGGTCTCCGCCCTTTACCTTAACGGTAATATCCGTTCCCTTGTCGCAAAGACCAAGCTCGCACGCTACGGCAACCGCAGCGCATGCGCCTGTTCCGCAGGCAAGAGTTTCGCCGTTTCCTCTCTCCCATACTCTCATCTTGAGCATTCCTCTGTTTACCACACGGACAAACTCAGTGTTTATCCTCTCAGGGAACAGCTTGTTGCACTCAAACTGAGGTCCTACCGTCTCAACGTCAACCGCATCAACCTTGTCGCAGAATACAACGCAGTGAGGATTTCCGAGAGAAACACAGCTGATGTTATACTCCTTATCGCCTACTGTAACGGGATAATCAAGTATCTTCTCTCCCTTGAGCTTAACAGGAACTCTCTTAGGATTAAAGTCAGCCTTACCCATATAAACAGAGGCAGACGTTACGAGGTCATTTGATAGGTATACTGTTACGTCTTTAACGCCGCTGGCGGTTTCTATCCTCATCTCTTCCTTCTTTACGATATCGTTATCGTAGAGATACTTAGCTACGCAGCGGATACAGTTACCTGCCATCATTCCCTCTGTACCGTCAATATTGAACATTCTCATCTTTGCGTCTGCTGTTTCGGAATTTTCAATAAGCACGAGTCCGTCCGCGCCAACGCCGTAATGACGGTCTGTATACATAAGAGTAAGAGATTCGGGACAGGTTATAGCGCCGTCGCGGTTATCGACTAAAATATAGTCGTTGCCGCAGCTCTGCATTTTAAGGAATTTAAGCGGCATTTTTTCAGTTCTCATCGAGTTGATATCGACAAGCTCTGTATTCTGCTCAGTATATCTGGACGCAATAATGTCAGCAAGTGCGTTTGCCGTATCAAGAGACGTGAGGCAAGCGACACCAAGCTGTGTTGCGCGACGGTGGAGTCTTATAAAGTCCTCAATAGACTTCTTCTGACCGATACCCGTGTAAACGATATAGTTAAGCTTTTCGCTTTCAAGAAGCTCCATTATCTCATTTGACTTGCTGAGGTTTCTTACTATCGTTACGTCTATACCGAGAGATGCAATTTCTCTGCCCGTTCCTCTTGTAGCGTAAATGTGGAAGCCAAGCTCGTCAAGCTTCTTAGCGAGCTTAACAATTTCAAGCTGATCCTGATCGGAAACGGTGATAAATACACCCTTAGCCGCATTGTCGGTATGATCGTAAAGCTTAAAGCCCGCCGAAATCATTCCCTTGAATATAGCCTCGTTAAGAGTTTTACCTATACCGAGAACCTCACCCGTTGATTTCATCTCAGGGCCGAGCGCCGAGTTAACGTCATTAAGCTTCTCAAAGGAGAACACGGGAACCTTTACGGCATAGTAAGGCGGAGTCTTATAAAGACCTGTGCCATAATCAAAATCCTTTAGCTTTGCTCCGACCATAATCTTTGACGCAAGATCAACCATCGGAACGTTTGTTACCTTACTGATATAGGGAACAGTTCTTGAAGCTCTTGGGTTAACCTCTATAACATAAAGCTCGTTTCTGTAAATAAGGTACTGAATATTAACAAGTCCCTTGGTTTTAAGAGAAAGAGCGAGCTTGGTTGAGCAGTCAATAACCGTTTTACGCATTTTGTCGCTCAGGTTATAGGGCGGATATACCGCGATAGAGTCTCCTGAGTGAATACCGGCGCGCTCAATATGCTCCATAATACCGGGAATAAGAACGTCCTCACCGTCAGATATAACGTCAACCTCAAGCTCAGTTCCCATAAGGTACTGGTCAACAAGAACCGCGTTTTCAATACCCTGGGCGAGAATTATCTTCATGTATCTCTTTACGTCCTCCTCGGTATGAGCGATTGTCATATTCTGACCGCCGATAACGTAGGAAGGACGAAGAAGAACGGGATATCCAAGCGTAGCAGCCGCTTCAAGAGCCTCTGCCTCGGTCATAACCGAGAGTCCCTTGGGACGTCTTATATTAAAGGATTCAAGAAGCGCGTCAAAGCGTTCTCTGTCCTCAGCTACGTCAATTCCGTCCGCTGACGTGCCGAGAATCTGTATTCCGTTTTCATCAAGGAACTTAGTAAGCTTAATAGCCGTCTGACCGCCAAACGCGACAACTACTCCAACAGGCTTCTCTACCTTGATAACGTTCATAACGTCCTCGGGAGTAAGCGGCTCGAAGTACAGTCTGTCGGCAGTATCGAAGTCGGTAGAAACGGTCTCGGGGTTGTTGTTTATAATAACGACCTCATAACCGAGCTTTTTGAGCGCCCAAACACAGTGTACTGACGAATAGTCGAACTCAATACCCTGACCTATACGGATAGGACCTGAGCCGAGAACGATAATTCTTTCCTTATTACACTCAGTGCCCACAAGCTCTCTTGCCTCGCACTCATCATCATATGTCGAGTAGAAGTAAGGGGTTACCGCCTTAAACTCCGCAGCGCAGGTATCAACCATCTTAAATGCGGCGTCCTTACTTGCGGGAAGCGGATATCCGCTTATTCTTTCAAGTGCCTTATCGGTATAACCGAATTTTTTACCCTTAATATAGTTTTCATCGGTAAGCTTAACTCCCGCGATATCGTCCTCAAATTCCGCAAGATTTTTAAGCTTATTAATAAACCATTTATCAATTTTCGTTATTCTGTTTATCTCGTCAACAGTAATACCTCTCTTTAAAGCCTCAAAAACTGTAAAGAGACGTCTGTCATCACGGTTACCGAGCTTATCAACGATATTTTCTGTTGCCTGTATAGCGGGATTGTTAAGAGTATCAAGTGATATCTCCGCGCCTCTTACCGCCTTCATTATCGCCATCTCAAACGTAGGCGCAATGGACATAACCTCGCCCGTCGCCTTCATAGCCGTTCCAAGCGTTCTGCTGGCGTGAACGAACTTGTCAAAGGGCCACTTCGGGAATTTTACAACGATGTAGTCTATCGCAGGCTCAAAGCAGGCGTAGGTAGTTCCCGTAACGTCATTCTTTATCTCATCAAGAGTATAACCGAGAGCAATCTTTGAGGTAACCTTGGCTATAGGATATCCCGTCGCCTTTGAAGCAAGTGCGGAGGAACGGGAAACACGGGGGTTAACCTCGATAACTGCGTAATCCATACTGTTAGGATCAAGCGCAAACTGACAGTTACAGCCGCCCTCAATACCAAGCTCGGTAATTATATCAAGCGAAGCGTTGCGGAGCATGCTGTATTCCTTAGCGGAAAGCGATACCGCGGGAGCGACGACTATTGAGTCGCCCGTATGAACTCCAACAGGGTCAACGTTCTCCATAGAGCATATAGCGATAGCGTTTCCAACACTGTCGCGCATTACCTCGAACTCGATTTCCTTCCAGCCGTAGATATACTTCTCAACAAGCACCTGCGTTATGGGAGAAAGCATAAGTCCGTTCTTGGCGATAATACGAAGGTCGTCAAGATTGTACGCGACACCGCCGCCCGCGCCGCCAAGCGTAAAGGCGGGTCGAATAATAACGGGATAGCCTATCTTTTCAGCTATTTCCTCAGCCTTTTCAAGCGTAGTTGCTATATCAGAGGGTATGCAGGGCTGACCTATCTTTTTCATTGTGTCTCGGAAAAGCTCTCTATCCTCCGCTTTATCTATCGCTTCGGCATTAGTTCCAAGAAGCCTTACGCCCGTTTTTTCAAGGAAGCCCTCCTTTGCAAGCTGCATAGCGATAGTCAGACCCGTCTGACCGCCAAGACCGGCAAGAATACTGTCGGGCTTTTCCTTTTCAATAATTCTCTTTACGGTATCAACAGTAAGAGGCTCAAGATATATTTCATCTGCAAGCGCCTTATCAGTCATTATCGTAGCAGGGTTAGAGTTAACGAGAACAACATTAATGCCCTCTGCTTTAAGCACGCGGCATGCCTGCGCTCCGGCGTAGTCAAACTCTGCAGCCTGACCGATAACGATAGGACCTGAGCCGATAACAAGAACCTTTTTTATATCCTTACAAATTGGCATATTTTTATACCTAATTCCTTTCCTTCAAACTCAAAGACTTGCGACGAACTTATCAAACAGAACCTTCTCGGTATTTTCAGTACCAAATCCCTTTTCGGGAATGAACTGAACCGAGAACGCCTTGTCCGCGGCATATTCAACACCCTCGTTTGTAGCATCGTTGCCGTTAACAAAGGTTATCCTTCCGCCTACTTTTAAGGCAGAGTCGCTGTCAACCGCGTATCCGTGATTCTGAGAGGTGATGTAAGTCTTGCCGCTTGAAATATCCTTAACAGGCTGACTTGCGCCTCTGTGTCCGTATTTAAGCTTGTAGGTATCAGCGCCCTTTGCCAGAGCAAGTATCTGATGACCGAGCGAGATTGCGAATATAGGCTTTTTACCGACCAAAGCCGCAACCGTCTTAATGCATTCGGCGTTTTCCTTAGGGTCGCCAGCGCCGCTTGAAAGAAGAATTCCGTCAGGCTCGGTATTAAGAATATCCTTTGCGCTCATATTGTAAGGAACGACAGTAACTGTACAGCCTCTTGAAACGAGACTCGGTATAAAGCCAAGATATTCTCCGTAGTTGACAACCGTTACCTTATGCTTTTCATCATCAGCCTTGTATACGGTTACCTTCTTCTCTATGCCTGCGTTTTCGAGAACGTTTTCGTTTCTGTATGCTTTAAGCGCTTCAAGGTCTACCTTATCGGGCTCGTCGCATATCATCGCGTTCATAACGCCGTTTTCTCTTATAATTCTTGTGAGCTGTCTTGTATCGACACCGAAAATTCCGGGAATTTTTCTTTTATTAAGCTCGCTGTCAATAGTTCCCTCGCAACGGAAGTTCGACGGAGCCTCGCACCACTCGCGTACGATATAAGCGCTAAGCTTTATATCCTTTCCGTTTGTGTCGGAATCTATCCAGCCGTAGTTGCCTATAAGCGGGAAGGTCTGTACGAGAATCTGCCCCTGATAGCAGGCGTCGGTCAAGGTTTCTATATAACCAACGGCAGAGGTATTGAAAACCAGCTCTCCTATGGCGTTACCGTCATAGCCGAAGCGCTGTCCCTCAAAGACCTGACCGTTTTCAAGAACGATGTAACCTTTTTTCATATTTTGTCATTCCTTTCTTTTATCACAATAACGGAAACCGATATGCTTCCGTATAAAATTAACTTTTTCAAACGCTTCTTGGAAGCCCTGTCGCAAGCTCTCCGAGATGCTCATACTGATGCTCGTTTACCAGCGTGAACTTTCCGTCCTCAACATCAACGACCGTTACCGACGCGTTACACGTCCAACCAATGTCCTTCGCCTTATCAAAGCCATAGCCGTGAGCCTTTAATCTTACACACCTGATAGGTGTAGCGTGCGTTGCTATACAAACCGTAAGCCCGTCGTTTATCTCGGATATCCTGATAACCTCAGGAATTATTCGGTTGTACAGTTCAACAAAGCTCTCACCGCCCGTACAGCGAGCGTTTCCTATATCAGTTAGCCACACGGAAAAATCCTTTTCGAATTTCTTCGGAAGCTCCTCAAACATCTCGTTTTCCCATTCGCCCGCATATATTTCTCTTAGCATAGGATTAGCTATTATGCTAAGCTCCTTTCGCTCGGCAATATGCTCAGCGGTCTGCCAGGCTCTCTTTAAGTCGCTTGCGTACATTATGTCAATGTCTGTGCCGTCCAGATATTTTGCGGTAGCCTCAGCCTGTTTATGTCCAAGCTCAGTAAGCGGAAGGTCCGTATGCCCAAGAAACGACCTTACAAGATTACCCTCGCTTTGTCCGTGTCGGACAAAAATTATTCTGCATTTCGCCATTTTTTGCTCCTAAAAAACAATTAGTTATCGTCCCTTATTCATAGAGGCAGCCTTGACGTTAAAATAACACCAAGGCTTAACTTCTTATGTGCGGTAATCACCGTTTATCTTTACGTAATCGTAAGTAAGGTCGCAGCCATAGGCGGTAGCGATAGCGCTGCCGTCCCCCAAAGCTACCTTTATCTTAATATCGCTGCAAAGAAGGATTTCCTTTGCCTTCTCCTCAGAAAAATCGATACCTGCCCCGTTTACGCAAACAGGAATACTGCCCTTTTCACTTTCAAAGGACACACCTACCCTATTTACGTCAACATCAGCGCCGCTGTAACCGATAGCACAAAGTACTCTTCCCCAGTTAGCGTCAGAGCCAAACATAGCCGCCTTAACAAGCGACGAGCAGATAATGCTCTTAGCGATAGCTCTTGCGTTCTCCGCATCCTTTGCGCCAACAACCTCACATTCAAGAAGCTTAGTAGCTCCCTCTCCGTCCTTTGCGATAGCTCTGCAAAGCTGAGTGGTAACCGCGTGAAGCGCTTCAGTAAAAGCCTGATAATCAGCGCTGTCAACGGTAATCTCAGCGTTTCCAGCCATGCCGTTTGCGATAACGGAAAGCATATCGTTTGTTGACGTATCTCCGTCAACGGATATCATGTTAAAGGTATCCTTTACGTCTGCCTTAATAGCCTTGTTAAGCATTTCGGGAGAAATGCAACAGTCGGTAGTAATGAATACGAGCATTGTAGCCATATTGGGATGTATCATTCCGGAGCCCTTTGCAATACCGCCCATCTTGCAAATCTTACCGCCAACCTCGAATTCTACCGCAACCTCTTTAAGCTTGGTATCGGTAGTCATAATAGCGTTAGCGGCTTCAACACTTCCGTTATCGCTAAGTAGGGAAACAAGCTCCTCCATATGAGTAGCGATAGGCGTGATGTCAAGAACCTGACCTATAACACCGGTAGAAGCGCAGATAACGTCCGTCTCCTTTATACCTGTGTATTTCTCTACAAGCTTGCACATATCGGTAGCAATCTCAATACCGTTTGCGTTACAGGTATTTGCGTTGCCGCTGTTGCAGACAATCGCCTGAGCATATCCGTCGCAAATGTTATTTTTAGTAACGGTAATAGGCGCTCCCTTTACGAGATTGGTAGTGTAAACGCTTGCCGCGGCGCACTTCTTCTCGCTGATAATGAGCGCAAGGTCCTTTTTAGTCCTGTTCTTACGAATTCCGCAATGAATGCCCGCAGCCTTAAAGCCCTGCGCCGCGCACACACCGCCGTTAATATACTTCATATTTTGCCCTTTCGTACATCTGCCCGTCGATTGCATCACAAACGACGGGTAGACAATAAATTACTTTTCCAGCTTTTTATTAAGCTTTGCCTGAACGCTTATCGGGAGCCCGAAAAGATTAATAAATCCAGCGGAATCAGCCTGATTGTAAACACCGCCGTCATCACCGAAGGAAGCGACCTCGTCATCGTAAAGCGAATACGGAGAGGTAACGCCCGCGTTTATCATATTGCCCTTGTAAAGCTTGAGCTTAACGTCTCCGGTTACTCTCTGCTGAGTCGAATCAACGAATGCGTCAAGAGCTACACGCAGAGGGGTGAACCACTGACCGAAGTATACAAGCTCTCCGTACTTCTGAGCAACGAGCTTCTTGTAGTGAGAGGTATCGCGGTCAAGAGTTATAGTTTCCAGAACCTCGTGAGCCTTATAAAGAATAGCTCCGCCGGGAGTCTCGTAAACGCCTCTGCTCTTCATACCGACAAGACGGTTTTCAACAAGGTCAAGCAGACCGATACCGTTTGCGCCGCCAATGGCATTGAGCTTCTCAACAAGCGCGACAGCGTCCATCTTCTCTCCGTCGATAGCATAAGGAATACCCTTCTCAAAGCTGATGGTAACGTATGTAGGCTCATTTGGCGCCTGCTCGGGAGCAACACTCATTTCAAGGAAGCCGGGCTTAGAATACTGAGGCTCGTTTGCGGGATCCTCAAGGTCAAGTCCCTCATGTGAAAGGTGCCAGATGTTCTTGTCCTTAGAATAGTTGGTCTCACGGTTAATCTTCAGAGGAATATTATGCGCCTCAGCATAGTCAATCTCCTCATCGCGAGACTTGATATCCCACTCTCTCCAAGGAGCAATTATCTTCATATCTGGAGCAAATGCCTTAATAGTAAGCTCGAAACGAACCTGGTCGTTGCCCTTACCGGTACAACCGTGGCAGATAGCGTCCGCGCCCTCTTTTATTGCTATATCAACAAGTCCCTTCGCAATACAGGGACGGGCGTGCGAGGTTCCGAGAAGATAGGTCTCGTAATCCGCGCCGGCTTTTAAGCAGGGATATATGTAATTCTCAACGTAATCCTTTTTAAGATCCATGACGTAAAGCTTAGAGGCACCGGTTTTTATAGCCTTCTCCTCAAGTCCGTCAAGCTCTGTTCCCTGTCCGACGTCTCCTGAAACAGCGATTACCTCACAGTTATCGTAATTCTCTTTAAGCCACGGGATAATGATAGACGTATCAAGTCCGCCCGAATAAGCGAGAACAACCTTCTTAATTTTCTTATCAGCCATTTTATTTATTCTCCTCACGTTTTTACACATTTTTCTTTATGAATTATTATACATATTTTTCGAAAAAAGTCAAGTGCTTTGCAGAAAATAATCGAATACTTTTTCTTTTTTGTATACTTAAACATATATAACCAATAAAAAATCTGTAAACCTTGTTATATTCGTACTAAAAAACATTGCATATTTAATTAATATTCATTGCATAACACTAAATAATATTCACAAACAAAATTAATTTTCAGGCATAAATCATCATCAAATTGCGGTATAAAATGACAAAAAATAAGAAAAAAATAAAAAAATAGCAATTTTCTATTGCAATTAGCAAAAAATTGTGCTATAATACAAGTTGTAAATATACGAAATAGTGAAATGAGGAAACTTAAAAATGAATTCGTTCTGTGAAAATCCGATTGAGGCATTGCGCCTGCAAAAGGTGGAAGGAATGCGTATTCAGCCGCACCTTCATACTTCAGCCGAATTACTGTTTATTGAAAAAGGAGAGGCGGCTCTTACAACCGGAACGCTTGAGTATAAGCTCACGAAGGGCGACTTTGTGTTTATTATGCCAAGTATGCTTCACTGCATAATTCCGGATGGCGAGAACACGGTTGTCTACGTTATTAATATTAAATGTGAGCTTATCACGGACATTATAAAGAGATATAGCGGTCTGCGTCCTGCCTCGCCTGTACTGAAAGCGATAAACGTCCCAAGTCAGCTTCTCTACGCTCTCTCAGCTCTTTCAACGGAGCGCGACAAAAATATCGCTCACAGCTGGATACACCTCATGGTAAGCATAGTAACCTCAAAGCTTCGCTTTGCGGAGATACACGACGGAGTTACCTCTGACCTTTCCAACAGAGTTCTTACATATTTAAGTATACACTTCAGAGAGCAGATTTCTCTTGACCAGCTTGCAGAGGCAATGGGAGTCAGCAGATTCCATCTTTCTCACCTTTTCTCTAACAAGCTTGGTATTGGTTTCAAGGAATACCTCAATAATCTCAGAGTTGAGTGCGCCAAGAGCATTCTCCGTTCAACAGATATTCCGGTAGCAGAAATATACGAGGCATCAGGCTTTGAAAACCAGCGTACCTTCAATAGAGTTTTCAGAGACAGCACAGGTCAGTCTCCCAGAAACTACCGTATAGGCAGAGACGAGTTCGTTACTCCTGCTCCAAAGCCTGTTCCTGTTGAGATAGACGGTATCGAGGGTATTGTTAATTCCGACGTATCTCTTGAAAACGTTGAAATAGTCTCTGCGCTTATTGAAACTCCCATAATTATTGAAGAACAGCCTGCGCCTAAGCCCAAGAGAACGAGAACAAAGGCTGCTAAGCCCACTGATGCAGCTCCAGAGCCTGTTCAGACACCCAAGAAAAAGAAAAAGACATTTATTCTTGACTAACATAAAAGGGGATATCGCATTTAGGCGTAACCGAAAATGACAAAATAACAAAGAAAAAGAGGGGCTTTTAGTGTAAAGCTCCTCTTTTGTGTGTTACAAGGTAGGATTTCTACGAAATCCGAATTTTATTTAAGTCATTTTATACCGTCGCTTTTGACCCTCGACGTATTGTACGCCTAACGGGTCAAAATCACCGATTTTCGCTCTAAATCCGCCGAGCCCTAACGCAAAGCGGGCTGTCGCGAAACGCGACAGCCCGCTTTGCATTAATAATATTGAAAGATATTCACTATTCTACAATAGAACGCAGTGTTATTTAAGCTCAAAAGCGTCAGCGCCGTGCTTACACCAAGGGCAAACGAAATCCTCAGGTAGACTTTCGCCCTCGTATTCATAACCGCATATTGAACAAACGTAGGTTTTCTTATCAGTTTTTTTAGCCTCAGGCTTAGGTTTTACGCTCTTATGATACTCAGCGTACGTCAGCGGCTCACCGTCTCCAAAGCTGAACGCCTCGGTAATCTCACATATGAAAACAGCATGCGTACCAACGTCAATAACCTGCTCAACCTTACCGCAAAGACATGATATCGCGTTCTCTGTAACGTAGGTTACATCGTTCTCGGCGCGTTCCCAGCCATCAAGGTCTATATACTTGTTAGTATCTCTACCACTTGTAAATCCAAAGCGTTTTATCAATTCAAACGATGTATTATCATTTAAAACAGAAACGTTAAGCACTTTACTCTTGTTGATCATTTCATAAGTATAGTTTTGTTTATTTACGCTTACGAGCATACGGTATGGCTTTTCAGACACAAGCATTGCTGTATTAATTATGCAGCCGTTATCCTTTCCGTCGCTGCGAGTAGTCAGCACATAAACGCCATAGCTTAATTTATATATAGCGTCCCTTTGGATATTTTCAGCCATTTTCAGTTCTCCATTCTTTAATCAAAAATATTATTGCTTTTTTTACGGATATATGATATAATGAGTAAAAGTAAATTCACCGAAAGGAAATGTACTAATGATAAGATACGGAAATAACGCGGTGGTAGGTCAGTCAGGAGGTCCGACAGCCGCTATAAATGCTTCTCTTGCGGGTGTTATTAACGCCGCTGTAAAGTCAAGCGAAATAGGTAAGGTTTACGGTATGGCAAACGGCGCAGCGGGCTTTATGAATGAGCGTCTTTACGACCTCACTTCGCTTTTTGACGGAAACGATACCGACCTTGCTCTTCTTACAAACACTCCGGGCGCGGCGCTCGGCTCTTGTCGCTTCAAGCTTCCTAAGCCTGATGAGGACGCAAGGTTCTACGAAAGCCTCTTTGCTTTGCTTAAAAAGTACGAAATCGGCTACTTTTTCTACATAGGCGGAAACGACTCTATGGATACCACTGCAAAAGTGTCGATGTACGCAATGGAACATGGCGTTGATATTAACGTCATCGGTGTACCTAAGACGGTTGATAACGACCTATGCGGTACCGATCATACCCCAGGATTTGGCTCTGCCGCAAAGTACGTTGCAACAGTTTTTGCCGAGCTTCGCCGTGATACCGCGGTTTATACGCAAAAATGCGTTACAATTGTTGAGGTAATGGGCAGAGACGCAGGCTGGCTTACAGCCTCGTCAGCTCTTTCCAAGACAAAATATACCGAGGGAGCTGACCTTATTTATCTCCCTGAGCTTCCCTTATCATACGAAAAAGTATATAAAGATATCGAAAGAGTATGGGAAAGCCACCCCGATGTCCTGATTGCTGTTTCTGAGGGTGTCCGTCTTGCTGACGGAACGTATATAGGCGCGGACTCCACAAATCTTGACAAATTCGGGCACGTTCAGCTATCGGGAGCCGCAAAGGTGCTTGAGCGCAGAATTAAGGACAAATTCGGCTGCAAGGTGCGTTCAGTTGAGCTTAATACTCCTCAGCGTTGCGCTTCACATATCGGCTCACTTACCGATATTACCGAAAGCTTTGGCGTAGGCTCTTACGCTGTTGAGCGCGCTTTATGCGGCGAAACCGGTGTAATGGCTGGTATCGTCAGAAAAAGCGATGAACCCTATGAAACCGAATACAAGACGTTTGATATAAAGTCTATCGCAAACATGGTAAAGTCAGTGCCAAGCGAGTATATAAATAATGACGGAAACGGTATAACCGAGGCTGGACTTGCTTATCTGCGCCCGCTGATAGTCGGCGAAACCAAGCCACTGTATGATAACGGAATACCGATGCACTATATTTTCCCAAAGCTCTGAAACGAGTCAATAACTTATTTAACTGTTTTTATTATATCACAAAATAAGCATTTGTCAATTAAAAATCGCAAACCGACCTCAAAAATGAGGTCGGTTTTTTGTATGACTGTAGCTTTTACCACTAAGTTTTTTTGTTGTACACCTTTATGTTCTAAAATTAGAAGAGCGAGAAGTATGCAACGTTTCGGACGTGAGCTGGCGGCTGACTTGGTCAGATGCAGAGACATGCGTAAGCTCTTCTTTATTTATATACGCCGCCTGTACCTCTTTTTCTTCCTCATCCTCAAGGTCGCTTTGAATATATCTCGCAATGTCTACATTTCCGGACTGCTCAGCCGCCTGCAAGAACAGCTTTTCAGCTTCCCTGAGTCTAAGATATTTCTCTCTTGACTCCTTGCTTTCCAGCGACTTTATCGCCGCCTTCATATCCTTTATCTTGCCGATGAGCTTCCTTGCCGCATTTTCATCAAGACGGACTATCTTGTCTTTCTGTTATCACCAAGACGCTCAATATACCGCTTCTCCACTATGGACTCCCAATACTCAAGCTCAGAGCGTAATATCATTCCGTTGTGGTTTAGCTTACCGCCGTTACAGTAATGCCTCACTGCATTCATGATATCAAACGCCTTGGGCTTTCCAATGCCGCCATACCGGGCGCGAACATCCTCGACGTCGAGGTAAGGCTTTTCAGCCTCACCTCGCTCGGCCTTAATCCCTTCCATATAGCCCTTCATGTAGGCTTGCATATACTGCTCATCCACCGCTGCTGTCATCTTCTTTTTCCTCCTTGGTCGGCATTTCCGACCTTTTTAAATTTATTATTATGAATATACGAATTTCTCATATTTCATAATTAAGGAACATTATATACGACTTTTCTATGTTGTCAATACTTTTTTTGAAATTTTTTCAATAAATTTTTCTGTAAATGCTACATTATCTATATAAAATAAAAATATAAAAAATATTACAAAAACTATTGACAAAACAAAATAGTTGTGATACAATAGATTTACCTCTGTGGAGAGGCTTTTTTTGTGTGCAAGTTTTTTCCACTGAGGGAGAATAAAAACGGTATTTACCGTTTCAATCAAAAATCCAGGAGGTGCAACCAAGTGAGAGTAAAAATAACCTTGGCATGTTCGGAATGCAAGCAGCGCAATTACGATACTACGAAAAACAAGAAAAACGATCCTGACAGACTCGAAATGAGCAAGTACTGTCGTTTCTGCCGCAAGCACACTCCCCACAAAGAAACCAAATAAGGAGGGGAAATAATGGCAGATAAAGAAATGAAGGATATGGAGTCCGAGGTAACCGAGGCTACTGAAGTAACCGAGGAAGCTATCGAGACTACCGATTCCGTGTCTGACGTAAGCGCAGACGATAAGAAAGCAAAGAAATCCGAGAAGAAATCAAAGGATGAAAAGAAGCCGGGCTTCTTCGCCCGTATCGGTTCTCTTTTGAAGAGATTCTGGAAAACAATGAAGAGTGAACTCAAAAAGGTTACCTGGTTCAGCCGCAAGCAGACCTTTACAAGCACACTGTTGGTTCTGGTTGTTATGGCTGTCGCCGCTATCGCTATCGGCTTGCTCGACTTCGGTTTCTCTAACGGACTCGAAGCGCTCGCTAATCTCTTTTAATGTAGGTGATTAAAGATGAGTGATTTCAACGATGCAATCCCAGAGATACGTTGGTATGTGGTTCACACCTTCACGGGATACGAAAACAAGGTAAAGGCTAACCTCGAAAAGATTATCGAAAACCGCGAGCTTCAGGACGAGATTGTTGACGTCGTTGTTCCTGTTGAAATTCGCATGGACGGTGATAAAGAGTACGAGGCAAAGCTTATGCCCAGCTACGTTCTCGTAAAAATGCTTATGAACGATGCTAACTGGCACGTCGTAAGAAACATAACGGGTGTTACAGGCTTCGTTGGCCCCGGTTCCAAGCCGGTTCCGCTTACGGACGAGGAGGTCTCGAGAATGGGAATCGAGGTTTCCGTGGTAACTCTTGATTATGAGGTTGGCGACTCCGTTAAGATTATTGACGGTCCTCTCGCTAACTACTCCGGAGTCGTTCAGTCTATATCCGACGATAAGAAGACTGTTACGGTTCTCGCTTCCATGTTTGGAAGAAGCACTCCCGTCGATCTCAAATCAAATCAGATCGAGCGCATTATCTAATGCTAAATCAGTTTTGCGGAGTACTAAAAACCGCATTATTACGTGGGAGGGAGAGAAAGTCTCCCGAATTAATAACCACATAGGAGGATTTTTAAAATGGCAAAGAAGATCACCGGGTATATAAAGCTTCAGATACCCGCAGGTAAAGCAACACCCCAGCCGCCTATAGGACCTGCTCTTGGTCAGCACGGCGTAGCTATCCCCGTATTTACTAAGGAATTCAACGAGAGAACCAAGAACCAGATGGGTCTTATTATCCCCGTCGTTATCACGGTTTACGCTGACCGTTCCTTCACTTTCATTACCAAGACTCCCCCTGCTCCCGTTCTTATCAAGAAGGCTGCAGGTATCGAGACCGCTTCTGCCGCGCCTAACAAGACTAAGGTTGCTTCCATTACTAAGGAGCAGGTTCGCCAGATAGCTGAAACAAAGATGCCCGACCTCAACGCTGCTTCCATCGAAACCGCAATGAGCATGATAGCCGGAACCGCACGTTCCATGGGTATCACTGTCGAAGAGTGATTTAAGGGAGGTAATGAGAAATGGCTAACAAGAAGTATAATGAAAGCTTAAAGCTTATTGAAAAGAACAAGCAGTATGACAGCAACGAGGCTCTTGCTCTCGTTTGCCAGACCGCTAAGGCTAAGTTCGATGAAACCATCGAGCTTCACGTACGTCTCGGTGTTGACTCCCGTCATGCTGACCAGCAGGTCAGAGGCGCGGTTGTTCTTCCTAACGGAACCGGTAAGACTGTTCGTACCCTCGTATTCTGTAAGGAGAACCTCTACGCTGCTGCTAAGGAGGCAGGCGCTGACTACGTTGGCGGCGTTGACTTCGTTGAGAAGATTACCAAAGAGAACTGGTTCGAGTTCGACGTTGTTATCGCTACTCCCGACATGATGGGTGTTATCGGTCGTCTCGGTAAGGTCCTTGGACCTAAGGGACTTATGCCTAACCCCAAGGCAGGTACCGTTACTATGGACGTTGCCCGCGCGGTTACCGAAGCTAAGGCAGGTAAAATTGAGTACCGTCTTGACAAGACCAACATCATTCACTGCCCTATCGGTAAGGCTTCCTTCGGCGCTGAGAAGCTCACTGAGAACTTCAACACTCTTATGGGCGCTATTATCAAGGCAAAGCCCGCAGCTGCTAAGGGTCAGTACATCAAGAGCTGCGTAATAGCTTCTACCATGGGCCCCGGCATCAAGGTTAACGCTGCAAAGCTTGGTTAATTTGAATACAAATTAATTTACGTTTTAAAAATCCGCAACCTATGTTGCGGATTTTTTACATTTTAATGTAAAAAATCTTGATTTTTAATTTAAGCTGTGTTATAATATATATGTAGCAAAACTTTAAAGCGAAAGGATATACGGTTTTGAGCAAGGCGATTGAAAAGGAAATGCGAGAGCTTGAAAAAAAGCTTGAGTATCACTCAAAAAAATATTATATTGAGGACTCTCCCGAAATTTCGGATTTTGAATACGATGAGATGTTTTACCGTCTTGTGAAGCTCGAAAATGAAAATCCTGAGCTTGCTTCAAGCAACTCCCCCACAAAGCGTGTCGGCGGAGCTGTTCTTGATAAGTTTGAAAAGGTTACGCATAACGTAAGAATGGGAAGCCTACGAGACGTTTTTGATTTTGATGAGCTTAATGATTTTATAGAAAAGACTCCTTGTAGCGGCTACTCTGTTGAATGCAAAATAGACGGTCTTTCGGTCTCACTTGTTTACGATAACGGTGAGCTGACAATCGGCTCTACAAGAGGCGACGGTCTTGTTGGCGAAAACGTTACCGAGAATCTGAAAACTATACCCTCTATTCCGCTTCGCATTGATTATAAGGGACATCTTGAGGTGCGCGGAGAGGTCTTTATGCCCAGAGAAAGCTTTATAAAGCTAAATGAAAAGCGCGAGCTTGACGGTGAGCAGCTTTTCGCTAACCCACGAAACGCCGCAGCAGGCTCGCTCCGTCAGCTTGATTCAAAAATTACCGCAAGCCGAAAGCTCGATATATTCATTTTCAATATCCAGGAATGCGACAGAACCTTTTTTACTCACGAGGAAGGTCTTAAATTCCTTAAAAGCCTTGGTTTTAAGACAGTTCCCTATCTTGCCGTTCTCGATACCTTTACTCAGATAACAGACAAAATCAGTGAGATAGGCGTGCTTAGGAGCTCTCTTTCGTTTGATATTGACGGAGTCGTTATTAAGGTAAACGATATCGCTATGCGCGAGGAGTACGGAGATACGGGAGCCGTTCCGAAATGGGCGGTTGCGTACAAGTTTCCGCCTGAGGAAAAAGAGACAGTTTTGCGCGAGATTTGCGTAAACGTCGGAAGAACGGGCGTAATTACCCCCTACGCCGTTTTCGATACCGTTCATCTTGCGGGTACGTCCGTTACAAAGGCAACACTTCACAACTACGATTTCATTTCAGAGCGCGATATAAGGATAGGCGACACTGTAATTGTAAGAAAAGCCGGCGACATTATTCCTGAAATTGTTAAGGTTAACAAGGATAAGCGTCCGAATGGTACTGTTCCGTTTGAAATGCCGAGGCTTTGCCCCTCCTGCAACGAGCCTATATACAGAGAGCAGGATCAGGCGGCGTATTACTGCACGAACTCCGCTTGCCCAGCTCAGCTACTACGTAACCTTTCTCATTTTGTAAGCCGAGACGCGATGAATATTGACGGACTTGGCTCGGCTCAAATAGCCGCTATGGTCGAGGCAGAGCTTATTAAGGACGCAGCTGACCTTTACTATCTCAAAAAGGAGCAGCTTTACGTTCTCGGAAAAAAGGTTGATACTCTTGCTACAAATATTGTTAACAGCATTGAGGCTTCAAAGGACAGAGGTCTTGATAAGCTTCTGTACGCCCTCGGTATTCATCAGGTCGGCGAAAAGGTGTCTAAGCTTCTCGCGGCTAAGTTCCTCAATATTGACACCTTCTTTACACTTACGGTTGAACAGCTCTGCGAGGTAAACGATATCGGTGAAATAACGGCTCAGAATATCGTTAATTTCTTTACACACCAAAAAACCGCTGAGCTTATTGAAAAATTCAAGGCGGCAGGTGTGAAAACCACCTATGAGTCAGACGTAACCGATACAAGATTTGAGGGTATGACGTTTGTCCTCACGGGAACACTTCCAACAATGGACAGAAAGGAAGCCTCGGCTTTAATTGAAAAATTCGGTGGAAAAACGTCAGGTTCGGTTTCAAAAAAGACAACCTACGTTCTTGCCGGAGAGGAAGCAGGCAGTAAGCTGACAAAGGCAAAGGAGCTTGGAATTAAAATAATCAGCGAAAACGACCTGTTGGATATGATAAAATAAAAATGTGCTGGTTTTGATATTTTCTGATTTAATTATCATTAATCTGCATATATTATCAGTTAATGAGGTGATATAATTGTTTATAGATAAGGTTAAAATATACGTCAAGGCAGGAAACGGCGGAAACGGCTGCGTTTCTTTTCACAGAGAAAAATACGTTTCCCACGGCGGTCCTGACGGCGGAGACGGAGGCAAAGGCGGAAACATCGTTCTGCGTATAGAGAACGGTAGCAATACTCTCTTTGCCTATAAAAACAGAAAGAAATTCGTTGCCGCAAACGGCGGCGACGGAATAGCAGGTAAAAAGCACGGAGCGACTGCTGACGACGTTATTCTTCCAGTACCTCCCGGAACCGTTGTTCGAGACGCGCAAAGCGGACAGATAATCAAGGATATGTCGAACTGTGAGGATTTCATTCTCTGTAAGGGCGGCAGAGGCGGTTGGGGAAACAGACATTTCGCAACTCCTACGCGTCAGATCCCCCGTTTTGCAAAAATGGGAATGAAGGGCGAGGAAAAAGAGGTCGTTTTGGAGCTGAAAATGCTTGCGGACGTTGGACTCGTCGGACTTCCAAGCGCAGGTAAATCCTCTATTCTCTCCGTTATAAGCTCAGCTCGTCCTAAAATTGCCGCATACCATTTCACAACGCTATCCCCTAACCTCGGTGTTGTAAGCTACGGTGAAAACCAAGGTTTTGTTTGCGCCGATATCCCCGGACTGATTGAAGGCGCGGCTGAGGGCGCGGGGCTTGGTCTTGATTTTCTTCGCCATATTGACCGTTGCAGAATGCTTATTCACGTTGTTGATATTTCGGGAATAGAAAGCACAGATCCTATTGCGGATATCGAAACGATAACCGCTGAGCTTGAAAAATACAGTCCTGAGCTTGCAAGGCGTCCGAGAATTATCGCGGCAAACAAATATGACGCGTTCGACCCTGAGCTTATCGATCTTGAAGCTTTTGAGAGCTATATTGATGAAAAGGGATATGAGCTTATTTACGTTTCCGCCGCAACTCTGCATAATATTGACACACTAATACAGATGACCGCAGAACGTCTGCGTCTTCTTCCCCCTCTTACTATTTACGAAAAGGAATACGTTGAGGAGGACCTCTCAGCGCCGCTTGATAAAACGGTCAAGGTTCGTAAAACAAACGGCAGATACGAGGTTGAGGGAGATTGGCTTTACAGATTTATGGAGACAATTAATTTTGCCGACAGAGATCAGCTTATGTATTTTGAAAAGGTACTCCGTGAAAACGGAGTAATAAAAGCCCTTGAGGACGCTGGCTGCGGAGAGGGCGACACTGTAAGTATGTATGATTTTGAATTTGATTTTATTGAATGATAAGGAGCCTGTTTTAAATGAAAAAGTCAACCGATACATATAAAATCGCGCTGCTTGGAATATTATCCGCTATTGTTTTCGTATTACAGTTCTTTGTAAAAATACCACTTGGCGGATTCACTATTTCCGTTTCGCTTTCGGTAATAGTTCTCGCCGCTGTACTTTACGGGTATTCCGGTGGCGCGCTTATAGGTGGTGTTTCTGCCGTGGCGATACTGCTTAACGGCGACGCTGCGCTATTCTACTCTTTTAACTTCTTTTTAACTGTTCTTGTTGTTCTCGCTAAAGGCATAGCAAGCGGACTTGCCGCTGCCGCCGTTTATAAGCTTTTAAAGGAAGCTAATAAATACGTTGCAATCACAGTTGCGGCTATCGCCGCGCCGATAGCAAACACGGGACTTTTCTTCCTCGGTTCACTTGCCTTCTTCTATGACTCTATTCAGGCTATGGCAGGCGGTACTAATGTTGCGTTGTTTATAATTGTTGGATTTATCGGACTTAACTTCGTTGTTGAGCTGATTGCAAACGTCGTTCTGTCTCCGATTATATTCAGACTGATTCAGATAATACCCAGCACTCAAAAAAGATTTTAAGCTTGGAGATACTCAATGAGTTACTTAAACGAATACCTTGCGGAGTTCGCAAAGGGAAGATTTTTCTACTACCGAGAGCTTTTCGGTAACAATCTTATAAAGGAGCATCACGGAAACAGATATCATCACTTTATCTACTTCCGTTCTGACAAATGCACTATCAAATTTAGTGACGGTACCGAAAAAAATCCCTCAGAGGGTTCAGTTTGCTATATAGCTCCGGGGACCGCATACGAGATAACCACGCCCGATTCTGTAAATTTCATATCAGGCATAGCCTGCTACGGTATGCTTGCTGACGTTTTCGCTAATTCGTGCGGAGCCTTTCAAACGCATATTTCGCTTCGTCCGAGCGTTATTGACGCATTTAACGCTATTGTTGACCTGATGGAGCAATCTGACAACAAGCTTGAAACAACCAATAGAATGGCGTCAGCCTTTTACAACCTCTTTATAGAAATAATGTTTGCGCCTACTCACACGTTAGAGAGCAAGTCTGCTATTATAGCTCAAAAAATAAAGCAGTATATTGAGACAAACATTGATTCCGATATCTCCGTAACCACTATTGCTAAGCAATTCTATCTGAGCGAAACACACGTAATTAGAATTTTCCGTGAGAAATTCGGAATAACACCCAAGCAGTACATATTAAAATCAAAGATTGACGCGTCAAAAATACTTCTTTTAGATACCTCGCTTCAAATTAAAGAAATAGCTATGACGTACCATTTTGCGGATTCATACCACTTTTCACATACTTTTAAGCGGTTTACCGGTGTTTCCCCAGAAAAGTTCAGAATGCGTAAGGACGAAAGAACGAAATAATAAAAAATGTCTGTCTCAGTGAGACAGACATTTTTTTGGTTATATTATTTTACCGTCATTACGTACTTCTTTGCTTTAACAGGCTGCTTAGATGTAAGGGTTATTCTGCGTAAGAAGTCTGTATTCCAGAGTTCAGGAATATTCGATACCTCAGGCGCGGTTTTATCAAGCTCCTCTATCGCGTATTCAAGCGAAGGGTCAAAGCTGATCGTTCTTCCCTCTATCTCAAATGAGCTATCGGTTACGTTTTCGGGAACAGTTCTAACAATATAGCTGAACATTACGTTTCCGTCATCTTTCAATGCAACATCGTCAACAACAGTAATAACAGAATTTACAAGCTCGGCGCTTCTCGTATAGGATTCTATATTAGCCTCAGCGGGATAAGCGGTAGCAAGATTCAAGGTCATCTTTCCGGTTTCCTTATCGTAAACGGTATCACTTGAACGAGCCTGCGCGCCTGCCTGCTGCGTTACACCGTTAAAGGTAGCGCAGTTATGATAATCCGAGCACATTGCCCAGATAGTATATCTGTTTCTGCTGAAGGTCTTACTTGTGTAGGTTCCTGCGCCCGCGTCAATAAATATAGGCTTATCGTCAGAGAAAACTATAATACTTCCAACATCGTTATGATTATGGTTTTCGCCGTTATGTCCACCCTTAAAGCCTAAATAAAGTCCCTTTGCAAACTCATTTCCTTCTCTTGTGCCGGCAATTTCAAGTCCGCCTATATAGAATTTCTGCGGAGCAATAAACTCTGCCTTAGGAAGTCTTGGTGTGGTAAGAAACAGCATATGTCTATATAAAATATGCCAAGTGCCGTCATGCGGAGGTAACGGATCAATAAGCTCGCCATTCAGCTTCCACATAGCATAGCTTGTCATCATTTCCGAGTTACATGACTTACCCCAATTATAAATAAGCGTGGGATCAGGATTACACTGCGCAGGTGCGTCGGCAAAATTAAGCGTTCTACCGGGAGTTATTACCACCTTAACGATATATTCACCCATATTTTTCATAAGCGGATCGTCAAATATGTTAATATAACCACCGGTCATATCATAAAGCACCAAGCATGCGTTATAAAGCGCTCCGCCTGCCGCATTCCAATAGTTTGGTCCTTCATCGCAGCCGCCGTCAGGATGGTAAGTGCTCATAAAGGTATCAAGAAGCGGAAGCGAACGACGTATTATCAGAGTTCTAAGCGTAAGGTCTTCAACGGTCAACGCGGCAACAGTAAGAACGTTTGAAATTATCCACGGACACCAGTTACCCGCTACACCGGATACCATTCCTGACCAATTACACATAGTCCACATAATACGGTCGTCCATAAATGGCTTTATAATTCTTCTGTTAAGCTCATAGAGGATACGATCAGAAATAATTGTAGTTACTTCATCAAGAATATCCTTGCAAAGATAATAAACCCATGCAAGTGTTGCCGCGGTAGCAGCAGACATCAATTCAAAATAATCAATCTCCTCCTTGAATGCATAAGGCAAGCAGCATTTTACTCCGGGCTTTTGGCGGTTGTGCGCGGATATAACCCACGTAGTTTCTTCAAGAATGTGCCAAATTACGTCAATGAGCTTATCAGTGAACCTGCCTTTTCTTTCGACGTACTCACCAAGCGCAAGCGCTAATAACATTACTCTTCTCGGACCGTATTTGCTTGCTGATTCCTTTCTGCTACCGGTACGGCTAAACATCATAAAGTCAGTAGCATTGAATTGTGTAATATCCATAGAAAGAGCTTTCTCAGCTGCTTCGATAATCTTAGGATAATGCTCCTCATTAATAGTGAATCCCTGCTCCTGATTAATGAAAGGCTTAAACTGATCGTAAGGCAAAACCTTTCTGTACAGTGAAAAGTTTTTTTCTTGAAAAATTTTTCTTCCCATATTCATTTTCCTCAATATTTACGTAGATTAAACCATCAAGGTTCACTTAATTATACAAGTGTTTTTTTGGTAAATCAAGATGTATATTGCACAAAACATTTTTTATTTTTTGTATATATTATATATTGATTTTATTATTTAAATATGTTATAATATATAGGCTTTGGAGGCATAGCTCAGCTGGTTAGAGTGCATGCTTGACATGCATGAGGTCACTGGTTCGATCCCAGTTGTCTCCACCATTATACAAAAATCGGGGCTTTTGCCCCGATTTTTTATATTAATCACCAATTTATAACTATTTTTATGCATTTCGCTATTTTTCACGCTATGCATACAATATTAAAACGGGTATCATTTTAAATTGCGTACCCAAATTGCATCGTCAAGCGTGAATTGTAGATTTAATGGATAAATAGCAAAGCGTGTAACATCTTTTCCGTCGATTATAATTCTGAAACTATTCATAATAATCCTTTCTTGAGTATCAAAAAAGGAAGCCTTAGCTTCCTTCTTGTATAATGTTTGTTTTTATTAGTGGTGAGGCTAATATTCCTGTAGAATAATATACTCTTATCTCTGTGTAAATCGTTCCGTCGTTTATAGATGGAGACACCGGACTGTGATAGCATTCAGTTACTTCCAAATACCCCGGCGATACGCGGGAAATATCTTTCCCGTTGTATTCGGGTATCAACACCTCGTACACGCCCACTCTCAGTTTCGAAATATCTCCATATGTATGCCAAATTTCAACATCACCAAACATTTCCGTATCGTAATCTTTATCCTTCGAAAACGGCTCGCCACACCCCGAAAAGCACGCCACAACGAGCATAACACAAAGCAATAAAGCAAATACCCTTTTCATAATAAAACGCTCCTTATACTTAAATTTACGCCTATTGTAGCACATTGTTTTAAGGTTGTCAAGAGTTTTATCCGGCTCCGCCCATTCTGGAATGGTTGAAGGCTATTCCTGCGAAGCTACATTATCCCCTCGGAACTTTTTAAGTATCTTCTCTTGACAAAGTGGCGTTTTACGATTATAATATTAAAAGAGCATGCGATTCTGCCTTTTCGGTAGGGTTCCTGCACTTGTTGCAGGCACATCGCCGTTGACAGAGTCGGTGTGTCGTTGAGATGACTTGTGTCAACTGCCGCGACGAAGGTCTCATCGTAAATAAGCCGTGGAGGGATTCCCACCATATGCGGCTTTGCCCGATGAGGCTTTTTCTATATAAAAAACGGACTGATTACTCAGTCCGTTTTTTGGTGTATCAGAACAGTCCTATTATCTTTCCGTTCTCATCAACGTCAATTTTTTCTGCCGCGGGTACCTTAGGAAGTCCGGGCATTGTCATTATATCTCCTGTGAGAACTACTACAAAGCCTGCTCCTGCGCTTACTTTAAGATTCTTTACCGTTACGGTAAAGTCCTCGGGAGCGCAAAGTAATGCGGGATCATCAGAGAAGCTATACTGTGTCTTTGCCATACATACGGGAAGATTATCAAATCCGTGAGCTTTAAGCCTTGCAAGCTGCTTCTTTGCTGCCGGAAGTAAAGCAACGCCTTTACCGCGGTAAACCTTCTTTACTATTGCTTCAATCTTCTCTTCAAGCGAAAGCTCTGTACCGTAGCAGCATCTGAATTCGGTCTTTTCCTCATCACACAGTCTTACTACCTCTTTGGCAAGCTCTATTCCGCCGTCTCCTCCCTTGCCCCAGACCTCAGACAGACAAACGTTAACGCCAAGCTCCTTGCACTTATCGTAAATAAGCTTAAGCTCCGCCTCTGTATCGGTCGGGAAACGGTTAATCGCAACGACTGACGGTACTCCGTAGACGTTCTTTATATTATCAACATGTCTAAGAAGATTAGGCATTCCTCTGAGCAGTGCGTCAAGATTTTCACTTCCAAGCTCGGTCTTTGCAAGTCCTCCGTGCATTTTCAGCGCCCTTACGGTAGCCACTATTACGCAAGCATCAGGTTTAAGTCCCGCATAGCGACACTTGATATCAAAGAACTTCTCAGCTCCCAGGTCTGCTCCAAAGCCTGCCTCAGTAATGGCATAATCCCCAAGCTTCATAGCAGCCTTTGTAGCTATAACAGAGTTACAGCCGTGAGCTATGTTAGCAAACGGTCCGCCGTGTATAATCGCGGGAGTTCCTTCAAGTGTCTGCACAAGATTGGGCTTGATAGCGTCCTTCAGAAGTGCGGTCATCGCGCCGTTAGCCTTAATATCAGCGGCAGTAACAGGCTTATCGTCATAGGTGTATGCTACGACTATCTTACCGAGTCTTTCCTTTAAGTCGGTAATAGAGGAAGCAAGACAAAGCACAGCCATAACCTCGCTTGCGACTGTGATATCGAAGCCGTCCTCACGCGGAACGCCGTTTACAGCGCCGCCCAGACCGTCGATAACGTTACGAAGCTGTCGGTCATTCATATCGACACAACGCTTCCAGACTATCTTTTTAACGTCAATACCGAGAGTGTTACCCTGCTGAATATGGTTATCAAGCATAGCGGCGAGAAGGTTGTTTGCCGCGCCGATAGCGTGGAAATCACCCGTAAAATGAAGGTTTATATCCTCCATAGGAACGACCTGGGCGTATCCTCCGCCTGCCGCGCCGCCTTTAACACCGAAAACAGGGCCAAGAGAAGGCTCGCGAAGCGCTACAACAACGTTCTTACCTATCTTCTTCATTCCGTCGGCAAGACCTATTGTGGTTGTTGTCTTTCCCTCGCCTGCCGGGGTGGGAGTTATAGCGGTTACAAGAATAAGCTTGCCTTCCTTACCGTCATTTTTTATCTGCGCAAAATCTATCTTCGCCTTATATTTTCCGTAAAGCTCAAGAGCTTCAACGGGTATAGATGCTTTTTCCGCAATCTCGGTAATCGGTTTCATTTCAACAGACTGAGCAATTTCAATATCTGTAAGCATAAAAACACCCTTTCAGTTTTTTATAAAGTCAACATGTAAATTGTACACTAAAAGCACGAATTTGTCAATAGAAATAAAGAAAAAGCCGATATTTTCAGTTCCAAAAATTCGGCTTAAAATTCAGAGGATACTGTTTAAAGTGTCGCCAATCATTTCTCTGTACCTTTCGCCGTCAGTCCGCTGTGTCGGGTACAGTTAACGATGAATGGCATTTCAGTTCTCCGTTATAATGTAGTCGGGAACGGAAAGATAATGCTCTCCGCTATCCGCCGCAATAGCGACTACTATCTGACCGTCAAGTCTTCCTTTACTTACAAGCTTTTTAGCTCCGCAAAGCGCGGCGCCGGAGGAAATACCTATGAGTATTCCTTCAAGCTTTGCGACTTCCCTGCCCGCTTCATAAGCTTCCTCGTTTGAAACAGTTATTATTTCATCACAGAACTCAGCCTTAAAGTTATCGGGAACGAAATTTGCCCCTATCCCTTGAAGCTTATGAGGCGCTGCTTTACCCTCGGAAAGCATAGGAGATGCTGCCGGTTCAACTGCCGCAACGATAACGCCGCTATTTTTCTCTTTAAGGAATTTACCAACGCCAGAAAGGGTTGCTCCTGTTCCAACACCTGCGACAAAAGCTTTTATCTGCCCGTCTGTATCATTCCATATTTCAGGACCTGTTGTTTCATAGTGAGCGCCGGCGTTTGCCGGGTTGTCAAATTGGCTTGGAATAATGCTTCCTTTGATATGACTGTTCAATTCTTTTGCCTTGTCAATAGCGCCCTTCATACCCAGCTTACCGTCTGTTAGAATAAGCTCAGCGCCGTAGGCTTTTAACAGGTTTATTCTTTCAGCACTCATAGTATCAGGCATTGTAAGTATTACTCTGTAACCCTTTGCTCTGCCGATTGCGGCAAGACCGATTCCTGTATTCCCGCTTGTCGGCTCAATAATCACCGAGCCCTTTTGAAGTAACCCGCGCTCCTCGGCGTCCTTTATCATATACAACGCGGCTCTGTCCTTAACACTTCCCGCGGGGTTTGAGCTTTCAAGCTTTAAGCATATCTTAGCCTTTATTCCGTATTTTTCGCAGTAGTTCTTTAAATAAACCAGCTTTGTGCCTCCGACAAGCTCGGTTATTCCGTTATAAATCTTCATAATGCACCGCCTTCCCCTTTGGTATATTATACCGCAATATTGGGGGTTTTAAATACCGTTAAAAATTTTTTCAGCTGTTTGAAATAAGTCTTAAATAAAACTCAACCGTCTTCTCTATCGCAGAAACGGTAATTCTCTCGTTATTTCCGTGGATGGTAGCTCTTTCCTCGTTTGTCATAGCCATTGCTGAGAAGCGGTATACCTTATCACTTATCCTTCCCCAGTGGCGACTGTCGCTGCAAGCAACCATGAGATATGGGGCAACGATAACGTCCTGCCAAGTGCCTGCTACCGCATCGGTAACTCTTTGCCAAGCCTCACATTCGATGCTGGAAACTCTTGACGGATTCATGCCGTTAATTTTGGTAAGCTTGACGTTTGGATTTTTAACTACCTTTGAAATGTATTCCATCGCGCTATCCGTCGTATCTCCTTCAAGCAGACGGAGATTTGCCACCATTCTGGCGTTTGGCGGTATAACGTTCATTCCCTTAGAGCCTTCCATTTGAGTAAAGGCGCACGTTGTTCTCATAAGAGCGTTAAGCTCTCCGCCTGACTTTTTGCATATCATATTCAGTACGCCTTTAAAGAGCCACAGATTAGCAAAAATCATTCTGTAAGCAAACGAAGAATGTCTTGCAAGGACGTTAAACATAGCGTTTGCCGGCTTTGTAATGCGGAACTTGAACGGATTATTCTCTACCCTTACACATGCGGCGCTCAGGATTCCTACGGGAGTATGAGGCTTAGGAGATGAGGCGTGTCCGCCGTTTCCGCTATAAGAGAACTCCAAATTTAGCATACCCTTCTCGCCGATACCGATAAGAGCGCACGGCTCTGATACCCCAGGGAATACCTTTTGCACTACCGCTCCGCCCTCATCTACAACTATTCCGGGCGTAATACCACGCTTTTCAAAGAGGTCAACTATCATCGGTGCGCCGTGTCCGTTTATCTCCTCATCTCCCGCAAAAGCGAGATATAGGTCGTTTTCGGGGACAAAGCCCTCGCCTATCAGCTTTTCAAGCGCCTGCATTGCGCCGTTTAAGGTGGCTTTGGTATCGAGCGTTCCCCTGCCCCAAAGCACTCCGTTTTCAAGAACGGCGTCAAACGGCGGCTTGTCCCAATCGGCTTCATCAACCGAGACCACGTCAAAGTGCGCCATAAGCACAGTGGGACTGACTGAGCTTTTTCCCTTTAAGCAGTACAAGAGCCCTCTGTCGCCTACCTTTTCAAGCGTACAGGCAGAATGTATTTTCGGAAACAAGGTCGGAAGAAGCGCTTTAAATCTATCAAATTCCGCCTCGTCCTCCTCATTCTTATTTACCGAGGACACCGTTCTGCATTTGACCATTTCCGCAAGGTCGTTTACCGCCTTGTCTCTGTCGATTTCAAAGCTTTGGTATTCCTTTTTTTCAGTAGGAATAACCTTGAACGTAAGTGTTCTGACTATAACAGTAGCTATCAGTACGAATAGCGCCGCAAGAACACCGAGTAAAACGTAAATCCACATTGTTATCTACCTCAAATCTTATTCTTCTTATAAAGAACTCTTGCGTAAATAAGCGTTACTATCATGCTGACAGGAATCATTATTCCGACCATTCCCGAATCCAAGAAAGGAACGAAAACAAACAAAACAAGCATAAGGCAGATGGGCAGAATAGCTATCTTGAAGTAACGAGATATGTAGACAACGCCAAGACCGCCAAAGAGCGCGGGAAGAACGTTATCAAACGCGGGCTTTAAAATGTCGCTCTGTAAAAATCCGTATATAAGAGAAATGAAAGCAACGCCGACACCTATAATTATGATTGTTACAATCGATGACGTGGCGATAGAGATTGTGGAAATAACCTCGCCCTCGTCGCTGTCTGCCTTTACACCCGCCTTTTCCATGCTGTCAAGAGCGCAGGGCACTTTAAGAGATGAAAGATTTCCCGTTACAAATCCGAGGTAAGTTCCTCCTACTCCAAGCATAGGGGTATAGGTTATTACCTCGATTACTCCGACAGTCCAAAAGGTCATGGCGATTGGGTAAAGAGCATTAAGAAACACTGTGAAATCCGGCCATGCATTAAAAATCAAAGCCAATGCAAAGGGGAACGCAATAATACAGGTACAGGTAATAATTGCCCAGATACGTCCGTATCGGTGCATTTTATTGATATAGTCCATCTTAGTTCTCTCCTTTCATTAAGCTATGATAAGCGTTAACGGTATCGCAAGCGCCATGCTTCCTATCATCGATATGGGAAGCGCGTAGTCGTTTAACCATTTCCATTTAAGCTTCTTTAAAAGTATGCCGCATATACCCATTATACCGGCGGAAATCGCCATAACGAATACAGGTATCCAATATTCAAGCTGATAATGGAATTCAATACCGTTATCCCCATCGACAAAGCCGAGGTTGCATACGATATAGCCGAGAAAAGCGGAGAGCATACCAACGAACATCGAGGTCATAAGAATGCCCATCCACTTTTTATCCTTATCCTTGACCTTGAGCATTCCGCCCGTTATTTTTTTACAAAGTATCGGAGCAAGTATAAGACTTACGGAAATACCGAAGGTCATAACGAAGGCAATCGTAACAAACTCCTTCGCTCCAATGCTTGCGGCGGTAATTCCGTCAATTCCCATTGACGCGGCGGCTGATTCCGCGGCGGGAAGCTCGTATGTAACCGCGCCGATAACGGAAAGACGCAGCCAAGGAAGCGCAACGCCAAGCATATTTATAAGCGAAACAAGTCCCATAAATATAGCGACAGCAGGCGCGATTGTGAATAACGCAGAGCGTCGAATAGTGTCAGTCAGCACTTTCTTTTCCATTCCAAGCTCAAGACCTCTCTTGTATGCTTTAACGAGAAAGAAAACCGACTGCGCAACAACAACGCCAATAATTGCAGCGACAATAATGAATATTATCGGGTTATTTGCGGAAAAGTTCATTGTTTTTAATTCCTTTCTTTTAATCTGCTTATCTATTTTAAATCAATTAACTCCGCTTATTCCAAGTCCAATACCGGCGGACAGGGCTGCGGCAATGCTTACGTTTTCCTGCCGTTTAAGCTCAGGGTCATTGATAACGGTTTCCTGCGCGATTTTAAACACCTTTTCAAGCATCAGTGAATCCGAGCAGAAGCCGGCAAGCTTAAATCCAAATGCTCCGTGCTGCTTTGCCGAGCCTGACGGACCTGAAATCGGAGAAATAAAGTCTCCGGGACCTCTTATTTCAAGGTCCTGCTCGGCTATCTTATAGCCGTTTGAGACGGTTTTCATAATTTCAAGCCGTTTCCTTGCGTTTTCACCGCTTGAATCTGATACGAGAATGCAGTACGACTTTTCTGCGCCACGCCCGACACGGCCTCTTAGCTGATGAAGCTGTGAAAGCCCGAAACGCTCCGCGTTCTCTATTATCATAAGCGTTGCGTTCGGAACGTTAACGCCAACCTCTATGACCGTCGTTGACACGAGAATATCAATTTCTCCATCGTTAAACCGCTTCATTACCGAGTCCTTTTCCTTGCCGCTCATCTTACCGTGAACAAACGCGGTGTTAAAGCTCGGAAAAACGTTATTTCTAAGGTTTTGCTCATACTCGACAGCGCTTTTAAGCTTTGGCATATTCTCCTTTTTCACGTCAAGGTCAAACGTAAGAATATCCTCCTCCGATATTTCCTCATCTGTTTCCTCCTTAGCCTCAATGCTTGGGCATACTATATATACCTGCCTTCCGGCGTTTACCTGCTTACCGATAAATGCGTTTAACCTCGCTCTGTACGCCTCTCCTACAACGTAGGTATCGACAGTTTGACGTCCCGGCGGAAGCTCGTCGATGACCGAGATATCAAGGTCGCCGAGTAAAATCAAGGCAAGCGTTCTCGGTATCGGCGTAGCGCTCATAACAAGAACGTGCGGATATGCCGTTTTATTTTGAAGCGACGTCCTCTGAGCAACTCCGAAGCGATGCTGCTCGTCCGTAATAACAAGACCGAGATTGTCAAATTCGACGTTTTGTGAAATCAGCGCGTGAGTTCCGACTACCAGCTTCAGCTCTCCGCTTTTGAGTTTTTCAACTGTTTTCCGTTTATTAGCCGCAGTAACAGAGCCTGTAAGAAATCCGCACTCAATACCAAGCTTACTAAAAAGCTCGGAAAAATCTCTGTAATGCTGCATAGCGAGTATTTCGGTAGGAGCCATCATAGCGCACTGATAACCGTTTTTTATAGCCATATAAGCAGCCGCCATAGCGCAAACGGTTTTACCGCTTCCGACGTCTCCCGATACAAGCCTTGCCATCGGATATTCACTTACCATATCTCGCCTGATTTCCGAAATGACCTTTGACTGAGCTTTAGTCAGCGTAAACGGAAGCTTGTCCGTAAAATCGTATAGCTTGCATTTATCATATTCAAACTGCTTTCCCTTAGCGTAGGTTCTTCCTTGCTTTGCGAGGTTGACAGAACAAGCGAACAGGAATAGCTCCTCGGCGATAAAGCGGTCTCTGCCTTTTTTTATCATCGCCTCGTTTTTCGGATTGTGTATACAGGCGTAAGCCTCACCTTCACCGCATACCGAAAGCCGTTCTCTTATCCTTAAAGGTAAGCAATCGTCCTCTTCACGAAGCAAGCAGCTATTAAGCGCTGTCAGAATTATAGCTTTCATAAAATTCTGAGTCAGTCCCTTAGTTAACGGATATAACGGAACAAGGTCGCTTAGCGCTTTTTCCTCTCTTATTTCTTCAATAACGGACGGCGAAAGCTCATATCCCTTTTTTGTTTTAGTAAGCTTTCCCCAAAAGCGATACGTGCAGCCTGTATACAGTATATCATTTAAATAATTTCTGTTAAAAAATACTAGCGTACAGCTTTTATCACCGTCAAACGCCTTGCATTTAGTAAGTGTTCGTCCTCCTGAAATGCGAACCGTTGTAGGAGCCGAAGAAACAGTTAAAACAAAGGCGCCCGTATTCCCAACCTCAGACTCATCAATACTACGTACGTTCCCTCTGTCCTGATATCCACGAGGAAAATGGCGAAGAAGATCGCCAACCGTTTCAATACCGAGCGTTGAAAGAAGCTCGGCGCGTTTTTTCCCGCAGCCGCTAAGAGCTGTTACGGGACTTGCCTTGGTTATTAACAATTTTCTTCACCACACCTTCATTTTTAAAAAAACACTTGTAAATTTCGATAATTTGAGTTACAATATATACGTGAGGATTCATTCCCACACTATCGAAAGGAAAAATCTGATATGAAAAATATGCTTAATGATGCGATAAGCTGCTTGAAAGGCACTCAAATATCCAAGCGTTACGACAGTGAAATGAAGCTCTCTTGCCCTAAATGCGAGAGCTCGCCTCTTATATTTACCATGAAGGGTGATTTTACTGTCAACGGCGTTCAGATACTTGCGGCTGCTGCGGTAATGACGGTAATGTGTGTTTCACTCGCTGTCGCTAAAAAACTCAAAAGTTAAACCTAATCCCTCAAAGCAAGCCGATTATTTCGGCTTGCTTTTCGTTATTATTCTTACAAAAACTATACAAATTAGTATACCGAATGTGGCTCCGAGCGAGTCTATTAAAACGTCAATGGCTCTCCCTGCTCTGCCCGGAATAAACAGCTGATGTATTTCATCGCTTATCGCGTATACAACTGTAAAGGCAAAAGCCATAAAAACCGCTTTTCTATATAGCTTAAATTCGCCGAATGAAAGGCAAAGGGCAATCGTTACAATGAATGAAAGCGCTGCGTATTCAAGAAAGTGCGCGGTTTTCCTGACTAAAAAAGACACAATCTCATATTCAGCGTCTTTGTCTATTAATTCATTTACTATTCCGTCGCTAAGCTCTGATGAGCTGTCTCCTGTCTGAGCGCTGAAAAGAAAAATCATTGCGCATAACAGTATAACGCATACCCACGCGATTATCGCAAATATCAATCTATGCTTCATTTTTTTCATAAGCTATAAGCAAGGGCGACCTATTTTCAGGTCGCCCGAAGTATTTTCCGTTACTCTTCTTCGTTTTCGGTCTCCTCGGGAGCCTTGACGGTAACCTGTATCTCACTGACTCTCTGATCGTCAGCAACCAAGACCTCAACTGCAATATTTGAGAATTCGAACTTCTCTCCTACCTGAGGGAAGCAACCGAATTTTTCAAGAACCCAACCGCTTACCGTTGCTGAATCTGTTTCGTCCTCAATCTCAAAGAATTTAAACATCTTATCAAGGTCCATAGAACAGAGAATTCTGTATGTATCCTCGCTAAGCTTAACGAAATCCTCAACAACCTCGTCATGCTCATCCCAAATCTCGCCTACAAGCTCTTCAAGAATATCCTCCATAGTAACTATACCGGTAGTTCCGCCATATTCGTCAACAACAACCGCTATGTGAGATTTATTCTTTTGAAGCAGTTTAAGAATATCGCTTATTTTCATTGAAAGCGGTATGAAAACCGGCTTATTCACGATGGACATTACCGAATTATCGGTACCGTTTATCTTCCCGAAGAAATCCTTTTGGTGTATTATACCTACTATACTGTCAATACTTCCCGAATATACCGGAAGACGGGAATAGCCCGTTTCGGAGAATATCTTAGCTATCTCATCGTTTGTCGAGTCCTCGTCAACAGCCTCCAAAACCGTTCTGGGAGTAAGGATATCAGAAGCCTCTCTGTCCGTAAACTCAATAGCGGAACGAAGCAGCTCGCTTTCCTCCTTGTCTATTCCACCCTCCTGCTCTACCTCGTCAACGAATGTAAGCAGCTCATCCTGAGTCATCTTGTGGTCGTCCTTAGACTTTACAACCTTTCCAAGAACAAGCTTTATTCCGCCAAAAACAAGACTGAGGGGCGTAAGCACAACCATTAAAAAGCTTATAAGCGGAGCCGAAACCATCGCGAAGCGTTCAGGGTACTCCTTTGCCAGACTCTTAGGAGTTATCTCGCCAAAGATGAGAACCGCGACGGTGGATATTACGGTAGCGAGGGTTGTACCGATGCTTTGGGTGCTTTGGGGATTTACGTTAGTAAATGCTTTTGCAGCAAGATCGATACAGAAAACCGTACATATTGAGGAAAGAACAATGTTTACAATATTATTGCCTATAAGAATTGTGGAAAGGAGCTTATCGTACTTTTCGGAAAGATTTAAAACTCTCTCCGCCCTTTTGTTGCCCTTTTCCGCCAAAGTCTTAATTCGTGTTTTATTAAGTGATGAAAATGCCGTCTCCGTCGCGGAAAAATACGCGGAGCATACTAGCATTATTAACATAATTGTAATTTGCGTACTCATAAAAAATCAATCTCCAAAAAATGAATTAAATATGTGTTAAAAACAACTGTCAGCTCATGATACGAGCCGCGTAAACGGAGAATGAATTTGGCGTATTACGCAAATAATGTGATTAAAAAGCTTGGAAACCGGATTCCCTTTTACCTTACAAAAATCTGATGACGCTTTGTTTTCCTCTGTTAAATCAAGAAGCGCGGCAAGTATAATTGATGCAAGGCAAATACTAAAATTATCTCGGGGAGGTTCGTCCATAAAAATTATTACTCCTTATTTTTTTCTAAAATTATATCATATATAATATGTCTTTTCAATATTTTTAACAAAAAATTTAAAATTAAGTTACCGTATCATACCGTTTCACCCGTAACCCTCAATTACATCAGCGAGCAATTACGCGGCAATGAATAAATGCTCTTTTTACATAAAGTTACTTGACAATAAATCTAATAAGTGATAAAATATAGTAAAATTTTTAATTAGGAAAGGAGATTTGTTACTGTGTCAACGGGAAACGAAAGCAAAGGTCAGCTTTCTTTTTTTGGTAAAGCTCAGTCGTCTGAGCAAAAAGATTCATCGACTGTCGACGGATTTGTCAATGAAGAGCATTACGATTCAAGCAATGCAAATGATGACGCAGAAAAGTATTCTGCGAAAACAGATTTCTCCTCCCCTAATCCGATTTATGACGATGATGAGCCTCAGACCGATGCTGAAATTGCGCCTGAGCATAACGTCCGTCCGCAAAAGGTTAATTCTGTGGGAGAAACTCCTGTTGCGGTTATAAAACAAAAGCCAAAATCGACCTTGTTTAATTATCAAAACAGCGTCATATTAACATTTTTGCTTTTTGTTGGCGGCGCACTTGCAAAGCTATTCAGAAATAGCTTTACGGCAACTCTTTTCACCTCCTTTCAAAACACCTCGCAAAAATTTAAAAATTCATTTCTTTATAGCTTTTTCTTTAATCAAAACTCCACAAAATTTACCGGCAGAGTTAAAAAGCAGTTCCGCAAAACCGCAACTGTAGCATTCATTCCCTCGATGCTCGGAGCTTTTTCCTCAGCCTTGATGAAGGTTAAAACGAGAATATACGGCGTAACCCTCTTTTCTTTTGCGGTAACCTCTCTTCTGCTCTATTTCTTTGTTACACCCAATTTCAGTATATTCAACATTGATATTTACGCCCCTATAACCTGCTTAATCGTTGCGCTAGCCTCTCTGTTTCTTATGTTATTCAACGGAAGCTTATCAAGGGGAATTAAGGAAAGCTTTATACTTTCAACCTTACTGTTCGGATTTTTGGGAATTAAAAGACCGTCGTTTAGCGACAATGAAATAATTGATGTATCCGCAAGCGGCTGCTCAATTGCCGGCGTAGCTCTTGGAGCGTTAACTCTCTTCTTCCCTGCTCATATCATAATCACGGTTATTTTTACCGCTATTTATACCTATCTCGTGGTTAAATATCCCGAAACGGGACTTATTTCGCTTATACTGTTCATACCGTTCATGTACACAAACGTACTTTTGTATATCGTTTGCGTTATTACAGTTTCTTACGTTTTCAAGCTTCTTACGGGAAAGCGTACGCCAAATTTCGAGTTTGCCGACCTGTTCTTTGCTCTGTTTCTGATTCTTTCCTTCCTTTCCGACATTTTTACGTTTGGAGAAAGCTTAAACGTGATGACCTCAACCGCGTTTATCCTTATTTATTTCCTTTGCGTTTGTATGCTTCGGGACAAGGTATGGTTTGACAGAGCGATAAATTCAGTGGTGCTCGGCGCTTGTGTTTACGCGGCGTATTCAATTTTCGTAACGTTTATAGGAAACATTTTTGACCTCGGGTATATCACTTACGTCGCTAATACCGATTACGGCCCTGCTGATTCATCAGCCCTAAATTCTTCATCTATTCTCGGAATAACCGTTGTTATAGGAATATTCTATCTGCTTTCCTATCTCTTTACGACAAAGAGCAAAAGTAATAGATTCGGACTTTTACTGCTTATTGTGGCGTCTATAATTTATGTTTTCAGAGAGGCTTCAATATCTGTACTGATTGGACTGATTCTGGCGCTTATTCTCTATATGGTCTTAAAGACCAATAAGACCTTTATATTTATTATTTTCGCTTGCGCCGTTATTCCGTTGCTGCCCCTGTTCAATAGCGGTGTTTATTCCGGAATAATGCTTCTTATAAAAGATGAAATGTACCGTCTTGATATCTGGAGCGCGGTGGTAAATATGCTTACAAGGTATTTCCTTACCGGAATAGGAAATTCGCCGGACGCGTTCCCAACGCTTTATTCCTCTTACTACGTAGGAAATACGGTATCGGTGCCTCACGCGCACAGTATGATATTCCAGCTTTCGATTTCTCTTGGCTTTATCGGGCTTCTGCTCTTCGCGCTTATAATATTCTTTATTCTTCAGGGCGCGTTTTCATTCGGAAGAAACTCAGCGGATAAATCATCAAAAAACAGACTTGTTTGCTATGCGGGAATGTGCGCGGTCATTGCGCTGACAATAAGCGGATTCTTCGAAAACATTATGTATAACCCAAGAACCATGCTGATGTTCTGGCTCGTCTGCGGACTCACAGTCTGCGCGAGAAGAAGCACCGGAGACCGCCCCGCTACCGCCGAATTCCTATCTGAAATCGACGAAAACTACAATGGCTGATGCTTTTTCGTACAATAAAAATTTGAAAGGACCAAAGAAATGCCAAGTTCTGTATCTAACGGTAAGCATAAGATAAATTTCTTAGATTTTCTGCTTATTATTCTGATAATAGCAATAATTTCCGCCGCGATAGTTTCGGTTATACGTTCTAATCCCAACCGTATTTCCGGCGGTGATACCAAAATTACGTATAAGATTAAATGCGAAATGGTGGACAAAAACGCGGCTCAAAATCTGCAAACCGCCGATTTCATATACGATAATAACTCAAATCAGCTTCTCGGAAGCGTAATAGCTATTGAAAATACTCCCGTTATGGCAAAGGATAGCTCTCAGCCCGACAGTCCGATGATAATGACCGATAAGGTAACCTTAACAATCACCGTTTCGGCAAGCGCTTGGAAGGATAACGGAGTTTATTCCATTGATAGCTTCAGAATCGCGGCAGGTCAGGAGCTTGAATTCCATTCGGAGCAGCTCTCATTAAGCGGCTTATGCATTTCTCTGAATGCGCAGTAAAGGAGGGGTATGATGAACAGTAATATTTATGAAGAAAAAAAGCGTTTTAATATTATTGACGCGCTCATAATTCTTGTCGTGCTGCTTATGATACTCGCCGTGATATTCCGTTCTCAAATCATTTCCCTTTTCAGCGACGCGAGTACGAAAAGCGACTGTGAAATATATTTCACCTGCGAGCAAATTCCAAACGATTTAACGAGTCTCATTACAGACGGCGCAACAGTTACGTGGATTGAAGCGGATGCTGAGCTTGGCAGACTAACCAGGCTGACAGACCCTGTTCCCTCTGACATATATGAGAAGTCAGACGATGCTCTTATCTTGAAAAAATCAAACGACACAAAGAAATTCACCGGAAAGATAAGCGGCTCGGCTATTTCCAACAACGGCTGCTATATTGACGGCACTGATTTCATCGCGGCAGGTATGACTATCACCGTTACAACAGGTACGGTTCAGTTTGAAGCATTGGTTACTGACGTAGTATTTATTTAATAATAATTTTATCGGCAAGGTCAAAGCATGACTTTGCCGATTTTTTTATAAAAACTTTTAAATACCTCTTGACAAACGAAAAACTTTCTGCTATAATGGTCAAGGTCAAAAGAAATAATATGCTGCTATGGCTCAGTTGGCAGAGCACGTCCTTGGTAAGGACGAGGTCACCAGTTCGAATCTGGTTAGCAGCTCCAAACAAAAGAGCACTGCGAGAGCAGTGCTCTTTTGTTTGGAAATGAAGCGCACCTGCGGTGCATGAAAAATGAAGCAGGGCTTCGCCCTATGAAGCGAGCCTTCGGCTCACGGAGAAGTTATCGTGCGCTTCGCTTCATGCGAGCGAAAATTGCGGAGCAATTCGCGAGTGCTTCACGGCGCAACGCGCCGCTTCATATCGACGAAGTCGATGCTTCATTGACAAAACTATGAATTTATGCTATACTTTACTCAAAGGACGGTGATATTATGGCAAACGATAAGCTTTCTGAGCAATCAATGGATTTTGCAGTTCAAATTATAAATCTTGTGAAACAGTTAAAAGAGCAACGAGAGAGTATCATTTCTAATCAAATCGGCAGAAGCGGCACGTCTATCGGCGCAAATATTCGTGAAGCTAAATATGCACACGGCACTGCTGACTTTATATCAAAAATGCAGATTGCGCTGAAAGAAGCAAACGAAACGGGCTATTGGTTGGAGTTGCTTTATAAAACCAATTACATTGGAGAAGAACAGTATAGTCTCCTTGAATCCAAGTGTAAGTCATTAAGAGCTATGCTTGTTTCTTCAATCAACACCGCTAAAAATAATAACAAATAATTTTCAAATATTTATCTGGACTTATGACTTCCTTTCGGTATAATGGTGTTACCACAAACCGAAAGGAAGTTTTTATATGGAATATGAACTCAAACACTATTAAAGAGTAAAATACGCCCTCGTCTGCGCACGGCAAAGCTTTCTCAAAGATCCGCCGAAGGACGACTACGAAGAATATGCGCGAAAGGTGATCGACCGCGCATATTTCATCATTATGAATAAGATCGACGAACTTGACGGTACGAACGAGAATCTTTTGAAATATTACAAAGAGAATATTGAAAAATGTTAGAAACTGTGCTATAATAAAAACGGAAAGGTGGTGAAATGCATGATAATGATATATATACTTTTTGTTATGTCAATATTCATAATTCGCATATTAGCGGGTTATGATAGCCGCTATCAAAATGGAAAATATTTATCTGTTAAGAATACAGTTTTAAGCAAAATCTTATTAGATAGTATGTCAATATACAGCAGAACAAAACGCTTGAAGCAAGACAAAAACAAAATGTCAATTTGCGGTATCCCGTTTTATGTTACTGCGGCTTTTGTTTTGTAAATCAATCTTGTTTTCTTGTTCATTGCCGATATTCCGATCGAGCCGTGGGGGATAGAAACAAGCAGATTTATTGTATCTGCAAATACTTTTAACGATAAAATTTCTGCTATCAGTATTTTACTGTTGTTGATGTCGATCATAGCCTATATCGCCGTTACAATCATTCACTCCACGAAAGGAACAAAGCCAAAATGGATAAAGTTTTTTGTATGGGCTGTAGCTGCCATTATGTTTTTAACGGCTGTACTATCATCAATTTACTTTTTGATTGAATTAATGGCATTTTTTTCGTAAAAACACAGGTGGCAAATTGCATCTTTTTCGTAAAACCTTTGATTTTGAAAAATAGCGCCACCGACTGCCCAATTGGTTAAAAATTAATTTCAAAAAACTTGGAAATCCTTATAAAACAAGGATTATCAACATTTTTTAGGTAGCATCTTTTTGTCAATACGCCTCAAAAAGAAAAGTCGCGCAAGCGGCTTTTTCTTTTTGTACTCTTCACTCTTCTCTTTTCACGCTTCTCTTTTCTCCAAATCTTCCGCGCGGCTTTTCCAGAGAAAAGATAAGAGTTAAAAGATACGTTAGCTTTGGGTTAAAAACGTACTATCATTAAGCCCTTTTGCGCCCTTCCTTTGAGTCAACAAATAAGCAGAGCTGTTACCTCGAAGGATTTTTAGTGCAATTCATCTCGATAATTGTTTAAAATAATGTTTTTATCTACGCTTTACCACTTGACAAAGCAGTTTGAATTTGTTATACTACTTGTAGTATAAAAATATAACAACATAAGGAGATTTAAACAATGAAAGTTGTAACCTTCGGTGAGCTTATGCTCCGTCTTCAACCTTATAACTATGAGAGATTCGTTCAGTGCGACCACGTCGAGTTTACCTTCGGCGGCGGCGAGGCTAACGTTGCTGTTTCTCTCGCTAACTACGGTATGGACGCTTCTTACGTTACCAAGCTTCCCGCCCACGCTATCGGACAGGCGGCTGTAAACAGCCTTCGCCGTTACGGTGTTGACACCTCTAAGATAGTTCGCGGCGGCGACAGAGTCGGTATCTACTTCAACGAAAAGGGCGCTTCTCAGAGAGGCTCCGTTTGTATTTACGACCGCGCTAATTCCGCTATCTCCAAGGCAAGCCGCGAGGACTTCGATTGGGACGCTATATTTGAGGGTGTTGATTGGTTCCACTTCACAGGTATTACTCCTGCGCTCGGAGCAAACGTTGTTGAAATCTGCCGTGATGCTTGCAAGGCAGCAAAGGCTAAGGGCGTAAAGATTTCCTGCGACCTTAACTACCGCGGTAAGCTCTGGACAAGAGAGCAGGCTCGCGAGGCTATGACTGACCTTTGCCAGTACGTTGACGTTTGCATCTCCAACGAGGAGGACGCAAAGGATGTATTCGGTATCGAGGCTGAGGCTACCGACATCTACGGCGGAAAGCTCAACCACGAGGGCTACAAGTCCGTTGCGAAGCAGCTCGCTGACAAGTTCGGCTTCGAGTACGTCGCTATCACTCTCCGTGAGAGCCGTTCCGCATTCGATAACGGCTGGTCCGCTATGCTTTACAACGTTAAGGACGACGAGTACTGCTTCTCAAAGAAGTACGACCTCCACATCATCGACCGTGTTGGCGGCGGTGATTCCTTCGGCGGCGGTCTTATCTACTCTCTCTTAAACGGCAAGACCACTCAGGGCGCTGTTGAGTTCGCAGTTGCGGCTTCCGCGCTCAAGCACTCCATAGAGGGCGACTACAATATGGTAACCGTTGCTGAGGTTGAAAAGCTCGCAGGCGGAGACGGAAGCGGAAGAATCCAGAGATAAGTTAATAAAATACTCACAAAAACCTCGTTGCTTCAAAGCAACGAGGTTTTTTGATATGCGGAACATATTTTCTTTCAGAGGCGCATAAAAATTAATTAAGCTTAGAAAAAGAATAGGAGAAAATTATGTTCGTTTATACAGTTAAATCAAATACCTTAAAGCTTTTTGGCTGCATTGCCGCCGCACTCGTTATTTTCGGAGCGTTACTTATTTTTATACCGAGCGATCCTACGCTTTCCGTTTACGCCGAGGGTGGAAAAATAGTTTACACAGAGGTAAAGGACAATAAAAGCAGAGTGAATTTTCTCTCGCAGTTCGGCTGGACTGTAAACGAAGCTCCGCTTGAAGAAACAAAGGTAACCGTTCCAAGCGAATTTGACACGGTTTTCGCAGGCTACAACGAGCTTCAAAAGCTCCAAGGTCTCGACCTTTCAAAATATAAGCGCAAGGAAATAACAAGGTACACCTACGAGATAACCAATTACGACGGATATGACGGAAAGGTACTTGCCAATCTGCTTGTTTACCGCGGCAGAGTTATCGGCGGTGATATCTGTACGGAAAGCAGCGATGGATTTATACACGGATTTATGAAAACTACTCACCTTTAATAAAAGAAAGGATTAGCTTAAATTGCGTTCTACCAAAGCTTTTATTAAGGACGGCATAATGCTCACCGTAACGGCGCTGATACTCCGAAGCGCCGGAGTTTTCTTTTCGGCAAGGCTATCGCTTACCGCGGGAAACGCGGTAATGGGGCTTTACACACAGATAATGACCGTCTACGCCTTTGCGGTAACCGCCGCCTCGGCAGGTATAAATTTAGGCGCCATGAGGATAATCTCGGAGTGCTGCGGAAGCGGTAATACCGATAAGCTATCCTCCGCTATGCGCTCGTGTGTAAGCTATTGCTTGAAAGCAGGAATTCTTGTGGGGGCTATTATGTTCCTTTCCGCCCCGTTTCTTGGCGGAGTGGTGCTTGGTGATAGCCGTACTGTAGTTTCCTTACGCGCTCTTTCTGTCGCTTTGCCCTTTATCGCTCTGTCAAACGCCTTCCACGGCTACTTTAACGGAATTAAGCATATATCAAAAAGCGCATTTACTTCTCTTTTCGAGCAGTTCGTACGAATCATAAGCACAATAATCGCTCTTAACGTCTTTATTTCCGCGGATACAGAAACACTGTGTCTTATCCTTGTAATATGCAACGCCGCCTCCGAGGCGCTTTCCTTTTTACTGCTTTCGGTATTCTACCTTGTTTCAAAAAAGGGACTGCCGACTCAAAAAAGAAGTACCGCGTTTTTAAGAAAGCGCTTTCTCGGAATTACTGTGCCGATAGCGATAAGCTCACTTATCCGTTCAGCGCTGACTACAACCGAGCATATCCTTATCCCCATAGGCTTGCGGGCAAGCGGTCTTGATTACGAGGGCTCTCTTGCTGAGTACGGAATAGTTTCGGGAATGGTAATGCCTATTCTTCTCTACCCAATGGCGCTTTTGACCTCGTTTGCCTCTGTTACCATAGCAGAGCTTTCCGCAAGAGCCTCGGCGGGTGAAAACGTTGATTCCATTCGCAAAACCGTAACAAAAGGACTCAGCTTCGCGCTTATATACGGAATCGGCTGCTCAGCTATCATAGGCTGCTTTTCAACTCAGCTCGGCTACGCTATATACAAGAGCGCAGAGGCCGGAAAATTCATAAAAATCCTTTCTCCACTCATTTTCTTTATGTATCTCGACCACATATCAGACGGAATGCTTAAAGGTCTTGATAAGCAGAACTACGTAATGAAGGTGAACATACTCGACGCGGCTCTGAGCGTTTTATTTGCTATTATTCTTATTCCTCGGTTTGGTATATACGGCTTTATAGCTTCACTTTATCTTTGCGAATGTCTTAACTGCTTTTTCAGCTTCGGAAGGATATTCCTGCTCATCTGTCCAAAGCTAAAAATATTTGTAAGCTTCATTATGCCAACGGCTTGTGCCTTTGTAGCGGTTCATCTTGTTAATACATTAGCAGTCTGCGGAGCGCCGCTTCTGCCTATAATTCTTCTCGCTCTTGCGGTATACGTAGTTCTACTGAAAATTACCGGCGCTTTAAACGTTTTTACCTCTCAACCGCCGCTAACGGAAAGCACGTACGCCGTATAGAGCATAAGCCCGTCCGCAAACGCGTCGTTACTGTCAAGAACCAAGGAAAGATAATCCTTTCCGTCCCTGCTAAACAGTATCGCAGACCATCTGTTATATCCGAAAGCGCCTACCTTTCCTCCGATTATGCCGTCGTTTTTAGCCTGACTTTCGGTACAGTAGCTTTCAAAAAAATCGTTCTTTACTACAAGATTAACGCTTCCGCTTTGTCCGTATCCGACGGTTATCATATCATCTGAGCATATAATTCCTCTTATAATCGGCTCAGAAAGCGCCGCTTTAAGAATAACGGCAAGGTCGTACGCGCTTATCGTACCGCTAACCGCTTCATCTCCCGTACAGCTTACAAATGAGGTTTCGCTTAGCTTTAAATTTGCGCAGTAAGCATTCATTTCGCTTACAAACGCTTCCTCACTTCCGCTTATATGTACCGCAAGCGTGTACGCGTATGATGAGCCGCTTTGATAAAGCATACATTTAAGGATATCGCCTATCTTCATTCGCTTCCCTATCGGAAGCACCTCCTCGGATAGCTTATAGTTAGGAAATTTTGCGGCAGAAGCGGGACAGACCGCTTCATCGGTAAGATTAACCCTGCCCTCGTTAATCGCCTTAGATACAGTCAAAGCTACCATAAACACGGTAGCGTCTCTTGCGCTTACCTTTTCGTAGCAGTTTTTTTCAGCTATAACGGTAGAATCCGTAAGGTTACAAAGAAAAGCGGAGCTTCCGTTTACCACCGCGCCAACGGATATTGCGCCTTCCGCGTTAAAGACGTCTCTTTTCGGGCTTTCGGTTTCCTTTCCCCCGTTCAGCTCCTCGCTTTCCACGGCATCCGGGTCTTCATTTTCAGTGTCAGCTTTTATTAAAGAATCTGAAATTTTAAATGCGGCGAGCGCAAGAAGCAATGCAAGTATCGCCGCAATAACCCTTGCCGTAATTTTCGGCGGCGCACAGTAAATAATTCCCTTTAAATTCATAGACTTTCCTTTCGTTTTTTACCGAAATATGTCGTTTTCCCCTTAAACCTTGGAACGCTCCGTGCCAAATAGCACGGAGCGTTCCTTGATATGTATATTTAATCTTCAATTTTGCTTCCTTCAATTTTCATCTCGGAAAGCGGGTTTTCCATCATTGCGCTTCTCATACTCTCGTCGCTTACGTGAGTGTATATCTGCGTTGTATTTAGCTGCTCATGACCTAAAATGTCCTTCAAAACCCTTACGTCTACCTTGCCTGTTCTATACATAAGCGTTGCGGCGGTATGCCTTAGCTTATGCGTGGAATAATGCTTGTTTCCAAGTCCGGCAAGCTCCAAATACTTCTTAACCAGCCACTGAACTGTTTTATTGCTTATTCTGTTATGCTGACGCGAGCTGATAAACAAGGCGTTTTTATCCTTTATTTGCGCATCACTGTTTCTTATTGGAATATAATCCTCAATAGCCGACTTGCACGCATTATTTAGGTATATCATTCTCTCCTTTGAGCCCTTTCCGAGAACCCTTACCACAGTAAGCTCCTTATCAAAGTCCGAAAGATTAAGACCGACAAGCTCGGAAAGTCTCATTCCGCAGTTAAGAAACAGAGTAAGAATGGCGAAATCACGTTCCTTTGTTTTGGATTCAGTATCGTTCTTAACCGCCTGTAAAAGCTCGATAGACTCGTCAAGTGAAAGAAATTTCGGAAGCGGCGCTCGCTGACTTGGGGCGTCAATATCCTTAGAGGGGTTGTCCTTTAACTGCCTTGTGGTTACGGTGAGATATTTAAAAAAAGACTTTATAGCAGTAAGCTTTCTTGCTCTCGCGCTCGCCTTGTTGCCACGCTTATCAGCAACGTAGGAAAGGAAGCTGTATACGTGTTCACTTCTCACTTTATTGAGAAAGGTTGCATCTATTTGAGAAATATCAACCTTTATATAGTCCTCCGGCTCGGTTGACAGTCCGTCAAATTTCGCTTTAAGAAAGCAGAGAAAAAGCACAAGATCATTCTGATACTGCTCAATTGTCCTTACGGAACGGTTCTTTATTACCCTCAAATACTGAGAGTATTCGATAAGGATATCCGGTACCGCGCATTCAAGATTTTTGTACATTACTTATCACTTCCCCTGCGTAAACACTATACTAGGCAAATCTACTTGTTTAAAGTATAACATATTTTTTTGTATAATGCAAGACAATTTTGTCGCTTCGCTAAGCTATGTATGTGAAATATTTTGTAAACAAATTGTAAATTACAAAAAAGCTATTGCATTTTCAAAAAAACGTGATATCATTCTCGCAAAAGGATTACCCTACCGATTTTTCCATGCGGTAGGGTGTTCTTTTTTTATACAAAATTTCATTCATATTTAAAAGGAGAAAAAGAAATGAAAAAGAAATTCTACTGCGCAAACTGCAAACACGAAAACTGTACATACTGTAAAAACGGAATATGCTTTAAGAATGACTTGTCATTACCAACCGCAATCCTTGATAGTTTTTTGGATATGAAGGAATACACCCTGAAAAGAATTGAAAAGTACGGTAAGGAAGCTGTTCTTTTAGAGGAAGAGCAGCTTAGATATGCTACGGTAACCGAGGAGTTTTACGATATTGTTTACGAGCTTATCTACGTAAATGAGGCAATAGATGATCCTGACATTATTGATGCGATGATAGCTATGAACCCTTACCTTGATATGTGCCCTAAAAACTCACGCATAATAGATTCAAAATTAAAAGAGCTTGAAGTTGCTTGGTGGCAATCAAAAACTCCCCCAAGTGAAAGCTTTGATGACTATGACTTAGAAAATTTTGAAAACGAATTTAATAATTATGATCTCAACATTATTATCTAAATATTTACTTTCCACCTTGACAATTCCTTAAAAATGTATTATAATAATGCTTGATTTATATTTTTACATAGTTTAAAGGAATGAAAACAATGCTTTCACTTGATAAAATCTATCACGCCTCGCACGTCCTTAAAAAGGTCGTTCGCCAGACAAATCTGATTCGCGCGCCGAAGATTAACCCCGACTGCGAGCTATACATTAAGCCCGAAAATCTTCAGGTAACAGGCTCGTTTAAGGTCAGAGGCGCGGGATATATGATTTCCCAGCTCACCGATGAGGAAAAATCTCACGGCGTTATCGCCTGCTCCGCGGGAAATCACGCTCAGGGAGTCGCTCTTGCCGCTTCTAAATACGGCATAAAGTCGCTTATCTGTCTTCCCGACGGCGCTCCTATCTCCAAAGTCGAGGCTACCAAGAGCTACGGAGCTGAGGTTAATATGGTAAAGGGCGTTTACGACGACGCATACCGCGAGGCTCTCCGTCTTCGCGACGAAAAGGGCTATACCTTCGTTCACCCGTTTGACGACGAGAACGTTATCGCCGGTCAGGGTACTATCGGTCTTGAAATCATCTCCGAGCTTGACGACGTTGACGCCGTTGTCGTTCCGATAGGCGGAGGCGGACTTATTTCGGGCGTTGCATATGCTCTGAAAAAGCTTAAACCCTCGATAAAGGTCTACGGCGTTCAGGCAACCGGCGCTCCGAGTATGTATAATTCTATCAAACACGGCAAAATTGAGCGCCTTGACAGCGTTTCAACCATTGCAGACGGTATCGCGGTAAAGGAGCCGGGTGTCAATACCTTTAAGCTAATTTCCGAGTACGTTGACGAGATTGTAACCGTTACCGAGGACGAAATTTCCACCGCTATCCTCACTCTTATCGAGCAGCATAAGATGATAGCCGAGGGCGCAGGCGCTACCTCTATCGCCGCAATTCTCTTTGATAAGATTGACGTAAAGGGCAAAAAGGTCGTTGCTGTTGTTTCGGGCGGTAATATCGACGTTACTATACTCTCCCGTGTTATCAAGCGCGGTCTTATGACCTCCGGCAGAAACTGCACGCTCTGCATTGAGCTTATGGATAAGCCCGGTCAGCTTATGACTGTTTCCGAAATTATCGCCAAGTGCGGCGGTAACGTTGTTTCCGTTCATCACGAAAGAGCAAGTGAGACAACCGACATTAACGGCTGCTTCTTACGTCTTGCCATTGAAACAAGAAATTACGACCACATTGAGCAGATAAAGAACGCTCTCAAAGCAGAGGGCTTCCATCTGGTTTAAAAAAGGAGATTACGCTATGGAAAAGATATACACAAAGAACGCCCCCGAAGCAATAGGCCCTTACAGTCAGGCTATAAAGGTAGGTAACCTTGTTTTCACATCGGGACAGATTGCTATTAATCCCGCAAGCGCTGCTGTTGAGGCCACTGACATCGAGGGACAGACAAGGCAGGTATGCGAGAACTTAAAGGCTGTTCTGGAAGCTGCAGGAACCTCTATTGAAAAGGCGGTTAAGACCACCTGCTTCCTCAAAAATATGGAGGATTTTGCGGCGTTCAATGCGGTCTACGGTACATATTTCACGGGTAAACCCGCGCGCTCCTGCGTAGCCGCTAAACAGCTGCCTAAGGACGTACTCGTTGAGGTTGAGGTTGTGGCGGAGGTATAAGTTAAATTCTATAAATACAAACAAAACTCCCGAAAAGTCGGGAGTTTTGTTATGTTAGTTCCAATAATCAAGTCCGTCAATGCCTATATCCTTTGATTTGAATATGGGAGAGATACCTTGCTTTCGCTGATTTTCATAATCCTTCAAGGCTCTTATAGCGTATTTACCGAGAATACATATTACGGGGATATTTATAAGCGTCATGGCGCCCATAGTTACGTCGGCTATTCCCCAAAGCAGATCGGCGCTGAGAACCGCGCCAAGCAGAATGATAAGCGATGCTACTATGCGGTAAGCAATATCAAACACCTTGCCCGGCTTACGCTTAAAAATATAGAAGAAGCACTGCTCAACATAGTAGAGGTTTCCAAGCAGTGTGGTGAACGCAAACAGTATCATCGCAACCGTAATAAATACAGGTCCAAACACGCCGAGCGTTGACGAAATCGCGCTTTGCACGTAGGCAGCGCCGTCAAGACTGACATTTGGCTCTACCCCAGAGCACATACACATAAAAGCGGTGGCAGAGCATACGAGCAGTGTGTCAATAAACACCGAAAGCACCTGAACAAGTCCTTGCTTAACGGGATGCTCAACGTCCGCTGACGCCGAGGCGTTAGGCGCAGAGCCGACTCCCGCTTCATTACTGAAAAGTCCTCTCTTTATCCCTTGCATAACGCACGAGCCGCTGAACACTCCGAATATTGCTGAAACGTTAAACGCTTCGGAAAAAATACGCACGAAAACCTCAGGCAAATTCTTTATATTCAGGACGATGACTAAAAGCGATATAAGTATATACGCGCAGCCCATTACGGGAACGAGCACGCTTGTCGCTTTAAGTATTCTCTTTCCTCCGCCAAGCAGACAGTACGCCACCGCAATGGCGAGAACAAGTCCGATTATCCACGGGGAATACGTAGTGTTGTAAAACGAATAGGCTTTAAAGGTTGATTGCAGATTGTAGGAAGCGAGCATATTGAAGCCAAAGCCATAGGTAATGATAAGAAAAATCGCAAACACTATACCGAGAGTTCGGCATTTAAGTCCCTGCTCGATATAGTAAGCGGGGCCGCCGTAGCAACCGTCAGGCCCTCTTTTCTTATATATCTGCGCAAGCGTGCTTTCAATTAACGCGCTCGCGCCGCCTATGATGGCGATTACCCACATCCAGAACACCGATCCAAAGCCGCCTATACATATAGCCGCGGCAACTCCGACGATGTTTCCTGTACCGACTCTCGATGCGGTTGATACCATAAGCGCCTGAAATGACGAGACACCCTTCTTCCCTTTCGGCTTTTCGGTTAACGCCTTTATCTGCGCGGGAAGCAGTCTGAACTGCGAAAATTTCGTTCTGACCGTAAAATAAACTCCTGCCAGAAGAAGTATTATTATCAGGATATACCCGTAAAGCGCGTCGTTTACGTTACCTATCAATTTTTCAAGAAATTTCATAAGTTTTCCTATTCCTTTTTATTTACAAATTTGGCGAAGCAAAAAGCTTCGCCAAATGCTGTTCACTTGAGATTTATTCCCACTCGATAGTTCCCGTAGGCTTAGGCGTGATGTCGTAAAGGACACGGTTAATGCCCTCGACCTCGCTTGTGATACGCGCGGTTATCTTATTAAGGATAGAATACGGTATCTCCTCGATGGTTGCGCTCATTGCGTCCTTGGTATTTACAGCGCGGATAATGGCAGGCCAGCCTTCAAAACGGCTCTCGTCCTTAACGCCAACGCTCTTGATGTCGGGAATTATTACGAAATACTGCCATACCTTTCCGGCAAGACCTGCTATATCAAACTCCTCACGAAGAATTGCGTCTGCCTCGCGGAGCGCGTGGAGACGGTCCCTTGTGATGGCGCCGAGACAGCGTACACCAAGTCCGGGGCCCGGGAACGGCTGACGGTAGACCATTGCGTGAGGAAGTCCGAGCGCCTCGCCGACTACTCTGACCTCGTCCTTAAACAGAAGCTTTACAGGCTCAACAAGCTCGAATTTAAGGTCCTCGGGAAGTCCGCCGACGTTGTGGTGAGACTTAACCGCCTTCTTGCCCTCCGCCTGCTTTATGCTCTCAAGAATGTCGGGATAGATAGTGCCCTGAGCCAAGAATTCAACACCCTCAAGCTTTCTCGCCTCATCAGCAAAGACCTCGATGAACTCCTTACCGATTATCTTTCTCTTGCTCTCAGGATCGCTTACGCCTGCTAAGAGGTCAAGGAAACGGTCGGTAGCGTCAACGTAAATAAGGTTAGCGTCAAGCTGATTTCTGAAAAGCTCAACGACGCCCTCACTCTCGTTCTTACGCATAAGTCCGTGATTAACGTGAACGCAGACGAGCTGCTTACCGATAGCCTTGATAAGAAGCGCGGCAACGACGGAGCTGTCAACACCGCCCGAAAGCGCGAGCAGCACCTTCTTCTCTCCTACCTGCGCTCGAACAGCCTCTATCTGCTCGGCAATAAACTTGTCCGCAAGCTCCTTTGTGGTTATGCGCTCCATTGTCTCAGGTCTTCTGTTAGAATCCATATAAATATCCTCCCGAATTTATAGCTTTCTTTATGTTAAATATGATACCACAAACGGCTTTTCTTGTCAATATTATTTTTACTGTTTTTTAGGCCGTATTATAAAAAATATTTGTAAAAAATGGTGGATTTACGGAGTACAAATTTCATCTGTTGGGTTTACAAATGGGAAAATTTGTGATATAATTACATCGTGTTTCATTAAAATAGCCTTTATTTGGAGATATAATATGAAAAAAAGACTCGCTTTACTAATTGTTTGCATACTTGCGCTGTCCTTTGCAGCTTTGACTGCCTGTGAGGACGAGCCTGTTACATACACTGTAACCTTTGACAGCGACGGCGGAACGGCTGTCGAGGCGCAAACGGTTGTGGACGGTAAAAAAGCTACCGAGCCGACTGTGCCTACAAAAGAGGGATATACTTTTGATGGGTGGTACTTGGGAACTGAAAAATGGAGCTTCGGCGGACATATAGTTACATCGGATATGACTTTGAAAGCCAAGTGGGCAAGCCCTACCACACATATAGTTACTTTTGACAGCGACGGCGGAACGTCTGTTGAGGCGCAAACGGTTGAGGACGGACAAAAAGCTACCGAGCCTACTGCGCCCACAAAGGAAGGTTATACTTTTGATGGATGGTACTTAGGAACTGAAAAATGGAGCTTCGCTGGACATATTGTTACATCGGACATGACGCTCAAAGCAAAATGGACAGCAATAAACTCTGGTGTTAGCACCCCAATAAGCGACATAGTAAACGAAATAATTAACTCTAATATAGAGATAGCAACCGTAACCTTGGGAATTAGACGAGAAACATGGTCTAAAGACGAGCTTAAAGATACCGATTACGAGGGCGATTCGATGAGCTTAAACGACCTTTCGGCGCTCAATCAGAAGCTCGGCGTTAATTTCACTCCCGTATTTAACGGTAGCGCGAGAATGAACAAGAGCATTTCAATATCGGATAACATGAATTTTGCCCAGAATATCAACACATTTGATAATGAAGGCAAGCTTTTTGGATTTGTTCCAATAACCACCGAGATGCTTTCTGAACTTGGATTTGAATACGTTGGAGTTCTGCCAGCTGATGACGATGAGATTGCAATAACAGAATTCATATACACTCAATTCAAAAGATACGGTTTCAAAAACACAAGCACAAATGAGGTGATCACCGCCGCAAATCTAACAATGGATACCGCAGGTGAAAACTCAATTATCGGCAAACATCTTACAATTAGCGTGGGTACGGGTATATACACATTTAAAATAACAGCTGTTATAGATACAAAAGTCAATTTAAGTCGCTATCAAATCAACACTTTAAACCACAGTTACCACTGCCTCGGTTACGTTACCGAAAGCGCAATAACCAGTATGTCCAGAAATATGGAAAAGTGGTGGAGCGAGTCCGCTCAGCTCGGCGAAAGCATGTATTGGAGTGTTAATCTCAAGACCGACTCCTCGTCTGACGATATGTTCGGAGGAGGCAGCTTGTATCTGAGCAGAGTCGGTAATTCCGAGCTTATCCCAGTTATCGGAAACGATAAGATAACCTGGCTTGACGGCAAGACCTCTCTCGGTGATAAGGAAATGCTCGTTTCCTCCGAAATACTTAGCCAGGCGATGAATAAATCATCGGTAAACAAGTATGACACTCTTGTCGCCGCGCTT
>JAFVUF010000016.1 GCA_017502875.1 Clostridia bacterium | reverse complement strand
TATTATATCACAAAACTGTGAATAATTCAAGGCGTTTCTTTTCTTTTACCTTGATATGCGCCAAACAAGATGGCATCGGATATTTCACCGATGCCTGATTTGCTATTTTGTTGTTATTCTTCGTCCGTCTGCACCTCCATTGTGAGCCTTGCTCCGAGGTGGAAGGCGTATTCGAAGATGGCTGCTTCGTCAAGGCTTACGTACTCATCCCAGCAGTCGTGGAACTTTTCGAAGATCTCCTTATGCTCGTCGGTGAAGGTTTTCTCCAAGTCCTCGTGATGCCTTGCCATGTATCCGAGTAGCTCCTTCATCTACTTTGAGCTGTTTCTGCTGCCCTCCCCGGGAATGATGTTTCCGTGCCATAGCTCTTTTAACAAAACTACAGAACACAAGCCGAAACGGCTTGTTAAAAGGCACAACCTTTTCTGTCGCATCGCGATGCGACCTGTGTTTTGTCTGTATCCTTGCGAAGAAATCTTTGATTTCTTAAGGCGTAGCCACCAGTTCGCTCCTTAAAAGAGCGAACGCGCAAGGTAAGCTATCATACTTTTCATAGGTTGCACCTCCTGTTAGCCGGGCAACATATCACAGAAGAGAGAGGAAGTACAGCGTTTTTTCGAAAAAATCCAACTTTTTTTCGCTGGGCTTATTCTTTGTTTATTGCGGCGCAAATTTTGGGGAGTGGAAGCATAAAGAAAAATGCAACACAGACTTTTCGTCCATGTTGCATTTTTCTTGTTTAGCCACTCTCAATCGGCATTTTCTCTTGGATTTTACTTAATATCCTTATGAGAACCTGCCTCTCCGCCGCTTTTCTTATTTTATTCCTTTACGGTAAATCGTTTTTGATTTCAATCTGTGAATCCTTTACAGTAATACTCGCCTTCTCTTTTATATCAGGATTTAAGAGAACACCCCAATGCGACTCAAATTTTAAGACTGTATCAGCCTTCTGCGAATCAATCGTAAAAGTGAGAGGAGCCGTTGCTGTTTTATACGTATCGTCTGTCATTTCGTCATCCAAGATAACGTCGGTCTTGTAGGGCTTATCGTCTATTGTTACGATACAATACCCTTTTACCGTTGCGCCAGCGGCAGGATTTATCTCGACAATATAGGTCTTTGAAGCTTCTAACTTATAGCTGCCGTCTGCCAAAGGCTCTAAGTCTGCGCCGTCTTTAATTTTCACGGATACCGCAATATCAAAACTGCCCGACGTAAGCGTATTACTGCTACTTGCCTTTTCGCTTGTAAACCAAGCGTAGGTCGTTGAGCAAAGCACAACAAGGCACAGCAAAATGCTGACAAAAGATATAATCAGACTTTGAGAAAACGCCTTTTCGGTCATTTTCTCGTCTTTAATGTCAAAAAAGTTTTTCAAGAGTTTTCCTCCTCTCGGATGTCTACATGAGTTAATGCTTTCAGCAGTCAAAAGACACAAGCGTTTTTTCTTATGTCCTTTGATTGCCGCCCAAGCCCCAAGGGGCTTGGGTGGACTTAAAAATGTTTATTTGTTGTTATAAATAACGGTTACGCCTGCGTGAGTTGCAGTACCATATGTACAGTAACGGTCGCCAGATGCGCCACCATAAAGTTGGTCAAACACAATCAGCTCATTATGTTTCTCACCATCGTTGTGAACATGGTTATCGTCTACAACTTTGTTGCCGTTGGCGTCGACGTATTCGCCGACTCTTGCGTTACCGTAAGCACCGGTGCTCTCGCCTGCTTCTACCCTGCAGAAGGGATAACCGGAAGAACTGAATTCGCAATAGTGGTAATTTGCCCAATCGCCGTAGGTAACGGTAACATTCTCACACGTGAGATTCGGAGCAATTGCATTGCCAACATTATTCCCGTCAGGATCATCCATCTGAGCGGTATCACCGATCAGCATGCCGCAACTGCGGTATGAATACCATTCATAAGCAGAAGTAACATCGTTGTAAGCATCAATTACACAAGCCACATCGCAGTCCTTTAGATAAATAGTAGAGGCAGAATCAATACCGCCGATAAGACCACCGTTAGCGTTATTAAAATCTCCCCACTGTGAAGAAACAGAAGAAGTTGCATCAATGTCGCAGTTGATAAGCTTTATATCGCCTTCTGCCCAACCAATAGCTCCGCCACTATACCAAGAATGGTTACCAAGGTAAGCACCGGTAATATTAATGTTTTCGAACGTGCAATTCGCTGCGCCACCTGCTACAACACCTATGATGTTGGCTTCAGTGGGTAAACTTGCGCCATCAAAGTTAACATTCTTGATGGCAGCGTTTTCAACGAGACTGAAGAATCCCATACCGTACTCGGGACCGTCCCAGTAGCCGTTTTTGAGAGCCCAACCATTTTGATACAAATTAGAAACGGTGTGTCCCCGACCATCGAAAGTTCCCTTGAACGCCGTATTGTCACTGAAACTGCCGATAGGTTCAAAGCTGATAGGCTCACCGTTTTCGTCCTCTGCATAGAGATCTAAGTCACTCGACAATTTAATTGTCTTGCCTTCAAAGGTGTTACCTGCGTCTACCAAATCGGCAAGCCCTGCGACCTGTTCTGCCGTAGTCAGCTCAAATTCTGTATCGGTATCATTGTACCAAGAGGTATCAACCGTACCGTTCCATTTATCGGGAATTGAAGGATACTTAGCGCCTGCATCATACTGATTGCCGAAGCTATCGTTCTCATAAGTAAATTGAGTTGCAAGAACATTGATACCAAACTCGATGGAAGGAACGCTATCCTTGTCCTTAGCATTTGCCTCGTTGCCTACCGACTCAGCCATGTCCACCTTGATGATAACATAGTGAGCATCGCCGGGGAAAAGCTCTTGGCTCTCTTCGAGAATGTTGCTTGCCTTAAATGCGGTAGTTCCCTTGTACATATTCTCGTTTTTGAATGCAAGTTCAACGGCAATGTCGCCGACCTGATTTGCCGCCTGAACGAGAGTGCCAACGGTAAGGATTTCGGAAAGAACGATGTCATTTCCGTCCTTGTTTGTACCGATCTTCTCGTTGAGAATGTTCATGTTGGCAGTATACTTGAGTGCCAAGGTGCCTGCGTTGGTGATCTTGAGAGCAACCACTTCGGTATGTCCGGGCTCCCAGAGCCCCTTCTGGAACAAATCGTCAGCACCGTCAAGATCGTTCCAATTCTTACCGTCAAGCGTGTACTCAACCTCAAGGTCAAGGTTACCTGCGGTGATTACGTTGCTGCCGGAAGCAGCGCTGTCCGTAAACCACGCGAATGTCGTCCCGAGCAACATTGTGAAGCAGAGGAACAACGCCATGACACTTGCGAGGAGTGCGCGCTTTGTTGATTTTGTGTTATTCATTTTTTCCTCCTTAAAAGATTATTTGTTTGAGTAATTAAAAGGCATAAATCGGATTTATGCCCTATGATTGCCGCCCAAGCCCCGAAGGGCTTGGGTGGTCTTTTCAGTGGCTAAAATATCATTTATGCACCAAAATTAGTAACAAAGCTATTCCAAGCGTCAACCGTATAGGTATTACCTGCATAAACAATTTCATTAACAGTTGCGCCATCTTCAATGACAAGCTTTTGAAGTCTTGCCTGAGTAACGTTGCCTGCGGAAGTACCGTAATCAACAATAAGCGTATCAATTTCGGTTCCTGCTTTAATTGTTACTGTTCCCTTAATAGGCGAAACGTAAAGGGTATCGACCTCTGCGTCGTCGAGAGTAACGACAGCATGGCTCCAGCAGTAAATCGTTCCGTACTTACCGCCATTAACGAGCGTGGTGGTACCATTTACAAAGCCTGCGTCAACAGCCATTGCGCCGTCGAGCATTGCGGTAGTGCCGGTCATCGTGCAGTCATTCAAAACAGCATTACCGTAGTGAGCAAATCCACAAGCGAGCGAGAAGCCCTTATCGACATTTTTAAGAGTAGAAACAAGATCCTTTACAACGAGGTTGTTAGCAACGTAGTCGCCGCCTCCGATATCGTAGTGTCCCATTTCAACAAAGCCTTCACCTGTAACGGTAAGATCGCTGACGGTTACGTCATCGCCTGCGGGAGGTACGAATGCTACGTATCCGTGGTTGCCGTTAGCGGGGTCAGCACCCTCGGTGGTAATAGTAGCACCGTTGCCGTGGAACTTGATTTCATCGGTCGCTTGCATAATCATCTGCTTATCGGGATCGGTGTTGTTGTATATGATGTCATCAGTGATAACAACATCTCCGCCTGCTGTTGCACCAATGAACTCTTCACCGGTCGCAGCGATGGTTGCACCGCCAATGACGTTATTGTTCTCAATAACAAAATTAAACTTTGTTACGTCAGTATCGCTTTCACAGATATATTCGTGCACACTACCCGCCTGATCGCCAGCCTGAACATTTACAAACATAGTGTTCTTGATGGTTACGGAAGTGGTTGCGTCAAGATCACCGATAACAACACCGGGCTTCTCGCTAAGCGCACCGATTATACAATCGTCGATAACAACGCTTTCAACATTGCTGCCGTAAGCCTCGTGTATCTTTACAGAACGTGTTCCGCTAAATATGCAGTTCTTGATTACAGTGTTGCCACCCTCAATCCAGATTCCATACCAAGATGCAATGTTATTTACCATAGAGCAATCGGTCAATGTGCTATTACCGTCAAGCATAATGGTATTAGCAAATATAACGTTGTTAGCGGTAAGGCTTACAAATTCAAGATGACCGTGCTCCCATGCACCCTCGTTATCACCAACAGTATTATCCTTAACGGTGATGTTCTTAAGAGTTACATCAGTAATGAGGTTAGCAGAGCCGTAGCCTGCAAAGGTAATAGAAGAATCGTTATCAAATCCAATGATAGTCTTGCCCTTCATATAAAGAGCCTCGGAGTTCTCGTAAGACTTTGTACCCCAGTCATAGGTCAAATCACCCTTTACGGCAATTACCTTAGCTTTGGGATCTACGATTGCAGCCTTGAGAGCTTCATCGGTAGTTACAAATGCATCTGCATAGAAAGCATCTGCATCGTAGTCATTGCCAAAGCTATCGCTCTCGTCAGCACGCTGAGTTGCGAATACGTTAATACCGAACTCGATGGAAGGAACGCTGTCCTGATCCTTAGCGTTTGCCTCGTTACCTACGGTCTCAGGCATATCAACCTTAATAATTACGTACTTGGAAGTTCCTACAGGAAGAACAGCATTATCGTCAAGAATGTTAGCATCCTTGAAGGAACTCTCATTATCGGTCAATGCGTTCTCGTCAGAAAGATAGTATCCAAGGAGCGCATCACCAATGGCACCGGCATCCATAGTTATCGTGTTTACCTTTAATATCTCGGAAAGAACGATATCTTCGTCTGCCTTATTCTTACCAACGATCTCGTTGATAATGTTCATGCGCGCTGTGTAATTGAGTTCCAAGGAACCGTTATTTGTGAGCTTAAGAGCTACAATTTCGGTATGACCGGGTTCCCAAAGACCTTTCTGGAAAATATCATTGGCACCGTCAAGATTTTTCCATGTTACGCCATCAAGCGTGTACTCAACCTCAATATCAAGGTTACCTGCCTGAATTACATTGCTACCAGAAGCAACGCTGTCTGTAAACCAAGCGAACGTCGTTCCGAGCAGCATTGTAAAGCAGAGGAACAGAGCGATAACACTTGAAATCAAAGCTGACTTCGTGCTTTTCTTGTTTGTCATTTTTTAGCCTCCTTAATGGCTTTTTAATCTTTTGTTATGTAAAGCGGCGTTTCCGCTAAACATTTAGGTTTCGTCGGTTGTTTGCGCAGAAGCGGTAACTTCCGATTTCGTTTCATCGGTCGTTGCTTCTTCCGCGGGAGCTACCTCGGACGCAGGCTCGGCGGGGGGGGTTCCCTCTCCACCGTTCTTTTGGTCGAGCTGAGCTTTGAGGGCTAACAGCTCTTGCATCATACGCTGGTTTTCAGCGCGTTCCGCTTCAAGCTTATCCTTTTCGGCTTGCATTTCTTCCAGCTGATCGCGCTTGTATTTACGGAACAGTCGGATAACATTGACGCCGTTATAGAGAATCAGAAGCAGAAAGGGTACGAGAATACAAACGATATATCCCGGCGTTGACTTCACAAACGCGAAGAAATTACCAACACCTGTCAGCTTACCCGAGTAGACGCCCAAAACATATTCAGGCTCTACAAGAGCTTCATCGTTTGTTCCAGTGTTTGTACCGTAGGTTACGTAGCCGAGGACTTTTCCGTCCGCGGTTTTCCTGACCTCGCGGATCATATGCGTTACGGTTTCTCCGTAGCTTACGCTATTGGTTGACATAAAGGCGATTACGTCTCCCGCCTGTAACGCACGCGGATCCTTCACGTTTTTAATAATAACAATATCTCCAGCGTTAAAATGCACGTCCATATCCTTGTTGTTCTCCGATAAGCTCATAGAGTCAGTCTGGACTATGTAGAATTTTACACCGAAAATACTGCGGTCGTTTCTGTCAACGGTACTTACCGTAACAACGGTGAATATCATCATAAAGACGGTAAAGGCTATGAGAAGCCAGGTTACGACCCTCAATGAAATATTCAGTATTTTTTTTGCTGTTGTTTCCATATCGGAATCGCTCCTTATTTAAGCTTTGCGTTCCCCTGTACCGCGTATACGGTTACGCCTATACCCGTATAGGTTTTGCCTTGGAATTCGTTACCCACGGATTCCTTCATTTTAATAAATAGGAAATAAGTTTCGCTGCTTTTCCCCGCCGCCAAGCCGTTTACCTTGAACTCGGTGAGCTTTTCAGCAGTAGAGAAATCGTCGCCTTCCTTTACGATCCAAAGATCAAAGGCTTTGTCAAACTCTGCCATGTCGATCTTTTCGTCCTTGCTGACCGAAAGACTGAAATTTACGGGAATGTCTCCCGTATTCTTGATTTTAAAGCCCTGCGTGTAAAACGTTGCTCCGGGCTCAAAAAGAACTTCTTCACTGTCGGTCGTTCCGGAAGTTGTCATAAACTCTAAAGCTTTGTTTTGAAGCGTAGCGCCCGACGTATCTACGATATCGATTTCAACGTCTCCCGACGTCGTAACAATACCGATGGTTCCGTCGTTATGATCGCTTGTGAAGAGAGCGAGCGTCGCTCCCGTGAGACATACGAGGCAAAGCAGGATGACCAATGCCGTCATAATGAACGCTTGTTTATGTGGTTTATAACGGATCATCTTTACCTCCTTGCCGTTAAATTCAGATAAGTGATTAAATACTGTCTTGGATTTTCTTCTGAGAGAATCAGAAATTATCTTACAATCGTTACTCCGGTAGCGGTGTTGCCGATTTCATCGCCATTTGTCGCGATGATAGTGGTGTTTACGATTGTGAGAGTAGAGTTGTCAGCGGTACCGCGAAGAATGATAACAGCATCGCCGTCATCATTTGCGGACTTCAACACGCAGTTCTCAATCTTGTAGATTTCCGCTGCGCCTACGCCGCCGCTGCTTTCGCCAAAGCGAACCGCGTAGCCCTTAACGTCAATCTCACAGTCCCTAACAACTACGTTCGTGCTGTTGTTAAAGCCGATACCGTTCTTGGAGTAAACCTTGCAGTTATCAACAAGAACTCCGTCAACACCCTTGAGCTGAGCAAGAGAGTGAGTTACGTCGGTAGCAATGCAGTTGATGATGGAAACGTTCTTGTCGCCGCCGGTGTAGGACTTAACGCCAACCGCGCCGGGAACGTCGAAGGTGCAGTTCTCAACAGTTACGTTGCAGGTGTAACGGGTGTTGTTGTTGCCGGATTCACCAAGGTTGATACAAGCATCTGCGCTAATACTATCTGCCTTAAAGACGAAATCCTTAATCGTAAGACCTGCGCTTGTGATGGTAGCGCTCTTGCCGTCAACGGTAAGTACTCCGTCGAAGGTGTTACCGTTACCGTAGATAGTTGTCTTAACGTTTTCCTTCGCGGTAACTACAACGTCCTCAGTGATATCGTCGGTAATAACGATGATGTTCTCGCCCTCAACCGCGTTGTCAAGAGCAGCCTTTAAGGAAGCGGTGTCAGAAACGGAGGTTGCGTTGGAATTCGGGAGGAATTCGATTACATCGGTGTTATTTGTTCCGACGTTGGCGTTGCCCTGAACTGCCTCAACTAAAACGTTGATAGCAACTTCCTTTTTCTCATATTTGTTACCTGCGGTAACGGGAAGCTCAACAGCGATTTCGATGTTTCCGTCGTCAGTAATGCTCTCGCCTACCGCGAGCTCAGTCCAAGCGGATGTATAGGACTTAAGTACAGGGTACGCAGCGTCGTTTATGTAAACAACAAGTCCTTCCATAAGCTCCTCGCCGGATACACACTGAATGATGTAACGGCACTGAACGGTTACGTCGCTATCGTTTTTCGCTTTAATACCGAACGAAATCTTGTCGCCGGGGGTGATTCTTTCAAGGGTAATCACAGAACCGTTCTGAACGGCAGTTCCACCGTTGGCAAATTTATCGTCGGTACGCTCCGCATACACATACTTGGCGCCGTTCTCGTCGGTAACGTTTCCGCTATCGTCTGCTTTAACTGAGTAAAGCGTAAAATCCTCAACAGTTGCGACTAAGTCTACGTTACCGGACGTAACCGCAATGTTGGTTTTGCTTTCACTCGTAAAGAGCGCGAAAGTCGAGCCTGCGATAAGACAAAGGCAAAGCGCTATTGTCGCAATCGAGGACAGCAAAACTTTCTTTTTCATTTTGCGTTTTCTCCTTATTATATTTTTTGTTTTGAAGCTTGAATTCGGACGAAACGTCAACTCAAGCTTCGCAAGTCAGCGTTCGTGTTTTTGTTGTGATTTGCTCTTTCCGAGTATTAAGGAGCAGTGGTTCTTTGTACCGCATGAACAATCAGGTCAAAGGTCAGATTCTGAGTCTTTGCGTCATTGTTGCTTGCGCCGCTAACGAACTCCATCTTAACAGTAAAGTCGTCAGAATCGCCGAGCGTTAACGTTCCGAGGGGAGCAGAGCTGCTTCCAACTGTCAATCCATTGCTTAACCAAGCCGTCATAGGTGTTGTCAGCTTCTCCGAGCTAACGGTAATCTCCAACTGCTCGTCAAGCTTCAGCGCCTCGATTTCCTGCGCCGTAAGTCCGTCAACCTTCAACTTAACCTCTATCCAATAATCGTACGCAACATCACTGTTCTGTTTATTTTCAGTTACAGCCGCTATGTTGTTGGATATTCTCATAGTTGCGGTATAATAGCTGCATGGCACAATCTTCGAGTTTGCCGTGAGGTCAAACACGTTTTTGCCCGTGGGATCGGAGAAATTCACAACGTTATTGTCAGTCTTGGAGGCAAGATACCCCGTAGTAGCGTCAATCGAATAGGTTTCAAGCTTGGTTCTCTCTAACGTAATGTTTAGATCACCGGCTTTTAAATGATTTTCGACCGTTACTGTATCGGTGAACAACGCCCACGTCATACCAACGATAACCGTCAGACACAACAGGATTACTGAAGCGGAAACAAGCAAAGCTCTTTTTCTGTTCGTGCTTTTCATAGTTACTCCTCCTTTCTCGCATATTTTTGTTTATTGAAGCGCTACGAAAGATAGCGAGTTCAATCATTTTATTACGCGGACGATCTGTTTCAAGACCATATCCGTAGGTAATGAATCCACACGGTAATTGCCATTGATTACCGTAGCGGTACGGAAAATATCTCCGTGTCGGTGTTTATCAAAGGTGGGTACGAGCACCATGTCGCCTCTGTTGACCGTTTCACCGTTTGGATCATACTTGTATATTTTGTTTTTCGCCATACTCTCAGGCCATGCCACGTCAATCACCTCAATGCCTACCTCAGCCGATACGGGCTCAGGCATATCCGCGGGAATCAAAACGGGCTCGGATTCGATAATTTCAATCTCAGAATCGGACTCAAGCTCCGGAATCGGAGCCTCTATCTTTTCTTCCTTATAATAGTTGGTTCTATTGCGAATTTCAAGAACGACGTCAACGGTAACGTATACAAGAACTCCTATCGCAAAAATAGACGCGATGAACAAAAAAATGATTACAAATGCATTCATTCCGTTTTATCCTCCTTGTTTTCTTCATTGTCATTTATATCTGTAACAGTAGGCTTAGGGGGATTTAGTTCGTTTTTTTCCTTTTCAAGCTCCGCGAGCTTACGGCGAAGCTCCTCAAGTTCTTTTTCCTTCTCCTCTTTTTCCTCTTGCTCACGTTTCTTTTTGTCTGCTGAAAGCACCTTTGTTATTTTTAAAACCTCAAGCGAGATGATAATAAAACACGGTACGATAATCAGAAGAACTATTGCAACGGGCTGCATTAAGAAGCTCATAAGAAGCCCGAGCGAATAAGACTGCCCCGTAACCTTTCCGATTACGTAATTGGTATTGTTTGGAATGGAAGTATCAATGACCTGAACAAGCTGTCCGTCCTCGGAGTTCTTGTTGTCTCCCGCAAGCTCAATGATAAATCCGACCGTGTCCTTTTCGGTAATATAGGTGATACGGTGGGTTATAGTTACCTGCGTTGTGTAAACGTAGCGGAACGTCAGCACGTCGCCTATCTTCAGACTGCGGTAAAAGTCGTCCGCTTTGTCCGCTTCGTCCGGCATTGCTTTTATGAATACCATAGAACGAATCGGGATATCCTTAATCTTATAGGCGGATACGTCGGTAAACTCACTCTCCGCCATAGAATCAGACGTTACTACGCGCATCTGGTATCCGAAGACCTCGGCGGCGCCATCAGCATCACGTTTAGATAATACGGTAATAAACACCGAAAAAATACTTATCGCGAGAAATATGTAAAGAAGTGTGTCGAGGACTATCTTACCTATCTTCGATTTCTCCATAAATTACCTCATTCGTTACTTGCCGTCAGCAGCAATTTAAATACCGCCTCAGCATTTTTTGCTTCGTTTCCTACGTCAAGAGGAAGATAATACACAACCTTCAGCTCCGTGTTCTTTCCCTCATCGAAGTCAACGGGTAATACGATTTTTTCATTTACAAAGGCATCCGCGAGCAGCTCGTCGGATATAACCACGCCGTTTGCGATAATTTTCACGCGCGCGTAATTACTGAGTGCCTTTTTCTCGGTTTCTATGAAATCAAACTTTAGATCATATTTACTTACGCTTACCTTTTCAAGAAGAATTATGTATTCACATTCTTCGCCGGGTACGAGAGTGAGATTCTCAAATGTGAGCGACTCCGGTTTGCCTTCCTCCGGCTTAACCTTGATTACGCTACGTTCATCCTCTGTCGCAAGTATCCAGCACATTAGTGAAGCAGCGACGATGATCAGTACGCTTCCGACAATCAAGAAAGCTCTTATCAGCTTGCTTTTAGCCATTCTTGTCCTCCTCTCCTAAAAAACTCAAAAGTATCTTTTTCAAATCTGTCACCTAAATGTTAATGACGATTTTTCCGACTTCCTCAGATACGTCACCATCATGCAATAAAGCACATTGAAGATATGAGGTCTGTTGATATCACTATCTTCAAGCTCGCCGTTGTACACACGAATAGCAAAATCAAACATTGCGGTAAAAACGCTATGCAGTATAGCTTCAACGTCCGCTTCATCCTTGAAAAGCGCAGCCATTTCACCGACTATTCCCTCAAAAAGCTTTTTGTGAGCCTCGCTGGAACGTCCCTTGAAGTAAATCGAATAGTAATATCTGACGTAACAGCGGCAGCGCTCCTCGTTGCCTAAAATGAAATTCCAAGCCATCAGGAAAAATCTACCCAACTTGTCTTTCACCCCGTCCTCGAAGCCTCCGACGAGCTCAACTCCGCGCTTAAACGCGTAGAACAATTCCGTATCCAAACGAACGAAAGCCGCTTCGTACAGATTCTCCTTACTGCCAAAGAATCGGTAGATATAGACCTCATTCATCTTGAAATCAGGCAATTGTCCTCCACTGTGAGTCAGTTCCTTAGTTGTCGCTTTTTCAAAGCCGCCTTCGGCTATTAGATGTATGGCATTTTTTATCAGAAGCTCTTTAATTTCCGCTTCGTACCTCATTCGGTTATCCCCTCCATTTCATCCGCGACCAATACATTTCAAAAAACTTGAAGGCAATTAGTGAACACTACATCTACTTCCTAAAAAAATTCCTATCTAAGTAGGATGATGATTTTTATCAACGATATACCGTTCACAAGAACTAATAAAGCGACATAACGAGAGTTATGTAGTTAAAAGCGCTGATTGCATAAACAAATAACAGCATAGGCGTAAAGAAAAAAGCGCGACAAAAAGCCTTTCGCCGTATTTTTTTTGAAAAAAGTATACGAAAGGCGTTATCGTTATGCGATTTTTTGGGTCATATTTAATAAATTTGTCTCGTCGGGTTATAAATTTCGCCAACCCTATTGATTTTTGATTTGTTTTGTGGTATAATCCCATATGTATCTGAAAATTTCAGATGTCTAATATCACATAACTCTCGTTATGTTGTCTACAGTCTCGGTGCACTCACATCGGGTCTTTTTATTTTATACGATCAGTCGCATATGCTCCAGCTTGCGCTTATGCTCCGCGCCTGTCGAGACGATATAAATGCGAGTCGTATTGATGCTGGCGTGTCCGAGTATATCCGCAAGCTTGGCAATATCCTTTTCAATGCCGTAAAAAGTACGGGCAAACAGATGACGGAGATTGTGTGGGAATACCTTGCTCGGCGATACGTTTGCCTGCTCGCACAAAGCCTTCATATCCTTCCATATGCTATGTCTGCTTACCGGATTACCGGCCCTTGTAACGAATACAGTTCCAGTGATAATTCCCTGCTCCTTCACGTAACGGAGCAATTTTTTCTTTAACTCGGGAACGATAAACACACGCCTGTTTTTACCCTTACAGTTAACTATCGCTTCACCGCTTTTCAACGCTTCCACGGTGATATACCGCAATTCACTCACGCGGATACCCGTACCGCAAATCGTCTGAATTATCAAATTGAGCCGTACGTTGCGCTTTGCTTTTGCCGTATCAAGCAACCGAATATATTCCGCGCGGGTAAGCTCTTTTTCCTCCGAGCAGTAAACCTCTCTTTGCATTTTGAACTGCTTGACGCACAATTCATGCCATCCGCAAAAGCGAAGAAAGCAATTCATTGCCGCTATCATTGAGTTTGCGCTCGATACGGCGTAGGCTTCTCCGAGCTTACTCTTGTAGTCAAGCACCTTCTGCTTGTCGATTTCCGTATCACAGATAAACGAGGCAAAGAACCTTACGTCCCGCATATATTTTTCAACCGTTGCCGCGCTCCTTTCCTCGTTTCTTAAATGGAGTTCAAATTCCTCAATTTTGCTTGGGTCTAAAATCCTTTTCATAAAACACTCTCCTTTACGCTTTGGTTTTGGTATTATTATTTTACCAAATAATTGCGAATAATCCCTAAACCGCAAATAAAGACAGAGATTTATACCACACTTTATAATATTCTATAATAGTTCACGATATTACATAGTAAACAGTCATAAGCTACAATATACGACGTAGCAAGTGAATTAAACGATTCAGTAAGAAAAAAGTAACGGGATACACCTAAAAGATGTATCCCGCCGCTTATTTTGTTGGCTTTTATAACTAACTTATTAACGGAGTGAAGTGTTTGACAAACAAACTGCTTCCGTAATTTTTATTTTGTTTTTCCTATATCAAAAGCTCGAACAAAAATGCGCCTATCGGCGCATTTTTGGAATTTATATCATCAGTCTTTGTAAATCACCTTAGTTTCAGGATAAAGCTCAGGACATTCAGAAAGCTCAAGCTCAGCGCCGTTATCGGTTGTAAGACGGCTTATATAAAACTCATTTACTCTTCCGTACGGAGATGCCTTTTCTTCCGATATAGGCCGGTCAGTAAATTTGCGGAGAAGATAGAGCTTCATATCCGCAACATCGGCGTTTTTAACATGCATTCCGTCAATTGTCATAACCTTCGGCTGACAGCAGTAATATCCAAAATCATGGTCCTCGGTATTAACGGCGTAAACCATGGAATTATCACGTCTGTCAGGACACCATACACAGTCTTTAATGCTTAACGTTCCATTCCACGTTGAACCGTAATCGGGACGTAAAATAATAAACGAATGCGTATACACCTCTGTGTTCTCGATTATACCCTCGCCAAAGCCCGTAAGCATAATTCCCGAATGACCGAGCTTACTGTTACGTATCGTGAAATTGGTAACTCCCATATGCGCGTCAAAGCGGGAGAGTACACAGGAATCCAGCATAAGATTCTTACAGAAATTCGAGGTGTAAACTCCCCAATACTTGTGATCCGTTATATCATTAGACTGCTTAACGTTTATACAGCGCACGTCTATCGACGACCAAAAGCTCAGATCATACGAGCCAAGTCCGTCACGCGTTGTCCTTCTGCAGTTCTGGTACATACGTCTACCGGTTACAATAGCGTCCTTTATTGTTAAATCGGCGGCATAATTAGAACGTATAAATCCGTGATAAGGAGCTCCGTGATCAAGCTCACCCTCTACGTAATGCTCAAAACCGCATATCGTTACGTGGGCTCTGGTTACGTTGAAGCCGCGGAAATGGTAGTAATAATACGACTCCATCTGATTTGCGATTGTGGTAAAAATACCGCCGCTAACAGTTATGGGAGCATCGTCAATACATTTCATTTCGGATCTTGTTACCTTGGGATAATCAAAATCTATTGTTGTCAATATATTTCCTTCACTATCGACAATAAATATATCCTCCGCGGCAGATCCGTTATTTGCGTGAACACCTTTTCTTCTGAAAACACGATGATTGTCATCAAATACACGGACAAAATAGTTGCCTTTTTTATCCAGATTAAGCTTTCTCTGATCAACCGCGAGAGATTCTATTTCCACAGGCTCAAAGCTGTAATCTGATTCAATCGAAAAGACGTAGCTTTCTCTGTCTTCAAGCACTATGTCATCAATAATAAATTTTGCTTTTCCGAAATCAACGTCAGTTTTTATAACGGCGGTCATTTTTTTGCCACCGATATAATACGTTGCGCCGTCCTTGGCTTTGACAGGAACATTCAAACGGTTAGCTTCATCATGACAAGCTACGATAGCTTCTATATCATCGTGCACACCGTCGCCAACTGCACCGAATTGCTCATACGATAAATACTTACTTTCCATAACTTACACCATCCTCATTTATTTTTTGGTTGTATAATAATAAAAAAACAATTTTTCAGCTGCTATAAAAGCACAATAACGGTTTATTAAACCAAAAGCGTTGGATAAAGCTCCTGATCACAAAGGTAAACCGTAAAATTATAGCCGAGCATTTCAAGCTCTTCATCGGTTATTTTGCCAATACCTCTTATATCCCTGAGATACATAACCGTAACAGTGAAAAGAGTTGAAAGATCAAGAGTGTTACACTCCTCACAAAGCCTTTCATAAACAGCGAGTGCTTCTTCCTTATCGTCCCTATCTATATCAAGCTCAGTCGGATTGTAGATAAGATACATAAAATCAATATTTTTACGTTCAATGCGACCCGTAAGCAAGGAATATGCTATACCAAGCATATAATCCACTGTTCTTGAAAGGTCGAAGTACTTTATTTGCTCTCCGTAACAGCTAAACCTTACGTCCGTATCCGTAATGTCGCACATGACCGAGCCGTATGTATTATCATTTATAAATCTGTAAAGCTCATTACGGTCCATATCGTATTTGCTCACAGTGTTTGAGTACATATCAATGAAGCCCGCAAGCACTACAACGTACCTGTCGTCCTGCTCCATAAAACCGTCTATAACAGCTTCCCCAAGAAGCTCATCGTATGTAAAGCTCTTGGCTTCACGCGAAAGAAAGCGTATCATATCCTTTGCGCAGCTGTATTTTTCTTTTTTCTTAATACAAGAAAGAAGCTTGTCTTTTGACTCCATTTTTCATTTCCCTTCACTATTTACAGTTACGGGTTTAAAAAATCAACATTTTTTACCGTTTAATCACCGAAGAACAGTAATATTTACTGCAATATTAACAACGAGGAATTAACCTCTTAAATTCACATTTGAAGTATATCACACCTCATTTGCTTTGTCAATAGAATCTGGAAAATTTATCTTTATTTTGTTTACAATTTAAATTTTTATAAAAGATGTTTACATAAGCTTTGTTTTGTGATATATTATATCTGGTATCATCAAAAAAACACTTACATAGGAGAACTGTATAACCAATGAAGTATCGCATAGAAAAAAACTCAGGCGTAAGCGCTTATATGCAGCTTTATTACCAGATAAGAACAGATATTCAAAACGAAATATACAGCCTCGGCGCAAAGCTTCCATCAAAGCGCCTGCTTGCCGAGGACGCTGAGGTCAGCGTTATAACGGTTGAGCACGCATATCAGCTTTTGTGCGACGAAGGGTATACGGAGGCAAGACAAAGAAGCGGATATTTTGTAATTTATAAGAAAAGCGACTTTAATTCAAATGCGGAAATCAAGCCTTCCATCGCACCCGCAACCGACGTTTCTCACATAAACGATAATATGATTCCCTTTTCTGCGCTCAGCAGAGCTATGCGAAAGGTTATATCGGAGTACGGTGAACGGATACTTATCATATCACCAAACCACGGCTGTCCGGAGCTTCGTTACGCTATTTCAAGCTATCTTGCCCGTAGTAACGGGATTGTAGCCCGCCCTGAGCAGATAATTATCGGTTCGGGCGCTGAATACCTTTACAGTCTTATGATTCAGCTCCTCGGAAGCCAAAGAACGTACGCCCTTGAAGCTCCGTCATACGACAAAATAAGAAGGGTATACTCTCTTAGCGGCGCTAAATGCGATATGTTAAAGCTCGGAAGCGACGGTATATCAACCGTCGAGCTTAATCGCACAGACGCTACCGTTCTGCATGTAACGCCTTTTAACAGCTTTCCAAGCGGCGTTACCGCAAGCGCTTCAAAAAGATATGAATATCTTCGATGGGCAAAGGAACGGCAGGGGTTTATAATTGAGGATAATTACGATTCCGAGCTTACCGTCTCCACTAAAAACGAGGACACTCTCTTTTCTATGTCCGAAAACGGCTCGGTAATCTATCTTAACACCTTTTCAAGAACTGTCGCTCCGTCTGTACGTGTAGGATATGCCGTCTTACCTGAACTGCTTTTACCAAGCTTTGAATCAAAGCTTGGCTTTTACTCCTGCACCGTTCCTGTTTTCGAGCAATACGTGCTCGCTGAGCTTATCCAAAGCGGAACCTTTGAACGCCATATCAACCGAGTCAGACGCGCAAGACGTAAAAACAAATAATCTGGTTATATAAAAATATCACAAATTGGATATTTACTCATTACCAAAACGGGTTTATAATATAACAAAAAGGTTGTTATACCGTTCTTGAAAGGAAATTCTGAAATGTCTTACAAAAGAGTTCTTACAGTCCAGGATATATCATGTGTAGGTCAATGCTCACTTACTGTCGCTTTACCCATAATCTCCGCATGCGGAGTTGAAACCTGCCCGCTTCCCTCAGCGGTGCTTTCAACACACACCGGCGGATTTAAGGGCTTCACCTTCCGCGACCTGACAGATGATATGCCTGACATTATGTCGCATTGGGAAAAAGAAGGACTTTACTTTGACGCCATATATACGGGTTATCTCGGAAGCACAAAGCAGATATCCTACGTTTCCGATATTTTCAGCAAAAACGGCAAGGACGGCTGCATTAAGCTGGTAGACCCTGCCATGGCTGACCACGGCAAGCTTTATACAGGATTTGATATGGAGTTCGTTTCAGCTATGAAAGTTCTTTGCGGAAAGGCGGACTACGTTATCCCGAACGTTACCGAGGCTTGCTTCCTCACTGATACTGAATATAAAGAGACGTACGACAGAGCCTACGTCGACTTGCTTCTCGAAAAGTTGACCTCTCTCGGCTGCAAGAACGTTATATTTACGGGAATTTCGTATGAAAAGGGCAAAACGGGCGTTGTGGTTTATAAAAACGGCGTCTATTCTTACTATGAGCATGAGATGCTTCCAAACAGCTGCCACGGAACAGGTGATATTTACGCATCAGCGTTTACGGGTGCGCTCGTCAGAGGGAAAACAGCATTTGATGCGGCAAAAATCGCGGCTGATTACACCCTTGAATGTATACGCGAGACCGCAAAGGAAGCAGGTCATTGGTACGGCGCTAAGTTTGAAACGTCGCTTTCAAAGCTCATAGCTGACGTAAATGAATAAATCAAGAAAATTTTCCTATATTTCTAACTGAATCGTACACAAAAAGTCGGCTCACAGTTGTGAACCGACTTTTTTCTTATCCCAAAGCTTCTTTTAATCTGAGAAGTATCTTCTGCTCCTCACGGGATACCTTTACCTGGGTAAGTCCAAGGCGTTTACCCGTCTCATTCTGCGACAGCTCCCTGAAATATCTTAAATCAACTATCTCTCTCCAAAGCGGCGGAAGCTTGCGTATCGCTTCCCCAAGCGCTATTCTATCCGTAAGCTTATCAAGCGCCGAGCCTTCATCAGCAATACTGCTTTCTACCGTCAATCCACCGTCCTCTCCTATCGGTTCACTTAACGATACCACGCAGGACGATGCTTCCAGACAAGCTGTAATTTCCTCTTCGGTGTAACCCGTAAGCTCTGAAATTTCACTAAGCCGCGCTTCTCTGCCATGCTCTGTCAGGAATGCTTCCCTTACCTTCATCACGTGTATTCCCTTTTGCTTTAACGTCCTGCCAACCTTTATCGGTCCGTCATCTCGCAGAAAGCGCCGTATCTCACCCATAATAAGCGGAACCGCATATGTTGAAAAAACGGTGCTGTACTCAAAATCAAAGCTTCTTGCCGCCTTGATCATTCCTATTACGCCTATCTGCACCAAATCCTCGTATTCCGCGCCTCTGCCTGTAAAGCGGTAAGCCAGCTTTTTCACAAGCCCCAGATTCTGCTGTACCAGCTGTTCCAAGGCCTCATTATCACCGGCTTTTATACGGTTAAGAAGCTCAAAATTTTCGTTTTGACATTCTCTCGTCACGTTATGCCTCCGAGACTAATCTTACGCCGTTTCACCCTCAATAGGTAAATAGCGCTTTATCATGGTTATGCTCGTACCCTTGCCAACGCTTGATACAACCTTTAAATCATCGGTAAAGCTCTCCATTATTGAAAAGCCCATTCCTCCGCGCTCGCCCGATGGGTCGCCCGAATAAAGAGGTGTCATTGCCAGACGGATATCCTCTATGCCGCATCCCTTATCCTTTACCTTTATAAAAAGCGTTTTATCTTCAAGTATTCTGAGCGTTATGTACACCTTTCCAACCCCATCGTCCCGATATCCGTGGATTATCGCGTTAGTTACTGCCTCGCTTACCGCTGTTTTAACGTCGCAAAGCTCTTCAAGCGTAGGATCAAGCTGCGCGTAGAACGCAGCTACCGCGGAGCGAGCAAAGCTTTCATTTTCCGATTTCGCGGTAAACACGATCTCAGTCTCGTTTATCACCTTTTTCATTGGTCAGCAAACCTTTCCTTTCAATGCTATAATCTTATTTATTTTCCTTAGCGCTTCTCACTATCGGTATTATCTTTTCTGTTCCCGCAAGTCTAAGTACTCTTTCAACACCCGCGGACGGATCGAGTATTTTGAGCGCGCCGCCAAGCTCGTTTACGTGCGTATATCTTCCAAGTATCAAACCCAGCCCCGAGCTATCCATAAAGCCTACGTTCTTCAAATTCAGTATAACGGTTTTTGCTCTGTAAAAATATATTTGCCTGTCTATCTCAACCCTTGCCGCCTTAGCGTTATGATGATCTATCTCACCCGAAAGCGTGATAACAAGCGTATCTCCTTCTATCTCGTATTTTGCGGTAAGAACCTCCATACTCCTCTTTTCCTTTCACTATCCTTTTTTATTTCTATTACATTATATCGCCTTCACCGCGAGCTTTTTGTCGTAATAGGTCGTGTCGAAAAATTTTGAAGTCAAATATATTCTTATTATAAAATTAAAAATTGCTATTGCATTTTACATTAATATCGTTTATAATGTTAAATGAAAATTTAATTTCTATATATAAGGAAAATTGCATATGAAAAACTACATTTTCTCCACCGCTGATATTCTTCTTCCCAAAAAAGACTACGAAAGCTGGTCTGTGATAGCATGCGACCAATTCACGTCCCGCCCCGACTATTGGGAGAGCGCGAAGGAGCTGACAAACGGTCTGCCGTCTACGCTTAATCTTATTTACCCCGAGGTGTATCTCGGAAAAACAGATTCAAAATCCGTTACGGAAAGTATAAATAAAAAAATGCGTGAGTATCTTGACAGCGGTATTTACGATGAATACAAGGATTCCTTTATTTACGTTGAAAGAATCCAGAGCGACGGAAAGCTGCGCGCCGGAATAGTTGGCGCAGTTGACCTTGACTGTTACGATTACAACGAAGGCTCGACTTCAAGAATTAGAGCAACGGAAAAAACGGTTCTTGAAAGAATTCCCCCAAGAGTTGAGATTAGAAAGAACGCACCCACAGAGCTTCCTCACGTTCTTATTCTTATCGATGACGTAAAAAGAGCTATTGTCGAGCCTCTGCGCGAGCTTGCGGAAAGCGGAAAAATGCGTAAGCTTTACGACTTTGAGCTTATGCTCGGAGGCGGACACCTTACGGGCTATCTCGTTCCGAAGGAAATGAATGACCGAATTTGCGAAAGCGTTGAGGCGCTTGGAGAGCTTCACGGCGGTATAACTCTTGCTGTAGGAGACGGCAACCACTCCCTCGCTACCGCCAAGGCTTGCAGAGAGCTTATGCCTACCGAGATAAACCGCTTTGCGCTTTGCGAGCTTGTCAATATCCACAGCGAAGCGCTTGAATTCGAGCCTATCTACCGTACGGTAGAGAACGTCGATACCGATAAGCTTCTTGACGGCTTTAAGGATTTCCTTGACAAAAACAGCGGTGGCATACGCGAGGACGGAGAGCAGGCAATAACCTTTGTTTGCAAGGAAAATAAGCAGACCTTCAAGGTAAAAAATCCGCCTCACGCCCTCCCCGTAGGAACAGTTCAGCTCTTTCTTGACGAGTTTTTGAAGGGCTCGGAAGCGGTGGTGGACTACATTCACGGCGTTGACGAGGTCGAGGCTATCGCTAAAAAGGAGCGCGCCTGCGGCTTTATTTACGGAGGAATGGGCAAGAGCGAGCTTTTCGACGCGGTTGAAAAGGAAGGCGTTCTGCCTCGCAAGACCTTCTCTATGGGTACGGCAAGAGATAAGAGATACTACACAGAGGTAAGAAAAATTAAGTAGAAATACAAAAAGAAAGGAGCAGACTTCGTCTGCTCCTTTTAGTTATTAATTGCTTGTTTTGATTTTATATAGGTAAATTATTTACCGAAATATCTTTCAAGAAGTCCTGCGAACGCCTTACCGTGTCTTGCTTCGTCGCGTGCCATTTCATGTACGGTGTCGTGGATAGCGTCGAGGTTAAGCTCCTTTGCTCTCTTGGCAAGGTCTGCCTTACCGGCGGTTGCGCCGTTCTCAGCCTCAACTCTCATTTCAAGGTTTTTCTTGGTGGATACAGTTACGACCTCTCCGAGAAGCTCAGCAAACTTAGAAGCGTGCTCTGCCTCCTCGTAAGCAGCCTTTTCCCAATAAAGACCTATCTCGGGATAGCCCTCGCGGTGCGCGACACGAGCCATAGCGAGATACATACCGACCTCGGTGCACTCACCCATAAAGTTAGCGCGAAGATCAGCCTTGATATCCTCGGGAGCGCCCATCGCAACTCCTACTACGTGCTCAGCAGCCCAGGACATCTCTCCCTCCTGCTTGGTGAACTTGGAAGCGGGAGCCTTACATACGGGGCACTTTTCGGGAGCCTCGTTTCCTTCGTGAACGTATCCGCAAACCTGACATACAAATTTCATAACTAATTTCCTCCGTTATTATAAAAAATATTTTTAGTTTATTTTGAGCATTCACGGCACTTTCCGTAATACAGGACTGCTCCGCCCTCGATAATGAAGCCGTTTTCCTCCTTCACGGCAGGAAGAACACCGCTCGTAGACACATCCAGCACACTTCCGCATATTCGGCACTTGGCGTGGCTATGAGGCATAACCGTTATATCATATCTGTCCGCCCCGTCGTACACGGGCACCTTTATAGCGGTTCCGCTACTAACGTAAGAATTCAGAATTCGATAAACAGTCGCTCTTCCGATTTTGGGATCGGCTTTTGCGACCTCGTCGCAGACCATTTCGGCAGTCGGGTGATTTCTCATCGCGGAAAACACGCGCCAAACGGTTTCCTTTTGATGAGTATTCCTCGTCGCCTTTGCTCTGCAAACGGGCTCAGTCGCTCTGCTTTCTTGCAGCACTAACGCGCCTCCCTTCCGATAAGCTTTTTTCTTGGTCTCACTTATCTTAATGATATTATATCTCATTAAGAACAATTTGTCAAGGGGTTTTGAAAAAAATTTTTAAAAAAATTTATGGTTGAATTCGGATAAAAAAGAAGAGGTTGAAAATTCAACCTCTTTTCGTTATTTTTTCTTTTTAAGCTCCTGTCTGCTTCCGTCGGGGCGCTGGATAACGGTATTATCAAGAATTCCGCGCAGGCTCGCTCTGTACGCGATAATATATTCCTCACGAAGCGCCTTCTGCTCCGCCTTTTCCTCCTCGGTCAGCTCTCGCACCTTTGAGGCTCTGGCAAGCTCGTTTATTCTGTCTATCTTACTCTGTTCCATTTTTAATTTCCTTTCGGGCAGCTCTTTCTAATAATCATTATACTTATAAAAATACACCTGTCAAGCATTTTTTAGTTAAAAAGCTACAATTTTAAGGTAAAACGGTTAGCGAATTTCTGCTACCTGGGTTATTGAAAGTTTACACCCCTTCGTGATATAATCCTTTCATAATAACATATATTGAAAGGATTTTCTCATTATGAACGGTCAGAATGAAGTAAAAATCGAAGAAACAAACCGCTTCAAAGCCTTTTTAAAGCGCAAAAACATCGAGATATCCGCAAAGCGCTACGGCATTGACGCACTTGGCGCTATGGCGCTCGGTCTTTTTGGCTCGCTGCTTATCGCAACCATATTCAACGCTATCGGACTTATTCCGTATCTTGCCTACTTTAAGGTCATAGGCTCTTACGGCGCTAAGGCGGCCGGCTGCGCTATGGCTGTCGCTATCGCTTACGCGCTTAAAGCTCCGCCGCTTGTAATGTATTCAACCGCGCTCGTCGGCTTTATCGCAAACGATCTCGGAAAGGCGGGCGGTCCTATTGCCGTTCTCCTCATAACCATAATCGCCGTTGAGTTCGGTAAGGCGGTATCTAAGGAAACCAAGGTTGACATACTCGCCACTCCCTTTGTTACGGTATTTGTCGGCGGTATGCTCTCCGTCCTTGTCGCTCCCCACATCGGAACGCTCGTAGGCTTCCTTTCCAGCTTTATCGGCTGGGCAACGCTTCAGCAGCCCTTAGTTATGGGAATAATCGTTTCCGCGGTTATCGGTATAGCTCTTACTCTCCCGATAAGCTCTGCCGCTATCTGCGCAGGTCTTGGACTTTCGGCGCTTACCGCAAGCGGTGAGCTCGCCGCGAACTACGAGGGTCTGGCTCTGGCGGGCGGCGCGGCTGTTGCGGGCTGTTGCGCTCATATGGTAGGCTTTGCCGTAATGAGCTTTAAGGAAAACGGTATCGGCGGACTTGTTTCGCAGGGTATCGGCACCAGCATGCTCCAGATGCCTAACCTTGTAAAGAACCCTAAGCTCTGGATTCCTCCCGTAATAACCTCGCTTATCACAGGACCTCTCGCAACCTGCGTATTTAAGATGCAGATGTACGGCGCCGCTATAAACTCAGGTATGGGTACCTGTGGTCTGCTCGGTCCTATCGGAATTATACTCGGCTGGTTCAGCGGCTCGTATCCCGAAAAGGTCGGAGCGCTCGACTGGATAGGAGTTATCCTAATATGCTTCGTGCTTCCCGCTGTTTTAACCTTCTTGTTCGGACAGGCGCTGCGTAAAATCGGTTGGATAAAGGAAAACGATTTAAAGCTGGATTAACAAAACAGAATAGAAAACGGGCTGTCGCTACGACAGCCCGTTTTATCATTATTTATTAATAAGCGATAGCCCAAAGAACCTCGTGCTTTGCCTCCTTACCGCAGCAAACACACTTGTCACCGATAACGTCCTGAACAAGCGGGATACAGCGTGAGCCTACTCCTGTTTCCTCCTTGACCTTATCCTCGCACGCTTCTTCCCCGCACCACATAGCCTTGACAAAGCCGTCTCCGTTTTCGGAAATAGCCGCCTTTATCTCGTCAAGAGTCAGGCACTTATAGGTTCTCTTTTCACGGTTTTCATAAGCCTTCTGATAAATACCCGCGCGAACCTCCTCAAGCTTCTGCATTACGGCTTGCTCAAGGTTATCAAGAGATACGACAGTCTTTTCTCTGTTGTGTCTTGTAACGAGAACACAAACGTTATTCTCTATATCGCGAGGACCGATTTCAAGCCTTACGGGAACGCCCTTCATCTCGTACTCGGAGAACTTCCAGCCGGCTGAGTTGTCGCTGTCGTCAAGCTTGACTCTCACGATACCCGAAAGCCTGTCTTTAAGCTCGTTTGCCTTTTCAAGCACGCCCTCCTTGTGCTGCGCAACAGGGAGAATAACTACCTGAATAGGCGCGACGGCAGGCGGAAGAACAAGTCCGTTATCGTCGCCGTGAGACATAATGATAGCGCCTATCATTCTCGTTGTGCAGCCCCATGAGGTCTGATGCGGATACGCAACCTTGTTATCTCTGTCGGTATAGGTTATATTAAACGCCTTGGCAAATCCGTCTCCGAAATAGTGCGAGGTCGCCGCCTGCAAAGCCTTACCGTCGTGCATAAGAGCCTCTATCGCGTAGGTTGCCTCCGCGCCCGCAAACTTATCACTTTCGGTCTTTCTTCCCTTGATTACGGGAATAGCGAGGTCGTTTTCAAAGAAATCGGCATACTCGTTAAGCTGCTGAACGGTCTCTGCCTCTGCCTCCTCTGCGGTTGCGTGCATGGTATGTCCCTCCTGCCAGAGAAACTCTCTTGAACGAAGAAAGGGGCGGGTGGTCTTTTCCCAACGCACAACGCTGCACCACTGATTGTAAAGCTTAGGCAGGTCTCTGTACGAATGAATTATATTAGCGAAATGCTCGCAGAAAAGCGTCTCAGACGTAGGGCGTACACAAAGTCTCTCTGTAAGACGCTCGCTTCCGCCGTGAGTAACCCAAGCGACCTCGGGGGCAAAGCCCGCAACGTGATCCTTTTCCTTTTGAAGAAGCGACTCGGGAATGAACATCGGCATATATACGTTTTCATGTCCCTTTTCCTTGAAGCGCTTATCAAGTATGCTCTGCATATTCTCCCATATGGCGTATCCGTATGGACGAATTATCATACAGCCCTTTACCGAGCTGTAATCAATAAGGTCCGCCTTCTTACATATATCCGTATACCATTTGGCGAAATCCTCGTCCATAGACGTGATTTCTTTTACCATTTTCTTGTCCTGAGCCATTATTCAAGTCCTCGTTCTTTTAAGATAATTTATCATAATAATTATACTATTATAAAGCGCTTTTGTCAATAGCTTTCCGACTTTTTTTAAAAGCCGCACAGCTTAGGGCAAAAAAGAGCCAAAATCGGCGTTTTTACGGTTTACGGGTGCGCTCAATTAAGCTCAGACAGTAACCATCTGTTTGATTTTCAACCTGAATTACAGTTTTTCTTCCGCGTATATTTATTTTTTATCAAAATTTCCCTGTATTTTAACCAAAGGCACAACCTTCATCGTGAATATTAATTCAATTACACTTGTGTTTATTCATTATTATATGTATTTTTATGCAATTACGTTGAATATAATCGGTAATATTTGTTGAAAATAACACTTGTATTTTTTTTAAAAATATATTATAATGTATTTATGATAATATGCGCCCCTGATGTATATCGGGCGCTTTGAAAGGATATTTCAAAAATGCAAAGCAAAAAAATGTGGGAAGGACGCTTCAAAAAGGCTCTTGACTCAAAGGTGAACGACTTCAACTCCTCTATTTCCTTTGACCAAAGAATGTATAAAGAGGATATAACCGGAAGTATGGCGCACGCCGCTATGCTCGGCAGACAGGGTATAATACCGAAGGAGGACAGCGAGCTTATTATTAAGACGCTCGCCGAGATACTTTCCGATATAGAAAGCGGAACGCTTTCCTTCGACCCCGAGGCTGAGGATATTCATATGTTCGTCGAGGCGGAGCTTACCGCGAGAATAGGAGACGCGGGTAAGCGCCTGCATACCGCGAGAAGCCGTAACGACCAGGTGGCTCTTGACACCAGAATGTACGTAAGGAAGCACCTTGCCGAGATAAAGGACTCCGTACTCACTCTCATTTGGGCTATCGAGAAGAAGGCTGAAAATCATCTTGAATCGGTAATGCCCGGATACACCCACCTTCAAAGAGCTCAGCCCGTAACCTTCGCTCACTACGTTATGGCTTACGCCCAGATGCTTATGCGAGACGTAACGAGAATAGAGGACGCGCTTAATCGAATGAATTATCTGCCGCTTGGCTCGGGAGCGCTCGCCACAACCACATACCCAATAGACAGAGAATCAGTCGCCGAGGCGCTCGGCTTTGACGGAGTTATGCAGAACTCCATTGACGGCGTTTCCGACAGGGACTACTGCCTTGAAAGCGCTTCAATACTCGCTATACTCATGACGCATATGAGCCGCTTCTCCGAGGAGATAATCCTTTGGTGCTCGTCGGAATTCGGCTTTATCGAGCTTGACGACGCCTTCTCTACCGGCTCGTCCATAATGCCGCAGAAAAAGAACCCGGATATTGCAGAGCTTGTACGCGGCAAGTGCGGCAGAGTATACGGCTCGCTTATAACGCTTCTTACGGTAATGAAGGGACTTCCGCTTGCTTACAACAAGGATATGCAGGAGGACAAGGAGGCTATCTTCGACGCGCTTGATAACGTAAAGCTCTGCATAGATATCTTCACACAGATGTTTGATACGATGACTGTAAGAGTTTCAGTCCTCCGCAGAGCAGCCTCAAAGGGCTTTATCAACGCTACCGACTGCGCCGATTACCTTGTAAAGAACGGTCTGCCGTTCCGAGACGCTTATAAGATAACCGGACAGATAATCGCTTACTGTATAGACACCGACAAAACACTTGAAGCGCTTACTCTTGACGAATATAAGAGCTTCTGCCCCGTGTTCGAAAACGGAGTTTACGAGGCGGTAGACCTTATGAACTGCGTGAACGGAAGAAAAGTAACGGGCGGTCCCGCTGCCGTATCTGTAAGAAAGCAGCTTGACGACTGTATCAAGTTTTTAAACGATAGAAAGTAAGCGCGTAAACGAAAGGACGTAAATAAAATGAATAAGATAAAAGTAGGAATTATAGGCGCTACGGGTTACGCCGGAGCTGAGCTTGTAAAGCTTCTGCTCGGACACCCGATAGCAGAAATAACTGCGGTTTCCTCCGTTTCCTACGAGGGAAAGAAGCTCTCCGAGGTGTATCCTAACTTCAAAAAGTTAGCCGATATCACCCTTGAAAACGCCGACACGGTAATAGATAAGTGCGACGTCGTATTTGCGTCGCTCCCCCACGGACTTTCCGAGCCGCTTGCGCAGAAGTGCCTTGAAAAAAACAAGCTGCTTATTGACCTCGGCGCTGATTTCCGTATGTACGACGGAGAAGCGTACGCCGAGTGGTACAAAAGAGAATACAGCCACCCAGAGCTGCATAAGCACGCTACCTACGCCCTGCCTGAGCTTTACAGAGATAAAGTAAAGGGCGCTAAGATAATCGGTAATCCCGGCTGTTACCCCACTTCTATCGCGCTTGCGTGCGCTCCCGCTATAAGAAACGGGCTTGTTGAGACCGAGGGAATAATAATCGACTCAAAGTCAGGCGTTACGGGCGCGGGCAGAGGTCTTACACAGGGCACTCACTATCCCGATACAAACGAAGCCTTCGCGGCGTACAAGGCGGGCGAGCACCGTCATACTCCCGAAATCGAGCAGACACTCTCAGACCTTGCCGGCAAGACGGTCAAGGTTACCTTTGTTCCTCACCTTCTTCCCGTAAACAGAGGAATAGAGTCCTCAGTCTATCTCACCTTAAAGGACGGCGTTACCAAGGAGCAGGTCATCAAATGCTACGAAAAGACTTACGAAAACGAGCGCTTCGTTCGTATGGAGCCTATCGGCAGCTACGCAAATATAAAGAACGTGCGCTGCTCTAACTACTGCGATATATCGCTCCACTTCGATATGAGAAACAATAAGCTCATCGTTTGCTCTGTCATAGACAATATGGTCAAGGGCGCGGCTGGACAGGCTATACAGAACATGAACATTTGGTACGGACTTCCCGAGGAGACCGGAATAGATATGGCTCCTCAACAGTTTTAATCAGCCATTTTAATAAAGTAACAACAACGTTTAACCTAAAAAGGATTATTTCAATATGAACGACAAAAATATAGAGGCAACTCCGGAGTCTGTTACCAGGCTCTCAAATCTTGAAAAGGCGTACGCGCTTTCAAGGGCGCTTCCGTACATACAGAAATACAGCGGAAAGACCGTAGTCATCAAGTACGGCGGAAACGCAATGATAAACGAGGAGCTTAAAGCGGCGGTCATTTCCGACCTCGTTCTGCTCTCTTGCATAGGAATTAATATCGTCCTCGTGCACGGCGGCGGACCTGAAATCAACGATATGCTCGACAAGGTAGGCAAGGAATCGAGATTTGTAAACGGTCTGCGCTACACCGACGACGAGACCATGGACATAGTACAGATGGTGCTATGCGGAAAGGTCAACAAGGAGCTTGTAAACTACATTCAGGAGCTTGGCGGTAAATCCGTCGGTCTTAGCGGAGTCGACGGAAGCATGCTCGCGGCAAGAAAGCTTACGGCAGACGGCTACGATTACGGCAACGTGGGAGAGGTCATCGGCTGCAATCCCGAAATACTTCTCGCCAATATCGGCAACGGCTTCATCCCCGTTGTCAGCACCGTAGCAAAGGGCATTGACGGAAATCCCGTTTACAACATAAACGCCGATACCGCGGCGGCAAAGATTGCTGCGGCGCTCGGAGCGACCAACCTTATCCTGCTTACCGATATCGCGGGCGTTATGAAGGACCCTAAGGACCCGTCTACACTCATTCCGCATATCAAGCTCGATGAGATTGAGCCTCTTATAAACGACGGAATTATCAAGGGCGGCATGATTCCGAAGATACGCTGCTGCGCTGACGCCTTGAAGGAGGGAGTCGAAAACGCATGTATCATCGACGGCAGATTCCCCCATTCCATTCTTCTTGAAATGCTCTCCGACGAGGGCGCGGGCACGCTTTTCAGTATGTAAAAGCGCTCGGAAAGGTATATAAATGAACACAAACGATATTATTTCTCTTGATAAAGAGTATATAGCCTCAACCTACGGACGTCTTTCTCTCGCTCCCGCTTACGGTAAAAACGCCACGCTTTACGACGCCGAGGGCAAGGAATACGTTGACTTTACCGCCGGTATCGGAGTAAACTCTCTCGGTATCGCTCCTGAAAAGTGGCGCGAGGCGGTATGCGCTCAGCTCCAAAAAATACAGCATATTTCAAACTACTACTATTCCGAGCCGACAGCAACTCTCGCAAAGAAGCTTGTAGCGGCAAGCGGCGCGAAAAAGGTGGTATTCCAGAATAGCGGCGGAGAGGCAAACGAGGTCGCTATCAAGGTCGCAAGAAAGTATTCCTTCGACAAGTACGGCGCGGGGCGCCATAAAATAATCACTCTTGTCAATTCCTTCCACGGCAGAACGGTTACCACGCTCTCAGCCACCGGTCAGGACGTTTTCCATAAGTTCTTCTTCCCATTTACAGAGGGCTTTACGCACGTTCCCGCAAACGATATCGAGGCGCTAAAAAAGGAGCTTGACGGCACCGTTTGCGCTATTATATGCGAGGCTATTCAGGGCGAGGGCGGAGTTAACGTTCTCGATAGCGAATACGTATCCGCTATAAGCAAAATCTGCTTAGACAACGATATATTGCTTATATTTGACGAGGTTCAGACAGGAATTGCCAGAACAGGCAAGATTTTTGCGCACGAGCATTATAACGTTAACCCCGATGTATTCACGCTTGCCAAAGGACTTGGCGGCGGACTGCCGATAGGCGCGTGCGTGCTTTCGGAAAAATGCGAAAGCGTCTTTAACCCCGGCGACCACGGCACGACCTTTGGCGGAAACCCCGCTGTCTGCGCCGGCGCTAACGTCGTTTTTGATACGGTAAACGACAATGCTTTTCTCGATTCGGTAAACGAAAAGGGAGAGTATATTAAGAACGCCGTAAGGTCATGGGAGCTTCCCTGCGTAAAAGAGGTAAGAGGTCTTGGACTTATGCTTGGCATAGAGGTAAGCATATCCCATAAGGAAGCGGTAAAGAAGTGCCTTGAAAACGGTCTTATGATGCTGACCGCGGGCAAAAACGTTCTGCGTATGCTTCCGCCCCTCACCATTACCTATGAGGAAATAGACAAGGGATTAGCTATCCTCAAAGGCGTACTTAGCGGCTACCAAAATTAACAAATAAACGATAATATTTACCTAAAAAGCGGCATACACTATCTAAAAAAGCGTATGCCGTTTGAATTTAAATGAAAGGAGGCGCGAAAATGAAAAAAGGAAGCCGTACCTTTTTAAGCGGAGTTTTAGTGCTGACCTTAGCAAACCTTATCACTAAGGTCATAGGTCTTATTTTCAAGATTCCTCTTACCAATATGCTCGGAAACGAGGGAATGGGCTATTTCAACACCGCTTACCAGATATACACCTGGCTTTATATGCTATCTACCGCCGGCGTCCCCGTCGCGCTCTCCATGATGGTCTCGGAATGTAACGCGAGGGGCAGACACAGCGAGTCAAAAAAGCTGTTAAGGCTTACTCTTACGGTTTTTGCGATAGCCGGGCTTATAGGAAGCGCCGCTATGCTTATCTTCTGCCGCGGTCTTGCTTCATTTATATCAGCGGACAAGGCTTATCTGTGTATTCTCGCCATATCGCCCGCGCTGTTTTTCGTCTGCGTATCAAGCACGGTCAGAGGGTATTTTCAGGGCAGACGGAATATGGTTCCTACCGCCGTCTCGGAAATTATCGAGTCCTCTCTCAAGCTTATAATCGGTATCGCGCTCGGCTACTACGCGCTGACAAAGGGCTACGAGCCGTATACTGTCGCGGCTTACGCTATTCTGGGAGTTACCGTGGGCGTCGGCGCGGGCGCGGTATTTTTAAGCGTTTCCGCGTTTCTTTCGAGATGCTTTTCCTCGGAAAAGGCTGCCGACGTTGCCGAATACGAGCCTCAAAGCAGCAAACGGCTTTTATCAACCTTTTTTAAAATAGCTATACCCGTAATGCTGTCCTCGTCGCTTCTCAGTATGTCGTCAATGTTCGATACCCTGATAGTTATAGGACGGCTTCAGAATATAGGCGTCAGCGAGGAGGCGTCGGTGGCTCTGTACGGCAACTACACAGCCTATTGCGTTACGCTGTTTAATCTTCCGCCTGTCCTTATTTATCCGATAGTAAACACTCTTATTCCTACGCTTTCGGCGGCTAACGCCTCAGGCGACAGAAAAAAGGCTCGGCTTCTTACCGACAAGAGCCTGAAGCTCTCGGGAATCATAGCGCTTCCGTGCGCCGTAGGGCTTGGAGTTATGAGTTTGCCGATATTAAAACTCATCTTCACAAGCGAGGCAAACGCCGAAATGGCAGCTCCGCTTCTCACCGCGCTTGCGCCGTCGGTATTTCTTATAGGCGTTATGGCGGTTACAAACGGTCTGCTTCAAGCTCACCGATTACAGAAATATTCGGTCATATCAATGATTTTCGGAGCGCTCGTCAAGGGCGTTACGGCTTATCTTCTCCCCGCAGTTAAAATCGGCGGCGCTTATCTTGGAATCTACGCCTCACCTATCAGCACAATGCTTTTCTATCTTACGATAACGGTTATCAATTTCTATTTTCTTGCGGTCAAAACCGACGTTCGTATATCGGCGCTTTCAGTCTTTATCAGACCTCTGCTTGCCGCTATCCTCTGCGGTATTACCGCTGCAGGCTCGTATACGGCGCTGAGCGCGCTATTTGGAGAAATGAAGCTATTCACCCTTATCGCTATCGGTCTGGCGGCAATAATTTACCTGATTTCTCTCCTTGTTTTCGGAGCTATAACACGCTCGGACGTTGAACTTGTTCCGAAGGCTGAAAAGCTGGTAAACAGGCTACCCGTCGTACGTAAATTAATTCGAGATAAGTAACAACACAAGAGGCTGACTCAAAAGAGTCAGCCTCTGATTTTATTATGGTGAATTATACTATTAAGTACAACCCTTTTAAGAAAGATTTTGCAATTCTATTGACAATTCACTATTATATGTGTTTAGCCCTGAACAGACTGATATACCGCAGCTATCGCGTCCTTGATGTCTTTCTTTACGTCTGCGCTGAAGTCAAGGAAGGGGAGCGCGGGGAACTTAACGTACTTGCTCTCGCCCGCAAGCTTTGTGCCCGCGTTTACCGCGAGGTCCTCGATAGCCTTACCGACCTTTGCGTCGCAGCCGAAAATAAAGAATACGTTCTGCGCTCTTGCCTTGCTTAAATCTCCTACGAAGTTTTTAAGCTCAGCGGTCATCTCCTTGCCGCTTTTGATGAAGCAAACGAGAAGCTTCTCGTTTTCGCAGGGATACGCGGGGGGAATCTTATCGTACTTTGAATTGTCGTAAGATGAGGTTATGTCTTTACAAAGAGCAGAAAGCTTCTTGTTATCAGGATAGTGAAGAACTCTTAATTTGATTGCCATTTTATGTAATCCTCCAAAATATTTTTATCATTATATAAATTGTATCATATTTTAGTAAAATAATAAATAGAATTTTCCTTTTTTTCAAAAATTCATACGGTTGCACAAATTAAAGCAAGTCAAGTTATGAATATTGACAAGATAACACCGCTGATATTCACTCAAAAAGCTGCAATCAGCGGTGATTTTTAGTTTTGTGTCAAGCCTTTTGCCCGCCCTTGTCAGACAATTACTTTACAACAATATTTACTATCTTTCCGGGAACGTATATTTCCTTTATGACAGTCTTTCCGTCAAGGAACGGAGCGAACCTTTCATCGGAATGAACCTGCTCAAATACTGCTTCCTTTGTCGCGTCCTTTGCGATAACAACCGTACCTCTTACCTTACCGTTAAACTGCACCGCTATCTCAACAGTAGCGTCTACGGTTTTTGCTTCATCATAGGTAGGCCACTCGGCAAGAGCTATCATGCCCTCTCCGCCCTCGCTCTCCCATATTTCCTCGCAAATATGGGGCGCAAAGGGTGAAAGCAGACGGATAAATACCAAAAGCTCGTCCTTGGTTAAGCTGCCCTTTGCCTCTATCTCGTTAAGAAGCGTCATAAGAGAGGCTATCGCCGTATTGAATTTAAGCTCCTCAATATCGGTAGTTACCTTCTTTACGGTCTTATGGAAAAGCGATTCAAGTCCGTCGGTGCTGCCGCTTCCCTTAACCATACCCGGAAGGTCGGCTACTCTTTCAAGAAATCTCTTGCAGCCCTTAACGCTGCTCTCCGACCACGGAGCCGCGGATGCGTAGTCTCCCATAAAGAGAATATATACTCGAAGCACGTCCGCGCCGTAGCGGTCCACCGTATCGTTAGGGTCAACCACGTTGCCCTTGGACTTACTCATCTTATCACCGTCAGGACCGAGAATGAGTCCCTGGGCGGTACGCTTTGCGTAAGGCTCCTCGGTTGGAACAAGTCCCATGTCGTAAAGGAACTTATGCCAGAATCTCGAATATATCATATGACGGGTAACGTGCTCCATACCGCCGTTATACCAGTCAACAGGCATCCAATATTTAAGCTTTTCGGGATCGGCAAGCTTTTCGCTGTTTTTGGGGTCGATGTAACGCAGGAAATACCATGACGAGCCTGCCCACTGAGGCATGGTGTCGGTCTCGCGCTTTGCATCTCTTTGGCACTTAGGACACTTGCAGTTTACGTAGCTGTCAATCTTAGCAAGCGGACTCTCACCGCCCTCGCCCGGCTCGAAATTCTTGACCTCCGGAAGTCTGAGCGGAAGCTCCTCATAAGGAACGGAAACCATTCCGCAATGCTCACAGTGAACTATCGGAATAGGCTCTCCCCAATATCTCTGGCGGTTAAACGCCCAGTCCTTCATCTTATACTGAACGCCTGCCTCGCCTACGCCCTTTTCTTCAAGCTTCTCTACCATTTTGGCAATAGAGCTCTTTATATCGGTAAGACCGTTTAAGAAGTCTGAGTTTACCATCTCGCCGTTACCCGTATAGGCTTCCTTAGAGATGTCTCCGCCCTTTATAACCTCGACTATATCTATACCGAACTTCTTGGCGAAATCGTAATCACGCTCGTCGTGCGCCGGAACCGCCATTATAGCGCCCGTTCCGTAGCCCATCATTACGTAATCGGAAATATATATCGGAATCTCCTTACCCGTAATCGGGTTAACGGCGGAAATCCCCTCGACTCTGACACCTGTCTTGTCCTTTATAAGCTGAGTACGCTCAAACTCCGTCTTCTTAGCGCACTCGTCCTTATACGCCGCAAGGTCGGCGTAGTTCGAAATCTTATCCTGATGCTTTTCAAGAATAGGATGCTCAGGCGCCATAACCATAAAGGTTACTCCGAAAAGAGTATCCGGACGGGTGGTATAGATGCGAAGCTTTTCGTCTATTCCTTTAAGCTCGAAATTAACGAATGCTCCCGTGGACTTTCCTATCCAGTTGACCTGCTGCATCTTGATGTTTGGCAGGTAATCAACCGTTTCAAGCCCCGAAAGAAGCTTATCGGCGTACTTGGTTATGCGAAGATACCACACGTCCTTGGACTTCTGCACGATATCGCTCTTACAGATGTCGCATTTGCCGCCCTGGCTATCCTCATTTGAAAGTACAACCTTGCAGCTCGGACAGTAGTTGACGAGCGCGGTATCACGGAAAACCAAACCGTTTTCGAACATTTTAAGGAATATCCACTGAGTCCACTTGTAATAATTTTCATCGGTGGTATCGATAACCTTTGACCAATCGAATGAAAAGCCTACCCTTTTAAGCTGGGCGGTAAAATGCTCGATATTGTCGTCCGTTACCTTACGTGGATGAACTCCCGTCTTTATCGCGTAGTTTTCGGTGGGCAGACCGAAGGCGTCGAAGCCTATCGGGAAAAGAACGTTATAGCCCTGCATTCTTCTCTTTCGGCTTATAACCTCAAGTCCGCTATACGCCTTTATGTGTCCTACGTGCATTCCCGCGCCCGAGGGGTATGGGAACTCGATAAGTCCGTAAAATTTTGGTTTACTGAAATCGTCGGTAGCCTCAAAGACCTTAGCTTCCTCCCATTTTTTCTGCCATTTTGCTTCAATAGCTGAAAAATCGTACTTCATAGCAATCTCCATATATTATAAATATAATTTCGAATTAAAGTATAACATACAAAAATGAACGCGCAGTGAACATTTCTATATTTATACAAAATATTTTAGCTTTTACACCGGGTTTACACTTTGTGCTTTATTAAGAAATATTAATATGATATACTTTGGTATCACTTGAAGGGAATATCAAAATGATTAACGTTTTATATATTGTCAAAAAACCAACGGACAGCATTATCTCAGAGCTGCAAAATTACCCGAATTTTAATTTACGGGTGCGTTACGACATCTCTTCGGTAACGGAAAATGACATAAATGACTCCGACGTAACAGTTAGCGAGCTTCCGATAAAAACAAAATCACCGTGTATACGGATATTTGACCAAAACACAATTCTCGAAGGTTATCAAGAGGCGGAGGATTTTATCTGCCGACCTGCTTCATCGCAGGAGCTTGTGGCGAGAATAATGCGTTTAATCGAACCCGTAAACCGTAAAAAAGACAAGAATTCATTTAAAGACGGCGCTCTTTCGATAGACTACGAGAGCGCTCACGTGCGTTACAGAGGCGAGCTTATTCACCTTACGCTTTACGAATACAAGCTGCTTTGTCTGCTTGCGAGGAGGCGCGGCGAGCTGGTTACGTACATTGAAATTCTGCAAGCTATGTGGGAAAGCCCTATCGGAAACGAGATGCTTTCGATAAGGGTGTTTGTCAACGCCATTCGGCGCAAATTAGCGGCTGCGGGCGCTGCGGAAAGCATTATCCGAACCCATGCCGGCAAGGGATATTCTCTTGATTTACATTAAAAAAGGTTGGCTTAAAAAGCCAACCTTTTTTACGGTTTTCATTTAATTACTGAACCATCTTTGCGATCTCTTCTGCGAAGTTTTCTTCTCTCTTCTCGATACCCTCGCCCTTGGTGAAGGCTACGAAGCCCTTAATCTTGATGCTTCCGCCAAACTCCTTAGCGCAAGCGGCGGTGTACGCGGAAACCTTCATCTTGTCGTCCTTTACGTACTCCTGATCTACAAGGCAATGCTCCTCGTAGTACTTACCTATCTTACCCTGAGCCATCTTCTCGATGATCTGGTCAGGCTTGCTTGCGTTCTTGGGATCGTTCTTGATTTGAGTCATGATGATCTCAAGCTCCTTGTTGATTACCTCAGCGGGAACTGCGTCTCTGTCAACGTACTCGCAGGGGTTAGCGGCGAGCTGGAGAGCGATGTTCTTTGCGTACTCCGCAAAGCCAGCGTTGTTAACCGCAGCATCATCAGCCTCGAAGTTGATAACGACACCCATGTTGCCGTTTCCGTGGATATAGCTGGAAAGAATACCCTCAACTACCGCAAAGCGACGAATGCTTATCTTCTCACCTATCTTGAATATCTGCTCCTTGAGAACTACCTCAACGGTATCCTCGGTGCCGTCATACTTACAGGCGTTAAGAGCCTCAACGTCAGCGGGCTTGCAGCTGAGAACGGTACGGAGAAGTCCCTTTACGAACTCCTTGAACTTCTCGTTCTTAGCAACGAAGTCTGTCTCGGTGTTTACCTCTATCATAACAGCGGTCTTCTTGTCGTCGGTAAGCATGATATCAACGATACCCTCAGCCGCGATTCTGCTCTGCTTGGAGTCAGCCTTGGCAAGTCCCTTCTCACGAAGTACCTTTACCGCCTCCTCGAAGCTGCCGTCAGCCTCAACGAGAGCCTTCTTACAATCCATCATACCGCAGCCGGTCTGGGCGCGGAGATCTGCAACCATTTTTGCCGTAATAACTGCCATTTTTATATTCTCCTATGATTTTATTTTTGAACTGAACAAGTGGGACAAGCGCAAATTACTCTGCGTCTGCCTCGTCCTCTGCCTCAGCGGCAGCTTCCTCTACCTGCTCGCCCTGCTCGCCCTGCTTGCCCTCGATAACTGCGTCAGCGAGAACGGAAGCGATAAGCTTGATAGCACGGATAGCGTCATCGTTACCGGGGATAACATAATCAGCGTCGTCGGGATCACAGTTGGTGTCAACGATAGCGACTACGGGGATACCGAGTCTCTTTGCTTCAAGAACAGCATTATGCTCTTTGCGAGGGTCAACGATAAAGAGAGCTGAGGGGAGAGTCTCCATGTTCTTGATTCCGCCGTAATCTCTCTCAAGGTCTGCCTTTTCCTTAACGAGCTTAGCGACCTCTTTCTTGGTAAGAGCGTCGAATATGCCCTCCTCCTGCATCTTCTCGATCTGGTGGAGACGGGCGATGCTTCTCTTGATGGTCTTGAAGTTGGTGAGCATACCGCCGGGCCAACGGCTGTTTACGTAGTACATTCCGCAGCGAGTAGCCTCTTCCTTGATAGCGTCGGCAGCCTGCTTCTTGGTACCTACGAAAAGAACGGTTCCGTTCTCAACGGAAAGATCACGCATAAACATATACGCCTCTTCGAACTTCTTAACAGTCTTTGCGAGGTCGATGATGTAGATGCCGTTGCGCTCCTGGAAGATGTACTCAGCCATCTTGGGGTTCCATCTTCTGGTGTGGTGTCCGAAGTGAACACCTGCTTCGAGAAGCTGTTTGATTGAAATAATTGACATTTTAATGTCCTCCTTTGGTTTTTTCCTCCACTCCGCGTTTATTTCATAGCATAGCCGCTACACCAAAAGCCGCAAAGTGTGTGGATTTGATACTTGAATATAATACCATATTTAAAAGAAAATTGCAATAGCGCCGAGATATATTTACAAACTATTTACATTTCGCCGCCACCTGCAACGATACTAAATAATAATCAGTTCTTTTTTTGCCTTGGTGAGATTTTCGTTTCCGTTTTCGGTAACATAGACCATATCCTCTATTCTCACGCCAAAACGACCTTCCAGATATATGCCCGGCTCAACGGTTACGACGTTCCTCTTTTTCAGTGTACCCACCGAGCGAGGAGAAAGGCTTATGCCCTCGTGTATATAGAGCCCAACTCCGTGCCCGAGGCTGTGTCCAAAGCATTCGCCGTAGCCCGCCGAAGCGATTATATCTCTTGCCACCTTATCGGCGTCGGCGCACTTTTTGCCCGCGGAGATATATTTAAGCGCCGCATTCTGCGCGCAAAGCACCGTTTCGTATACCCTTTTCATCTCGGCAGTCGGCTTGCCGATACAGACGGTTCTGGTCATATCGGAGCAATAACCGTTAAATTTAGCGCCGAAATCCATTGTCAGAAAGCCCTTTTCAAGCCTTACGCCGCGAGGAACGGCGTGAGGCATGGACGAGGCGGCGCCCGACGCCGCTATCGTATCAAACGCTATACCGTCCGCGCCGTTTTTACGCATATAATATTCAAGCTCCAGCGCAACGTCCGTTTCCGTAACGTCGGTAGAAATATAACCGAGTATATGCTCAAAGGCTGCCTCAGCTATGCGCTGCGCCTTAACAATACATTCCTTTTCCGCCTCACTCTTTTCGTTCCGCAAGCTTTCAACGAGCGCGCCCATAGGACTAAATTCAACACTCGGTAGACCGTTTTTATACATTGCGAGCTCAGCGCACGTAAGCGCGTCATCCTCAAAGCCGATAACGCTTATATCGGGAGCGTAACGCGATATAAGCTCCGTTTTGCGCTTATCAAGAAGCACGACCTCAAAGCCGCAGTCGGCGTCCCTTTTCGCCACCTCGATATATCTGCTGTCAGCAAACAAAAAGGCCTTTTCCCTTGTAATGAGCAAAAATCCGTCAGTATAGCTGACTCCGCTAAGATATCTGACGTTTAGCCCGTCGGTGATAAGGGCGGCATCAATGCCGCCCGGTAAAATATTTCTTAGCCTGTCAAGTCTCATTTAAGTATTTCCCTTTTTGCTAAGATACGTGATGAGAGCCTCGACGCCAAGTTTGTATACGTCCTCGCCAAAGCCCGACACCTGCCCGACACACACGGGCGCTATAACCTGATTATGTCTGAACTCCTCACGCGCGTACACGTTAGTCATATGCACGTCAACACACGGAAGACCGCACCCCGCAACCGCGTCTCTTACGCCTATCGAATAATGCGACCAGGCTCCGCAGTTCATAACTATTCCGTCGTACGTGTCTCTCGCGGCATAGAGCTTTTCGACAAACTCGCCCTCGAAATTAGTGGTAAAGGTATCAACGCAAAGTCCGTTAACGCCCTTTGCCCACTCCTTTACGTCCGAAAGTATACCGTCAAGCGTTTTATTTCCGTATTTGGCAGGCTCTCTGACACCTACCATACAGAGATTTATTCCGTTCATTATAAGGATTTTCATCTGTTTAGCTCTCCTAAATACATATTTTTCATCGCGAGCGCGTCAAGCGCCTGCGTTCCGTCAGACTCGCATATTATGCTTGGACTGTATCCGTCCTTTGCCAGCGCCGCCGCAAGCGGCTCAAAGCGAGGACCGAAAACGGTATCCTCAAACGTCAGGTGCTTCTTTTCGCCCGCGCCCGTAAACTCGATTTTGGAAAAATGACAGTGAAGCGTATCGGCGTACTCTCCGCCAAGCTCATTAGTTATATAATCGAAAACACGTCTGTAATCGTCCTCCGTCTCAAAAAGCGAGCCGATATTACGGGCGTTGAGATGACCGAAATCCACAACGGGTCGAAGCCGTCTGTCTATTTTACAGATATCCACGACCTCTTCAAGTGTTCCAAGCTGATTAAGCTTACCCATTGTTTCAAGTCCAAAGGCAACGGCGGTATCGGGAATAGCTTCAAGCGCGCGATACACAGTGTCCTTAGCAAGCGCTACTGCTTCGGCTCTTGATATCTTCGACGCCGAGCCCGTATGAATGACAATAATTCCCGCGCCCATAACCTCAGCCGCGTGAACCGACTGTCTGATATAGTCGAGGCTCTTTAATCGCTTTTCCTCCTCGATTCCCGAAAGAGAGATAAAATACGGGGCGTGGAGCGAAAGCTGTATTCCGCACTTTCTCGCCTCGTCGCCCACCTTGGCAAAAGCCTCGTCCGAGCCTCTTACTCCCTGTCCGCACTGATACTCGTACAGGTCAAGCCCCATCTCCGAAAGCCACGCCGGCGCCTGCCATGTGCTTTTATACCCTGCGCCGTAAAACGCCTCGCTGTTACCCGCAGGTCCGAATTTTGCTGACATAAGTTATTCTTCCTTCTTTTTTGTTCTTCTTTTGTATGTAGCGATAACCGGCTTTTCAAGCAATCTCTTGAACCTGAAAAACAAATTGGTCTTATCCTTTATCGGCTTTACAAGTATAGCGCAGCCAAGACGGGAATTTCTACCCGCCACAACGTCGGTAAACACCTGGTCTCCGATTATCGCCGTCTCGGAAGCGGCAAGCTCCATCGCTTCGAGAGCGCGCTTGCACGCTTTTTTAAGCGGCTTTCCGCTGTCGTAAAACGCCGGACAGCCAAGCTCCCTGTTGTAAAGCTCTACCCTTTCCTTATGGTTATTTGAAACAAACGCCGTTTTTATACCCACTTCCCACATTCCTTTAAGCCAAGCGACGTTCTCCTCGGTCGGCTCAGGTATCTCATAGGGCACGAGAGTGTTATCTATATCAAGTATAATACCCTTTACACCGTGAGATTTAAGAAGCTCCGGCGTTACCTCGTAAACCGTATCAAAATAATAATCGGGAACAAAAAATCCCATACTTTTTCTCCTTAGCCTATGATGATGTCAAAGCCGCTTACGTATTCCTCTCCCGGCATAAGCTTCTCCATCTGATTTTTGGTTTCAAGCTCGTCAACCTTTCCGTCAAATGCCGGAACAGAGCTCCACGGCTCAATGCAAAGATACGGCGCCTCGGTCTGCGGCTTATGCCATATACCGAGATTTCTCATTTTCGGATATTCAAGTCTTACAAATGAATCGCTTTTTCTGCTCTTCAGGGTTACGAATTTACACATATTGGTAAAAAACCTCGCGTCCGCACTGAAAAGCGAGTGGTCAAGCTCTATTATCTTTCCTTCTGTCATCGGATACGGCTCGTTTATTCCCGTATAGAATAACGGAGTCATCATCATAAGCTCCATTGGCTTTACGCAGTCAAATTCAAGATAATAATCCGTAAAGGACTCTCCCTCGTTTATCGGAACGTTAAATCCGGGGTGTCCGCCAAGCGCAAAATACATCGGCTCGCTTCCGTTATTTACCACGTTATATACCGTCTTTAATCTCGTTTCATCGAGAATATAGGTTACTGTATATGTAAAATCAAAGGGGTACTGTCGCTTTATCTCGTCATTTGCATTGAGAATAAAAGATATTTCAGTGTCGCTTTTCTTTTCGACGTTCATCTTCGTATTACGGATAAAGCCGTGGGTATTCATCTCATATTCCTTACCCTTATACGTGTACTTACCGTCAGTAAGCCTACCGCATATCGGGAAAAGGTTATAGGCTCTACCTGTCCAAAACTCAGGATTGCCCTGCCACAGATACTCCTTGCCACTCTCTTTTAAGACAAGGCTCTGCATTTCTCCGCCTATATCTGAAAAATCAACCTTAATCTGACTGTTTTCAATAGTGTATATCATCTCAGATTACTCCCTTACACACCGATAGGCATGCCGTCCGAGGTAAATAGCGGAAGCTTTTCAAGATAGATTATATCGTCCCTTTCGGTTGCGTCTCCCTCAGCGAGTATAGCCATTCTTCCGACTATATTTCCGCCCGCCTTTTTAACCAGCTCCTCAAGAGCATGGAGCGACTCTCCCGTAGAGATAACGTCGTCGACTATAAGTATACGCTTGCCTTTCATAAGAGCCGCGTCCTCAGTATCAAGATACAGCTTCTGGGTTTTAGCGGTGGTTATGGAATTGACCTCAACCTCAAAAACACCCGTCATATAGAGCTTTGCGCCCTTTCTGGCAAGCATATATTTCTTATCGCCGTTCTGACGCGCCATTTCGTGAACAAGAGGAATACCCTTAGCCTCGGCGGTTATAAGGTAATCGTATTCGGGCGCCTTTTTAAGAAGCTCAGTCGCCGCCGCGGTCGCAAGCTCACAGTCGCCAAAGATAACAAAAGCGCCTATCGAGAGCTTGTCGTTAAGCGGACATATGGGTAGCTGTCTTTTAAGCCCCGCTACGTTCAATTCATAATATTTCATTTTAAAAAACCTCCGTGCATAACATATAAAATATTACACTACAATTATACTATGCTTTTCCCTCTTTGTCAATCTTAATCGGGAATTTTTTACCTTATTTTACTCAAGCAAAATCCCTACCGTTATTTTTCACAAAAACAAGCGCCATTTTTTGTGAAAAGAAATCAAATAATACACTTTTTATTCAGACAAAGCCATTCAAACACCGCCACGAATGTATTAACTTTGAATTTATTCACCATATATACATTACAAGTATCAATAAGTGTAGCTTATTAACACATTATCTGAACATTGTAAACACTTTCAACAACATTATACTATAAATATTCAAATAAATCACCTAATTCTGCGCAAAAGACTAAAAAACGCACATTTCTGCGTTTGCAATATAATCAGAAAAATGATAAAATCCGATACTGTCAGTCAAAATTAAAAGAAGGAAGGATTTAAAAATGAATGGCAAAACCTCAGGCGCAGTATATCAGTTAGTCGAGACGCCCTCCGCAAAAACCGAAATATGTACGGAATTTTCGACAGTATATTCAGCCCTCGCCCTTTACCCTAACGGAGATTTCTACAAAAGCGACTTCGTTTACGACATTTCGAGAACAAAAGAAAGGGCAAAAAATATTATCGACAGGCTAACAGAATGTAAGCCGACGGAAAACGAGCTGATTGATTTTATCGCGGAGCTTATATAACGAAAAAAGCGGCCGATTCACATTTGCAGTGAGTCGGTCGCTTTATTTGTCATTTGTTAAATACCAAGCTTTGCGACAAACGTCTTATACCGAAGCATTACGCACGCACGCTCCGCGCCCTCGAGGCTATCGAACAGTCCGCAAACCGTCGGTCCGCTTCCGCATAAAAACGCCTTCGAGCAGCCAAGCCCGTAAAGAGCGTCCGCTATCTCCTCAAAGCTCTCATAACACAGCTCAAAGTCGTTTTCAATAGCACCCGCAACGCCGAATAGGTCTTTTTCAGCTATTGCTAAGAGCAGATTATCGGCCTTTTTAAGCTGATTTGCGTTCCCCCTTATGTTATCAAGTCTTTCGTACGCCTTGCCCGTAGATAGCTTCTCGCCGTGTGAAACAAACACTCCGTATCCCTCAAAGCCAAGCTCACCGCATTCAAAAAGCTCCGCGCCCGTTCCCTTCCCGAGCATGATATCCTTTTCATAGAGAAAAAACGGCACGTCAGCACCAAGCGACGCGGCTATTTCAAGCAACGTATCAAACGAAAGCTCTCCGTAAAGCTCGTCAAGGGCGAGCAGTACCGCCGCCGCGTCCGAGCTTCCGCCGCCCATTCCCGCTTTTACTGGAATCCTTTTTTTTATGTCTATATCCACGCCATGACAAGCGCCCACGTGTTCAAAATATCTCATAGCGGCAAGATAAGCGATGTTTTCCTCGTTTACAGGTAACGCCGAGTCGTCGCAGGTCAGCTTAATTTCCCCCGCACTGCCGCGCCTGACTGTAACCGTATCGTAAACACCGACTCTGCAAAGCACCGTTTCCACGTCGTGTCTGCCGTCGGAGCGCTTTCCGCCCACCGACAAAAAGAGATTGACCTTTCCGTAGGCTTTTTTCGTTACTGCTTCCATTTTATTTCTCCGTTTTAACGCTTACGGGTGCGTTTAAAAGCACCGTCGCTGTCTTGTAATTATCGTAGATAACAAATCCGGGACGGGCGCCAGACGGCTTTTTGACGTTTTTCACACGGGTGTAATCGACATCTGCCTTGCCCTGCTCCGCCGCCTTACTGTTCCTTGCCGCTATCTCAGCCGCCTCGGTCAAATCTCTGTCAGTCGGCTCGGCTCCGTCGCAAATAAGCAACGTATGAGAACCGGGAACGCTTTTTACGTGGAACCAATAGTCGTTTTTCGAGGCGAGCTTAAAGGTGAGGTAGTCGTTTTGAAGATTGTTTTTACCCGTTAGCACGGTAAAGCCGCCCGAAGTAACGCTTTTTATCGGATTTTTCAACTGTCTTGACTGTTGCTTTTTACCGAATTTCGCGCCTTTACTTTCGCCACTCTTTAATCGGATATAACCCGTCTCGGTCAGCTCCTCGCGTATCTCGTCAAGCTCCGCCTGACCTACCGAGCGACTCAAGGCGTCAAGAACGCTGCGGATATATTTCAGCTCCGCCTCGCCCTTTTCTATTTGCGCGCTTATCTCAACCTCGGCGTTTTTTGCCTTTACGTACTTTTTGTATAGCTTTTGCGCGGCGGCGGGCGCGCTCATTCCTCTTTCAAGGGTAAGCTCGACCTCTCTTTCCTCATATCCGCCGTTTCCGTCGTCAACGTAGTCCACAACCGTTACCTTATCCGTTTTTCCGCTAAAACGATAGATATTCGCGGTTATAAGGTCCGCCTTTTGCTTATATTCCGCCTTTTTCTCGGTATCCTTAAGCTCCTTTGACTGAAGCTCCAGCTTTTTAACGAGCCTGCTTTCGATATTTTTCAGCAGCTTTTCCGTGGCGTGAGCGCGGCTGCGCTCTCTTTCGCGCCTCTCATTTTCGGCAAAAAAGGCGTCGGTAAGCTCCCCGAAGCTTTCAAATGCGACGGTCTTCATATTCCCTATGCTTTGGGTTATTTCAAAGCAGGAAAAATCCTTGGGCATGCCGTCCTCAGAAAAGAGCAGAGTGGGTTTAAAATCGGTGTTATGGGTGCGTTCAAGAAGCTCCGAAAGAGCTTTCCAGACGGTCAAAGCCGTAGCTCTGCCGTTAACTGACGCCCTTGCGACAAGCTCCTTTGCGGTAAGCGGTGAAAAGCCTATATATCTGCTCATAACCGTCTTATCCGTTATCTCGCCGCAATCCGCGGTAGCGGCAAAAAGCGCCTCGCAGGTCTCGTCGAATGGGTTTATCTTATCCTGCGATGGCGGCATTTCATACGTCATCTGCGGAAGCAGCTGGCGTTTTCTGCTCGTGGTAAAGTCCACAGGACGAAGCGCGTTCAAAATTTTATAATTGCCGTCGCACAAAACGGCGTTTGAATAACGCCCCATTATTTCGGTTATAAGACGGCGCTTGGTATAAAAGCCCATCTCGTCATACGTTTCAAGCTCTATTTCAATAACTCTTTCAAAATCTCTTTGAAGAACCTTTGATATTTTTGCGCCCGTAAGGTGCTTGCGAAGCAGCATACAGAACATAGGCGGCGCCTTCGGGTTTTCGGGAGACTCCCGTGTTATACCTATCCTCGGCGACTGCGCGCCCGCGTTTATCTGAAGCCTGAAATGCTCGCTTTCCTTATGGAGCGCAAGAAAAATCTCGTCCTTAGACGGCTGCAGCACCTTCTCAACTCTCGCACCCGAAAGCTTTACGTTCAGCTCGGCTGCCACCGCCCGTGTCATAAATGCGTCAAAGCTCATAATTTTTCACCCTGAATTTAATTTCCATCTCACCCGTAAGCGCTAAAACGCTCATTCACCGAAATCGGAAAAGCCGTCTATGCCCGCCTTTTCAATGGCTCGGAATATTCTGTGCGTTACGCCTCTGGTTTCCTTTTCCGCCTCGTTTATCATATTTTCAACCGTCTGCCGCTTGGTATGCTTATCCATCGGACAGTTATTTTTAACTATCGGAAGTCCGTTTTTTGCGCAAAACGCCTTAACGGTTTTTTCTGACGTGTATATAAGAGGACGGATAAGTGTCATATTTCTTCCGTCGGGAGTGTTTTTTGGCCAGAACACCTCTATTTTCCCCGCATACAATATATTCATAAGCAGCGTTTCGGCAACGTCGTCCTTTGTATGTCCAAGAGCGACCTTGGTACAGCCCAGCCTCTCAGCTTCGCTGTGCAGTGCGCCCCGTCTCAGTCGGGAGCAGAGCGAGCAGCCCTCGTTTTTCTTTTCGAAAACTATTTTAGCTATCTCCGTATCCACCTTGTGATAGCTTACGTCAAGCTCATCGCAAAGCGCCTTTATCGGCTGATAGTCCATTCCCTCAAAGCCGAGATCGACAGTTATAGCCACGACCTCATATTTTACGGGATAAAACCGTCTCATTAGAGCAAGCGCGCACAAAAGCGCAAGTGAATCCTTGCCGCCCGAAACGCCAACCGCTATAACGTCCCCCGCCTCAATCATTTCATAGTTCTGAGCGCAACGCCGAACCGAGCTGAGAAGCGACGAAAAATCCTTAAAATCCTTCACCTTTTACTCCATTTTTACTTTAAATAATCAACGTTAACAAAAAACTCTTGCATTTTCACCTTTAATATGTTACAATAATTGTAGCAAACAGTCTCCCAGAAAATTCGGAAAGGAGTTTCTTTATGAACCACGTCATCACCATAGGCCGTCAGCACGGAAGCGGAGGCAAAGAGATAGGCGAGCTTGTTTCAAAGCAACTCGGTATCCCCTTCTACGACAACGCTCTTATTCAGCTCGCGGCGGAAAAAAGCGGCTTCAGCGAGGAGCATTTCAGAGATTACGACAAATACGCCAATAACAGCTTCCTTTACTCACTTGTCCGCGGCTTCCAATATCACCAGAGCGCAACGGGTGTCTGGTCGCTGGAGGATAAAATATACGCCACTCAGTCAAAGGTCATTCGCGAGCTTGCCGACAAGGGTCCTTGTATAATAATCGGACGCTGCGCCGACTATATTCTCGCTGACCGTCCCGATCTTGTCAAGCTCTTTATCTACGGTTCTATTGAATCCAGAGCCGAGAGAGTCGCCGAAAGAGAAGGTATCACAAAGGAAAAGGCGATAGAAAAGATCAAGAGCGCGGATAAGCGCCGTCAGAATTACTATAATTATCACGCCGACACCAAATGGGGAGACGCCCAGCACTACAACCTCTGTATTGACAGCAGCTTCTGCGGCGTCGAAAAGGCGGCCTCCATAATCTGCGACTTTGTAAACAAGGTCTGATAACGTTACTTAAAACGCTCCGAAAGGGGCGTTTTTGTTTTACTGTGCAAGTATGTAATTTTCAAGAGAATAATCAAGATATGACCATGCCTCAGCCGAGGTTTTGGTCCAGCCTGCGCGCAAATGCTTGGTCTCAAAGGTCGTAGGAATGTACGTTTTTATAACGAATCTGCCGGTATTATCTATTCTTGCCTCACAGCCGACGTTCACCATTCTCATCATCTCGGAGAGCATACGCAGAAAATATTTCTCGCTATCCGTTAGCGGGCTCGCCAGCTTATCGCGTAGGTAAACGAACAGATGTTTGTCCGAATACCCGATGTGCATGACTGCTTTTTCGCCCGCGCCGTAAAACTCAAACACCGAAAGCAGCTCGGACACCACAAACTGTACCACGAGCATATTTATTAAAGCTGCCCAGCCGGTGCTTATCCTGTCCACCACGATAGTAAGCTCTTTATTCAGGTCTGTATTCTTCAGCTTTTCAAGCAACGCCTCTACACCCATCACGACAGTGGCGTAGTGATCGTTTGACATATCCCTGTAATACATAGCTACCGAAGGCACCGCCATTCTGAAGCCAAGATTCAGCCTTCTGCCCTCCGCCTCCTCAATCATGAGAAGCATATTTTTGGCGTAAAAGGACGTTAGCTTACCGAGCTCGTGAACAAATCTGCTTTGATTTACAACGGCAAAAAGCGGATGAAGAACGCACAGAATATTTCCGTCTCTTTCCCGTATGGCTATGGAATTAAGATATCTCGCGCCCGACAAAAACACGAGGTTGACAGAGCTTCCAAGGGCTGCTCCAAGAGACTCCAATGCCTCGCCGCCCTTGTATAGCGCCTTATTTATTCTGGCGTTTCTTCTCGGCAGCATAACAAGGGACTTCGCCGTCTGATTATAGTCAATAAGCTTAAGGTCGTTTGTAATTCGGATAAGCCCGTATTTTATTCCCTTACAGACCGCGCCAAAACCTTTTTCTTCCATATAATATTTTACCTTTTCTTTACTGATATGCTAATTATAACATTTTCCAAGCGGCAAATCAAGTATTTTATAACAAATGTAACAAAAAATAAAATTTTTCCCAAAAACACTTGTAAAATAAGGAAATATTGTGTAAAATAGACGATGGTATATTAAAATAAATTTTTTGGAGGATACACAAAATGGCAAACGTAAAAGTTGCAATCAACGGATTCGGCCGTATAGGTCGTCTCGCATTCCGTCAGATGTTCGGAGCTAAGGGTTACTCCGTAGTCGCTATCAACGACCTCACCAAGCCCTCTATGCTTGCTCATCTTCTCAAGTACGACACCGCTCAGGGCAGATACGACCACGATATCTCCGCTGACGACGAGGCAGGCACCATCACCGTAGACGGCAAGACCATCAAGATCTACGCTGAGAAGGACGCTGTTAACTGCCCCTGGAAGAAGAACAAGGTTGACGTTGTTCTTGAGTGCACCGGCTTCTACTGCTCCAAGGAGAAGTCCGAGGCTCACATCAAGGCAGGCGCAAAGAAGGTTGTTATCTCCGCTCCCGCGGGCAACGACCTCAAGACCATAGTTTACAGCGTAAACGAGAACACCCTTACCGCTGATGACAAGATCATCTCCGCTGCTTCCTGCACCACCAACTGCCTCGCTCCTATGGCTAAGGCTCTTAACGACTACGCTCCTATCCAGAGCGGAATCATGACCACCGTTCACGCTTACACCGGCGACCAGATGGTTCTCGACGGTCCTCACAGAAAGGGTGATCTCCGCCGCGCAAGAGCTGCTGCTCAGAACATCGTTCCTAACTCCACCGGAGCTGCTAAGGCTATCGGTCTCGTTATCCCCGAGCTCAACGGCAAGCTCATCGGCTCTGCTCAGAGAGTTCCTACCTGCACCGGCTCTACCACCATTCTTGTCGCGGTAGTTAAGGGCAAGGACGTAACCAAGGAAGGCATCAACGCAGCTATGAAGGCTGCCGCTAACGACTCCTACGGATACAACGAGGATCAGATCGTTTCCTCCGACGTTATCGGTATGAGATACGGCTCTCTCTTCGACGCTACTCAGACCATGGTTGCTAAGATCGATGATGACACCTATCAGGTACAGGTTGTTTCTTGGTACGACAACGAGAACTCCTATACCAGCCAGATGGTTCGTACAATCAAGTACTTCGCTGAGCTTGCTTAAGTCGGCAAGCGCCGACAGGCGTATAACTGATTTATCAGGCCACGGTACTAAGTAGTACACTCAATTAATTAACGAAAACGAGCTTCTTTTGGAAGCTCGTTTTTTGTTATTTAAACGTCCATTATTATGGGAAGTATCATTGGCTTTCTGCCTGTTTTGGCGGAGAGGAAGCGTGTCATCTGGTCTTTAACTCTGTTTTTGACGTCGTTCCAATCATGATTGTTTTCATCAAGGCAGTCATTTATTACGTCGCTTGCGATACGGCGCGCCTGCTCCATAAGTCCCTCCGACTCTCGCACGTACACAAAGCCGCGCGAAATAAGGTCAGGCCCCGCAACAATATACCCGTCGCGGCTGTCAACCGTCGCAACGCAAACGATAAGACCGTCCTCGGAAAGATGCTTTCTGTCGCGAAGAACGATGTTGCCTACGTCTCCGACTCCGTAGCCGTCAACCAGCACCTTGCCCGCGGTAACCGTTCCGTTCCAACGGGCGCCGTTTTCCGTTATTTCAAGAACATGCCCTATATCCGCCGAAACGAATATTCTGTCAGCGGTCATTCCCATCTCCTCGGCAAGAGATTTATGGCACATAAGGTGCTTGTACTCACCGTGAATAGGCATAAAGAATTCGGGCTTAGTCAGCGCGTGCATAAGCTTAAGCTCCTCACGGCAGGCGTGCCCCGAAACGTGAACCTCAACCAGCGCGTCATAAAGCACCGTAACGCCCTTTTTGAACATCTCGTTGACTATCTTGCCGACAAGCTTTTCATTTCCGGGAATCGCGTGGGCAGATATGATAACGAGGTCCTTTACGCCAAGCTCTACCTTGTCGTGAGTTGACATAGCCATACGGTAGAGCGCTGACATAGGCTCTCCCTGGCTTCCCGTTGTTACTAAGGTAAGGTTTTCCGGACGGAAGCGCCTTATTTCATTAATATCTATAAGCACTCCGTCAGGCACGTTCATATAGCCGAGCCGCATCGCCGCCGCGACTATATTCTGCATGGACCTACCCGTTATAGCTACCTTTCTGCCCATCTGCGCGCTGATATCTATTATCTGCTGAACACGGTGAACGTTTGACGAAAAGGTAGCGATAACTATACGCTTGTCCTTATTGTGATCAAAAATATCACCAAGGGAACGCCCTACGTTCTTTTCCGATGGGGTGTATCCTGGGCGCTCAACGTTGGTGGATTCGCACATAAGCAGACGAACCCCCTCGTTACCGATTGCGCCAAGTCTGGCTATATCCATAACGTCGCCCTCAATGGGTGTAAGGTCAAGCTTGAAGTCGCCCGTGTGAAGCACCGTTCCCTGAGGAGTACCGATAGCGATAGCACAGGCGTCAGCGATGGAATGGTTAACGTGAATAAACTCAGCGGTAAACACACCTAGACGTATAACGTCGCCCGCCTCAACACAGTAAAGCTTAGGCTGTACCTCAAAGCGATATTCAAGTAGCTTGTTTTCAACGATACCGAGCGTAAGCTTGGTTCCGTAAACGGGAACGCGCAGACTTTTCAGCACGTACGGCAGAGCGCCTATATGGTCCTCGTGGCCGTGGGTAAGCACGATACCCCTCACCTTATCGCTGTTTTCGACAAGATAACTGATATCGGGGATAACGAGATCGACTCCGAGCATCTCATCGTCCGGAAAGCCAAGACCGCAGTCAACGATAATAATATCGTCTCCGTACTCGATACAGGTCATGTTTTTTCCAATTTCATCAAGACCGCCAAGCGAATAAACTCTTAACGGCAGAAGATTTGATTTTTCTTTTTTTGCCATAAATTTTCCTTTCATGTGTGGGCTACGACGTAACCCAAAAACCGTAATTATGTAAATGCGGAAAGAAACGGGTGTCAAAAACGCCCGATGCCGTTCCGAGTATAGAGTGCGCAAAACGCACCCGTTAAGTAAGCGAGCTTTAAGCCTAAGAGACAAAAAAACATCTCTTTTCGAAAAGAGTGGAGCTTTCCGAAAAACGACACGTCTTAGGCTTAAATATCGCGTTTGCCGCCTTGCGCTCAGTATCCCACAGATCAGGCGCTTTGAAGCGGCTAAAACAACGTACTTAAAATACTTTTAATATTATATCACTTCTTTATGAATTTAATTCATAATATTTGGTTAACAAGAATTGAACGCGCTTTTTATGAAAAAGTAATTAAAAATTATATTATAGTCCTTGACATACTGTAGAGATTATGTAATAATACTAATAGACTGATATACTTACGCGCGCTGTATTTGCTTAGGAGAAAAACATATGCTTAAACTACCGAATTATCATAAAGCTCTTGACGTGCTCCACTATAACTGCGAGGAACCGAGAGCTTATTTTATCCCATTTGAGAGCGAAAGCGCGACTCTTAGCAATCGCCGCGAGACCTCAAAATTCTTTAAATCCCTTTGCGGAACGTGGGACTTTAAATGGTATTCCTCAGTGAATGAGGTTGAGGGTGTAAGCGCACCCGAAATGCCCGAAAACTCCGATAAGCTCGACGTGCCTATGAATTGGCAGGCAGCTCTTGGCCGCGGATATGACGTACCGCATTACACCAACATAAGCTATCCTATCCCGTTAGACCCACCGCGCGTCCCCGATGAAAACCCCTGCGGTCTTTACAGACGCTTCTTTACCTTGACCGAGGAGATGCTTTCGGGCAAGGAGGTATACCTGAACTTTGAGGGAGTGGATTCCTGCTTCTACCTTTACGTTAACGGCAAATTCACTTCTTACAGTCAGGTGAGCCATATGACGAGCGAGATAAACGTTACAAAGCTCGTTCACGCAGGCAAAAACGAAATAAAGGTGCTGGTATTCAAATGGTGCGACGGTACGTATCTTGAGGATCAGGACAAGTGGAGAATGAGCGGTATCTTCCGCGAGGTATATCTGCTCTTTCGCCAGAAAAAACACATAAAAGATATAGAAGTAAAAAACAAGATATCCTACGATATGCGTGCTGCGGACATAACCGTAAACTTCAAGATATCGGGAAAGGTCAAAATAAAGGCTTCGCTATATCACCCCGACGGCAGATTTATCGAAATGCGCGAGGCGGAGGGAGATATCCCGTCTGTCCGTTTCCCTATCAACAAGCCTATTCTTTGGAATGACGAAACCCCGAAGCTATATAATATTGTTATAAGCTGCGGAGACGAGTTCATCAGAATACCCGTAGGAATAAGACGCCTTGAAGTCATAAGCGGTACTGTGTTCTTAAACGGCAGAAAGATAAAGGCTAAGGGCGTTAACCGACACGACAGCCACCCAATTCTCGGATACGCCACTCCTTATGAGCATATGCTTGAGGATCTTATGATAATGAAGCGCCACAACGTCAATACAATAAGAGCCTCGCACTATCCAAACGACCCTCGTTTTCTTGAGCTTTGCGACAAGTACGGCTTCTATGTTGTTGACGAAACTGATCTTGAATGCCACGGAGTTGGAATTTACGGAGACCGAACTCCCTTTACCACCGATCCCGCATGGACTGAAAGCTATATCGACAGAGCAAGACGTATGCTTGAACGGGATAAGAACCACCCCTGCGTTATAATGTGGAGCGTCGGTAACGAAAGCGGAGCAGGTCTTAATCACAAAAAGCAAATTGAATTCTTCAAAAGCCGCGACCCTGACCGCCTTGTTCATGCCGAGGACGAATCAAGACGCGCCTTTGATATCGAAAACGAGCTTGCCAAGGGCTTGACTCCGGAGGCAACGGGCGAGTCATATCGCGAGTATATTGACATTGAAAGCATGATGTATCCTAAGCCCGAGGATATAGAAAAGCGTTATCTTACAAACAAGGCTATTACAAAGCCCTTTTTCCTCTGTGAATACTCTCACGCAATGGGCAACGGCCCAGGAGACCTTGAAAAATATTGGCGACTTGTATACAAGTACGACAAATTCTTTGGCGGCTGTATATGGGAATACGCAGACCATTCCGTAGCGATTAAGCAGCCGGACGGCTCGTACCGTTACACCTACGGCGGCGATTTCGGCGACACCCCAAATGACGGAAACTTCTGTGTTGACGGTCTTGTTTATCCAGACAGAACGCCTCATACGGGCTTCCTTGAGGCTAAGCAGGCATACTGTCAGGCTTACGCCGAGGCTATCGACCTTAAAACAGGAGAATTCAGGATACATAATCTCCGACACTTCACCTCGCTTGAAGATATGGATCTCATGTGGAGTGTCGAGGTTGACGGCGTTACCGTTCAGAACGGCTCCGTCCTCTCCCTTAGCACCGAGGAGGACGAATGCTCCACCCTGATTCTTCCGTATGACCTCCGCGGAATACGTGGAAGGGCTTACGTAAACATATCATTCCGCACAAACGTCTCGCTTCCGTGGGCAAGCGCCGGTTACGAAACAAGCTTCAATCAGTACGCTCTGCCCGTTCCGAGCGCACCCGCAACCGCTGAAAAACCTATTTATCCCGTTGAAATTACCGATGACGACGATAAAATCACAGTAACTGTGGGCGAAACCGTCTACACCTTCTGTAAGGTCTGCGGACTTCTTACTCAGATGACCGACAACGGAAAGGATATGCTGACTGAGCCTATGCGCCCTACCGTATGGAGAGCGCCCACCGATAACGACAGAAGCATAAAGAACAAGTGGATTGACGCCGGCTTCGACAGAGCAGTAATAAAATGCTCCGCCGTAAAGGTAAAATACGACAAAAATGGCGACGCCGTGATAATTTCCAATATATCCATTGGAGCACCGAGTAAAAAGAGCTTTATTAAAGCAAGGATACCCTATACTGTAAACGGAAACGGAGCGCTTACCGTAAAAACTGACGCAAAAAAGCTTACGGAGCTTTTTCTTCCTAAATTCGGATACGAGCTGGTTATGCCTGAAAACAGTGAGCTTTACTCATATTTTGGCTACGGGCCTCACGAGAGCTACCGAGATATGCGCCTTTCCTCGAAAATAGGGCTATACAGCGGAAGGGTTTCCGATAACATAGAGCATTATATCTATCCTCAGGAGAACAGCTCGCACTTTGGCACCTACGAGGCTACCGTAAAGAGCATTGCGGGACACGGCATTAAGGTCGAATGCGAGGACGGCTTCACTTTCAGAGCAAGTCATTTCAGCGCCATGGCTCTTACCGAGGCAACGCATGATTACGAGCTTACGCCGTCGAAAAACACCTACGTTTATATCGACTACAAGCAAAGCGGTATCGGCTCTAACTCATGCGGACCGGAGCTAAGCGAGGAAGACCGCTTTAATGAAAACGAGTTCAGCTTTAAATTCACCGTAAAGCCTACGAGATAACCAGAAAACCAAAAAACTGACTGTGTCAAAACACAGTCAGTTTTTTTATAACGAAGAAAGAGTCTGCACGGCGTCCGTCTCTCTTATGACGGATAAATGCTCGCTTACGTACTCGCTTTTTGGAATATCTATCGCTTTGCCCCATTCGCTTGCATAAGCTCTTTCGTTCTCGCTCGGAGAGCTGAGAATAAGCAGATACCCGTCCTCGCTTTTGTACGCTGAGGATTGAGAATGAAAGCCTATGCGGTCAAGAGCCTTACAAGCGCCGATAAGCTCACAAAGCTCCGAAAAGCCGTATGCCGAGTCTGAAAAACGAGACTTTTTCTTTTCCTTCTCACCCGAAACCTTGGAAACGAATATCTCGCATCCGCCCCCCTTGGCTCGAAATATCTGGACGAAAACGCGCTCGCCGTCCGTATCAAAGCCCGTCTGGTCTCTTGCGCATACGAAAAGCTCACGGAACACCCTTTGGGTCTTTTGCGCTCCGCCGTCCATCTCGTCAACGGTAAGCTCATATTCGTCAAGCTCCGCCTTGCTTAAAGATATTTTGATTTTGTCGTATGAAATTCTGATAAGCTCCAAGTTATGTATTACCTTTCCATAATTATTATCGCTATATACATTATAAGCTTTTGTCTCATTTTTGTGTACTGCAAAAAATATGGTAAAAAAGGTATTTTAATACAATTTGGGCGCTTTTTATTACTTATTTGCTTAAAATGGAATAAATTACAGATGATTTTTATAGCTCAAAGTCCGCAAGCTCATCGTTTTCCGATGACGGCTTATCCGCCTTAACACTCTTAACGGCATCACCCAGAACCGCTGAAAAGCTTGCGCTTGGGTTCTGACGGAGTATATGCAGAAGCGAAATATAGCCTCTTATTATCTCACGCGGCGTTATCATAACGTCAGCTCCCGCTTTTGAAAGGCTCATTGAAAGAAACGCCTTCATCTCCTCTGCCGTAAGCGGAATTTCATATCCGTATCGCTCCGAATAAAGCTTATTTATTCTGGTGATAAGAGCGAAAAGCTCGCTATCGGTGAGCCGCACAAGGCGTATCACGGGTCCCGCAAGATTTTTAAACTCTCCGCCAACAAGTATACCGTCGGCAAGTCTGGAGCGAAGCGCGTCATAGCTGAAAAGTCCTCTGCGCGTATCCTCAAGGAATTGCGGAGTTCCCACAAACACAAAGCCAAGATACGGCGCCTTGCCCTGAAGCGTATCGTTAAATATGGAGAGTATCTTTTCGTAGTTATTCTCTCTTGATATCCTGTTTGATATCTTATACAGATTTACACACTCGTCGATATAAACCATAAGCCCCTTATAGCCTATCTTGCGAACGAACTCTGCGATAAGCTTAAGGTAATCATACCAATTATCGTCGTTTATTATTCCCTGAGTGCCAAGCTCTTTTTTTGCCTCGGTTTTTGTAAGATATTCACCGCGCAGCCATCTTACAGCGCAGGAGCGAAGCTCATCGTTTCCGTTTACCACCGCCGTATAATACTTGCTGATAGCCGTGGCGAAATCAAAGCCCCCTACCTTATCCTCAAGCGCCTCGGTAACTCCGTATATCTCTTTTTTCATCGCCCTTGAAAGCTCCTCGCTTCCGTTTTCAAGCCCGCTACGGATAAGCGCGGTCTGCTTTTCCGAGAGCCATCTTGAAATAACAGCTTGAAGCGCTCCGCCCTCGGGCGAGGTCTTACAGGACATATTCTTTATCAGCTCTCGGTAGGTGGCTATACCGCTTCCGTTACCGCCGCAAAGCCTTCTCTCAGGAGAAAGGTCGGCGTCTGCCGTAACGAAGCCGTTTTCAATAGCGTAGCCCCTTATAAGCTGAAGCAAAAAGCTTTTTCCGCTTCCGTATCTTCCAACGAGAAAGCGCAGCGAGCTGCCGCCGTCCGCAACGCTTTTAAGGTCGGAAAGGAGCGCCTCCGTCTCCTCTCCTCTGCCTATCGCCACGTACGGCGCTCCAACTCTCGGAACTACCCCCGCCGCGAGCGCGTTTATAAGCAGGTCAAGTATTCTTTTAGGTACCTTATTTTCCATTATATGCCGTCCTTTCCGTAATCTGAAAGCAACTCGTTTATATCGTCCGTATACCATGACGCCACGTTATATTCATTTCCGTCGCATTCAATCGCTACGTCTCCGATTTTATCTAAAAGGTATTCGTTTACGCTGTCCGCAAGGGCATCGGGAAGTGTTCCGAGCTTAAAAGCGAGATTTTTAAAGCCATCGCTTTCTCCCTTGGTAAGCAGCCTGATAGCAGAAATTATTACGTCAAGCTCACCCGTAGGCTCGGTTACAGCTTCATCAATCTGCTCCTCATATTGTTCCGGCTCAGCATCAAAGGCGCTTACCAGCTTTTCCGTTACGTCCCAAGAACGCTCCTCTATTTTAGCGGCTCCTTCAAAGCTAAGCTCCTCGTTCCTCGGCTCGTAAAGCTTCTCGTATTCGGGAATATTCTCCGCCTCAGCCTTTCTCGCTACTGAGCGCTTGATATCCGGCAAAGCCGTTACCCTCTCGCTAAGATACTTCTTGATTATTGCCTTTTTTTCAAGATTTATATACCCAACGGTAAGCCTTTGTTTAACCGAAAGCATGGAACGCAGACAGTTCTCAGCGTATTTTGTCAGCTCCGAAACTATACGTTTTTCTTCGTCTGAATGAGTTACGCAGACAAGCTCAACGGTTACTGTATACCTTACAGACGAGGTCCTGTACGCTCCGAAAAAGCTCTCGCGGGTTATCATACAAACGTTATTTTCGTCATATCTGAAACGGCTGTCCGTTTTTCCGATAACCGAAAGCGCGTAGCACACCGCGTCGTCTATATATTTATCGTAAAATTCCTTAAACTCAGGATAGAATTTGCTCGTTCTGTAATCGTATCTTCCCGCTGAAAGCATAAGACGGTAGGTATCGCTTTGCTGTCCGTCTCTTGCGCGCTTTAAGAAAAGCTCCTTAATTCTCGCAAGCTTAAGTACTCTTGGGTGCGCCTCTCCGTAAATACATTCCGGAACGTCAAGCCCGTATATAAGACATATATCGGCAAGCCAGCTGCACATATCGGAAAAAAGCTTGTCATCACATTCAGAATAGCCGCATATAAGTCCTGCCACACCCTGCGCCCTTTCGCTTGGCGTCAGCATATCGGTCAGATTTATGAGCTCGTAAAGATAAAGGTAAACGTACGCTCGGTCAACCGTGGGATATCTGCCTTTTCTTATCTCGGAGCGAAATCCGATGTAACAGCTTAACTGCTCGGAGGTCATCGTGGCGTATTGGGGATAGACCGCTTGGTAGCCTACGTTGCCCGTAAATTCTCCCTCGGCGTTAAAAAGGCGCTTACCGTCGGTCAAAAAGCGTTCCGTCATCTGTCTAACGCCGCTGCTTTCGCTAACAGTTACCCTTTTTATGAGAGGGCTTTTGCGGTCATATTCTCTTACTATTCTTCTGCCGCTGCTTTGGCGTAGATTTTTATATTCCTGCCGCCTTTTAAGCCATTCGGAATAGTCAATTTTCTCGCCGGCTTTGGCGGTTATAGGCGGATATTCAGGCTCGCTTCTTTTCGGGATAGGCTCGGTTTTTTCGCTGCTGACACCCTCTATTTCTATCTCAACAGCCGTTACGTCATTTTGAGCCTTAGTATACCTTTTTTCAAAGGCGGACGGCGGAAGCATGCTTTCAAGCGACCAGAAGCCGTCTTTATCATCGAAGCTCTTCATAAAAACACCGTCTCCCTTCGCAAAATATTTATGACGCTCATTTTATAGTATCACAAAAAAACTGTAATGTCAATGTTGACAAAAGATTTTTTTATGGTAAAATATATATTAATCAAGTTGTTTTATCGGAGGTTACGCTTTGCAAACGGCTATTAATTTTCTGAAAGGTCTTGCTGAGATAAGAAATCCTGTTCTCGACGTCCTTGTCCAGCTTGTAACGAGACTAGGCGAGGAGCTTATTATATTCGGCGTTATCTGTGTTTTTTATTGGTGCGTTGATAAAGGCGTGGCGTATAGGCTCGGCTTCACCTTTTTTGCCTCCGGGCTTGCCGTACAGGGCTTAAAGGTTACCTGTACCGTTGAACGCCCCTGGGTCATAGACCCAAGCTTTCAGATAGTGGAAAGCGCAAGAGAGGCGGCAACGGGGTATTCCTTTCCCAGCGGTCATACGCAAAGCGCTACCGCGTTATACGGTACCGCCGCTTTTATAACTAAAAAGACCGCTTTAAAGGTAGTTTTTGTTTTAATCGCTCTCGGAGTAGGCTTTTCAAGAATGTACCTCGGCGTTCACACCTATTTTGACGTGGGCGCTTCCCTTGCCATAACCTTTGCCATAGCCGCGCTTATCTGCATATTCTACGATAAGCTTGTAAACGAAAAAACCGATATCTACGTAGCGATAGCTCTGGCGGCGCTCTCGGTTTTCGTGGCGGTCTACTCCTATGCTCTCGCAAGCGTAGGGCACTGCGCGTGGGAGCAGATGGACGGTTGCTTCAAAACAGGCGGAGCCGGACTTGGCTTTGCGCTCGGCTACTATCTCGAAAGACGTTACGTGCGCTTCAACCCCAGGTCTTGCTCGCTCTTAATGCAGATAGCAAAGCTTGCCGTCGGTGTTGCGGGCGCGCTGTTTTTTAAATCGGTTACAAAGCTTTTTCTTCCTGATACCGTCATTTTTGACTTCATTCGCTATTTTATGACGATATTCTGGGTAGCTTACCTTTATCCGCTCATATTTACATGGCTACTTAATAATTTAAAAAAATCACCGTCTTGACAACCGCTATATTTTATGGTAAAATACAGCTAAATAAAGGCTTTAAAGGAGAAAAATCATGAAGGCACGTATTGAGTTAAATACAATGTCGGACGTTACAGAGTTCGTCTCGATAGTTACCGGGGTTCCCGGACAGGTATATTTAAGCGATGGCAAGCATCAGCAAATCTGCGCTAAATCTCAGCTCGGCGCTATACTCGCGAAAATGGAGTGGGACGAGATATACTGCGTATGCGATGAGGACATAAGCGGAAGCATTGTAAAATTTATTATTTAATCGTAAAACTCAAAATCCATAAGCGCCGCCCTATTATTAAAAGGGCGGCGCAATTTATTTATACATACTTAATCTCTTATTAATCTAAACTTTATCCTCACTTTATATTTAGCACATATAATAATACCGTATAGTTTAGAAAAGGGAGGATTTTAAGATGTCAAGGAAAGAAAAGCTAAAGGCGCCTTTACGCTACTACGGCTCGCTTATTGAGCACACTAAAACCAATAAGGTGGCTTACGTGATTTTCGTTGTTCTCAATATTGCGATAACGGGCGCTATCGTAAGGTGTATTTTTCAAAAACGCCCTGAGGGTGTTTTCGTGGGAATACTCGCTTTGATACTTTTGCTTATTCCGCCCTTCGTTAAGAAAAGCTTCAAGGTCGAGCTGCCCACCGTTCTCGAAGCTATCGCCTACACATTCGTGTTCTGCGCGCAGATTTTAGGCGAAATTGAGAGCTTTTACACAAAGGTTCCGTTTTGGGATTCAATGCTGCATATCGTCTGCGGCTTCATATTCGCGGCATTTGGTTTCTGTCTTTTCGATATTTTCAACAGAAACAAAAGTAAGGATTCAAAATTTGAAATGTCGCCGTTCTTTCTCGCGCTGCTCGCCTTCTGCTTCTCTATAACGATAGGTACGCTTTGGGAATTCTTTGAATTTACCGCCGACGTTATTTTTCAGCCCGATATGCAGAAGGATTACATAGTAAAGCAGTTCGGCTCCTGTGCCTTCGACCCTGACGGGCTTAATAAATCCGTGCTTGTGAACGAAATTGAAAAAACAGTAATTATGACCGAGAACGGACAGATATTTGAGGTTGCGGGTTATCTCGACATCGGACTTATCGACACAATGAAGGATATGATGGTAAACTTTCTCGGCGCCTTTGTTTTCAGTATTTTCGGATATCTTTACATTAAATCAAGGGGCAAGGGTGTAATCGCTACCCAATTCATACCCGTACTTAAAATCGAAACGGATAGCGATTCCGTCTCACCCGAAACCGCTGAAACGCCCATACCCGACGTATCGGACGTAGCTATACCTGAAGAAAAAAACGAAGCAAAAGAAACAGAATGATTTGATTATATTAATAGGACTGAGCCTGCGGCTCAGTCCTATTTTTTAACCCTTAAGGCTCAGTCTGCATACACTGAACAAGAAAGCATTTTGAAAGGAACGGTCTTATATGAAAATTCTCGTGCTTACGGGCGGTGAAAGTCCTGAAAGGGAGGTCTCTATGCGCTCAGGCGCTGCGGCGGCAAGGGCTCTTATCAGGCGAGGTCATAGCGTAGCCGTCCTTGATACCGTACGTCCGCTTGGCGCTGACGGAATAAAATATTACTCCTCTTTAAAGGAGCTTGACTGCCGCCTTTTTTCTCTGACAAACGATATATCAGCTCCCGTTTTTCCTCTGAATTCTGATATTGCAAACGCCGTAAAAACGGCTGACAGGGTGTTTTTGGCTCTGCACGGCGGTATCGGCGAAAACGGACGCCTTCAAGCTATGCTTGACTGCTTGGGTGTGCGTTACTGCGGAAGCGGAGCTCAAGGGTGCGCTCTCGCTATGGACAAGATAAAAACAAAGCTTCTATACGAGCAATGCGGTATACTTACTCCCCGCTTCACCGTTTACGTAGACGGACAGAAAAGAGCGCCCGTTCCGCCCTGCTATCCTTGTGTGGTGAAGCCCGCCGATTCAGGCTCAAGCATAGGTATCAGCTTCGTTTTCTCGCCCTGCGGGTTAGATGAAGCGATGAAAAAAGCGCTTAGCGTATGCAAAAGCGTTATACTTGAGGAACGTATTTTAGGACGTGAGCTGTCCGTTAGTGTCCTTGATGACGGGCCGCTTGCGGTAACCGAAATAATCCCTAAATCAGCCTATTACGATTACGCAAGCAAATACAAAAACGGGGGCGCAAGAGAAATAACTCCCGCGCCCCTTGATAAAAAGCTTTACACGCGCGCCATGCGTATAGCTAAAAACGCGCATTCCGCGCTCGGACTTAAAAATTTCAGCCGAACAGACCTGATTTTAAAAAACGGAACCGAGCTTCTTTACACGCTCGAAACCAACGCCCTGCCGGGTCTTACCGAAACGAGTATTCTGCCGCAAGCGGCGCTCACTGAGGGCATAGACTTCGGCGAGCTGTGCGAAATTATGGCGCAAGCCTGAAGCGCGCCTTCGCTATACCCTCGTTATTCGGACTAAGATACGTATAGCTGCCTGACGGAAACGCCTTTGCTTCGTCGGTATCCTCAAAAGGCGACAGATAAATCTCGGTCTCCTTATTAAAGCTTAAATAGGTATCACTCTCCTTGGTTACAGGGCCGTGTCTGCCTAAAATTATAGCTGACGTATCGGAGATGAATTTTTCGGCAACCGCATTAGCCTCGGATTCACTCACCGACGAGCCAAGATAAGTAACGCTTTTTGCGCCTATTGAAACCTTAATCGCTATTACGGGATGCTCGGAGCGTTCAATAAGCGTGTACGGAAGCGTAAGCACGGTAGCCTGACCGAGCTGTAACGGCTCGCCTCTCTTATACTTAATTATTTCGGTGTACTCCGCGTGCTTTTCAAGCTCACGGCAGAAGATACGTTCCTTTTCGTTTTCGGGAACAGGAAGATACAGCACCTTTATCCTTTGCTCACGCAAAAGCCTTTTGAACGTTCCTATATGGTCGCTATGGTAGTGCGTAAGCATAAATCCGTCAAGTACCGTCTCGTAATAATCAGTCTCGGCAACCTCAAGCGCAAGTACCGGAACACTCTTTCCGCCGTTCCCGATATCAATATATACCGTGTCGCTGCCGCTATTAAGCAGAAGTCCCTCGGACGTCTCGCTCGATATGTAGGTCAGCTCTGTTCTGCCGTCCGTAACGAGCGTATACGCCTGAAGCGAGCCGGCGTATATAAGAGCGACAACTGAAAACGCAGCTATCACAGCCAGCGGGTTTCGTACCCTTGCTATCCACATAAAAACAAGAGAGCAAAGTAAAACTATAAGGCAAAGCTTAAAGAACGGGTGCAAAAGCGAGGCTGTGGTCGTAAAATTTCTTGCAACGAAGTGAACAAAGCCCTCGAATTTTAGATAAAGAAAATCAAATATGTCGCAAATGAACTCACCCGCAAACGCTATTTTGCCGAAAAACAGTGAAAAAAGCGTAAGTAGCATAGACACAAACGCCATCGGAATAGCGACAGGGTTCATAACGAAGGAGAAATAGGATATTTCTGAAAAATAAAGCGAAAGCACAGGCGCGGTAAACAGTGTGGCGCAAAGCGTTACGAGAAGCGAAAAAGCTATTTTTCGCGCGAGCGCATAAGACAACCGCATATCTCCAACCCTTGAAGAATACATTCTGCGCCTTGAGGCGCTTTCGGCATAAAGGGCGCACAAAACTATACCAAGCGTTGCAAAGAAGGAAAGCAGAAAGCTGCACGAAATAACGTTCAGCGGCTTAGCTGCGCATATTATAACACCCGAAAGCATAAGTGAGGTTAGTGAGTCGCTCTTACCACCGAAAAACACGGCGAGCAGTCCCACCGTCATCATCACAGCCGCGCGCACTACTGACGGAGAAAATCCCGCGATAGCGGTAAAAACAAGTCCTCCGAATATCATTACGGCGCTTTTCAGCTTTCTTGACGTTTTGAAACGGTTTGCGATAAAGGTCATAAGTATGGCGATTATCGACATATGCATACCGCTTACCGCTAAAATGTGTGAAATACCGAGCGCCGACATGTCGGCTCGGAAGGTTACTCCAAGCCCGTCCTTATCTCCGATAAGCAAGGCTTTTGCGTAAGCGGCAGTCTTTGGAGACAGCACCTCATCAAGCCTTGCGCCTATACCGCTTCTCAGCCTGTATATTTCATAACGAATACCGCTTCTGCCCTCGTTTGTAACAGAAATGAATTCCTTTGTGTCAAGCAAAAGACAAACATTAGCGCTTTTTGCCGAGAGCTGCTCGAAAAAGCTCATCCCCGCCCTTGCGTCGCTTAGCTCGGCTACGACAGTTACCGTATCGTAAACCGAAAGCATAGGGTCAAACGTAAAGCTCGCCACGGCGTTACCCGAAACCCTTTCTCCGTCTATTTCGATAAGCTCCACTCTGTATAGCGAGCCGAATTGCTCCTCGTAATACTCGTCAAGCACCAACGCCTTAACCGTCCTTTCTCCGCTTAAAGACGAGAGCTTATTATAGTTTAAAATGTTTACAGTTGGCAAAATAACGGAAAGCAGTATCGCTGCCAGCATAAGATACGGCACAGGATTGCAAAACGGTCTCATTCTCTTATCACGCATAGCTAAAACGAAGGCGAAAACGGCTATAAGGGCGGCAAATATTCCGAATAACATAGCGCTCATCTGTATCAAAAACAGCGAGCAAAGAAAGACCGCGCAGAAAAAGCATAGCGGCCTGTTAAAAAACGGCGTGTTTTCGATTGGATAAGAAAGCTTTTCGGAAAGTCTCATTTTATTATTCCTCTATTTTTTACAGAAAGGATATTGCCTTGAAAAAAATTCTACGTAAACGTAAAACGCTCGGTATCCTCGGCGGAATGGGCCCGCTTGCGGACGTTACCTTTTTAAAAAGGCTTCACGAAAGTACATACGCATGCTATGACTGCGAATACGTGCCTGTAATATACGACGGGAATTGTCTTCGACCCGACAGAAGCGCTTACCTAAGCGGCAAGAGCAAGTTCAGTCCGTTTTTTAGTCTCCGCGCGTCCTTTAAGGCGCTTGAACGCAATGGCGCGGGCGTTATCGCAATGCCCTGCAACACCGCGCATTTCTGGTACGGCAGGCTGAAAAAGCTCAAAAAGCGCTCAACTGTGTTTATAGATATCGTAAAAGAGACAGCTCTTTTGTGTCAGAGTAAAGGGCTTTTTAAAGTATGTCTGCTCTCAACCGAGGGAACGAGAAAAAAAGACCTGTACGGCGAGGCGATGTTCCGTATGGGAATAGACCTTATCTATCCCGAAAAGGAGCTTGCAAATGAAGTGTCAGCGCTTATTAAGCGCATAAAGCGCGGCGAGGATATTTCTCTTGAGGGGCTTGAAGCAAAGCTCGAAGACGTAGATTGCGACGGCTTTATATTAGGCTGCACGGAGCTTTCCGTTGCTTTCGAGCGCACCCGTAACCCGTCATTTACCTATATTGACAGTCTATCTGCTCTTGCCGTGGCGTGTGTAAAGGCTTGCGGAGCAGAGCAAAAGCAAGGATAGTCTCAAAGACCTACCTGCCCTTACCGAGACGGTGGATAAACTCCACCTCCTCCTTTAATCTTATACGCGTACGCTTATACACCGCTTTTTTAACTCTTTCGGCTAACGCCAGCACCTCGCAAGCGGTTGCTTTTCCGCTTTTGTTTATCAGAAAATTTCCGTGCTTACGGCTTATCTGCGCCTCTCCTACCGCCGTTCCTTTAAGACCGCAGATGTCGATGATTTCGCCCGCGCTCTTGCCCCTGAAGTCAGGAAGTCCTTCGCTTTCATTCGGGCGCTTAAAGTACGAACCTGCGCTCCTCTCGCCTATCGGCTGTGAGGCTTGGCGGAACGCCTTGTTCTTCTCTATTCTCTCCCTTATCTGCGCCTCGTCTCCCTTTTGCGCCAAAAAATACGCGTATAAAACGGTCTCCCCCTGTTTTCCTACCGAGCTTTTTCGGTAGGAAAATTCTTTTTTATCGGAAATTATCAGTCTTTTTTCATCGTTTTGAGGAAAAAACACTTCATATGCTACCAGCATATCGGATATCTCCGTTCCGTACGCTCCCGCATTAAGACAGAGCGCTCCGCCTACGGTTGCGGGTATCGAGCAAAGCCCCTCAAAGCCCTTTATTCCGTTTTTGAGCGCAAATGCGGAAAGCGCGGGAAGCATTACCCCGCACGACGCCTTAATTATCCGCCTCTCCCGACAGCCTTCAAAAACGATGCCTTCCTCTCTGCTCCTCGGACTTAAAAGAAGCTCAAGTGAACGAAGCTTGACTGTTGAAATTACCGTTCCGCAAAACCCGCGGTCGTCGAAAAGCAGATTTGAGGCATTTCCGATAACGATATATCTGCCGCATATCGAGGCGAGCCTTACCGTGTCTTTGAAGCACTCCTCGTCCCGCGGCATAACGAAAACCCTCGCTCTCCCTCCGATACCGAAGGTGGAAACGAGGGAAAGCGAGTGATTTTCGTAAAATTTCAAACGTCCTTTATTTTGCATTTCCGTTAAATAACGCAAAAATAAAGTGTTCATTTTAAGCGCTCAATTCTGTCCTTATTATTATTTTGCAAGAATAAATCTGTGGAATACCTTTTTACCCTTCTTGACGACTACTCCGCTTTCAATTCTGTCCTTTGTAACGGCATATGCGAAATCGGTTACCTTTTCGTCGTCTATGCTTATTCCGCCCTGTTGGATAAGACGGCGAGCCTCACCCTTAGAGGGAGCGAGCTTACTTACTACCATCATGTCGATAATTCCTACGCTTCCGTCGGTAAAGAGGTCATCGGTTAGCTCTGTGGTAGGCATATTTTCGGAAGCGTTACCCGCCCCGAATACCGCCTTGGCGGCAGAAAGCGCCTTTTCAGCCTCTTCCTCTCCGTGAATAAGCTTGGTAAGCTCGTACGCGAGCTTTTCCTTGCCCTTATTGATATCAGCGCCCTCAAGCTTCTCATACTCCGCTATCTCCTCAAGAGGCATAAACGTAAGAAGCTTCATGCACTTAATAACGTCCGCGTCGCCTACGTTTCTCCAATACTGGAAGAACTCGTAAGGGGGCGTCTTTTCGGGGTCAAGCCACACAGCGCCCTTTTCGGTCTTGCCCATCTTCTTGCCCTCGCTGTTGGTGAGGAGGTTGAAGGTAAGTCCGTAGACGTCCGCGCCCTCCTTGCGGCGCACAAGCTCTACTCCGCCAATGATATTCGACCACTGGTCGTCTCCGCCAAGCTCAAGCTTACAGCCGTAATCCTTATAGAGCTTGTAGAAGTCGTAGCTCTGCATAAGCATATAGTTCAGCTCAAGGAAGGTGAGCCCTCTTTCAAGGCGGGACTTATAGCATTCCGCGGAAAGCATACGGTTGACCGAGAAGTGAACGCCTACGTCTCGAAGGAAGTCGACGTAGTTAAGATTAAGAAGCCAGTCGCCGTTATTGACGAAGGTCGCCTTGCCGTCGGTGATGTCAATAAACTTAGCCATCTGCTTCTTAAAGCACTCAATGTTATGCGCTATGGTCTCCTTGGTGAGCATTTTACGCATATCACTCTTACCCGATGGATCGCCTATCATACCCGTTCCGCCTCCGAAGATAGCTATCGGGTGATGTCCGTGCTGCTGCATATGAGCCATTATCTTCATCTGAAGGAAGTGGCCTACGTGAAGGCTGTCTGCCGTAGGGTCAAAGCCGATGTAGAAGGTTACCTTCTCGTTATCGAGAAGTCTTTCGACCTCCTCGGCATTCGTTACCTGCGCTATCATGCCTCTGTCAAGAAATTCTTTGTAAAGTCCCATTTTCTTTTCTCCGTTTATATATATTTTTTATTTTCCTTTTTTATTCACCCATCGGGCTTTTTATCTGTAAGCGCTTGCCGACATTATCATCTCTCTCGCGGTATTTCTTACCGTTTCAGTTATCTCAATTCCGCCCATTATTCTCGAAATCTCATCAACCCTGCTCTCTCCCGAAAGCTCAGTTACCGAGGTCTCGTTTCTGCCGTCTACCTCGCTCTTTGCGATTTTATAATGAACGTCCCCCATAGCCGCTATCTGCGCCGAATGAGTTATGCAGAACACCTGACAGCTTTTCGCAAGTGTAAGAAGCTTAATTCCTATCTTCTGCGAGGTTTTTCCAGACACACCCGTATCTATCTCGTCGAAGATTATAGTGCTTACTCCGTCGCTGTCCGCCAGCACGCTTTTAAGCGCCAGCATAACCCTTGAAAGCTCTCCGCCTGAGGCAACCTTGGAAAGCGGCTTGCACGGCTCTCCCGGATTAGTTGAAATAAGGAATTCCACAAAATCGCAGCCCTGCGCCGAGAAGCGCTTGACTCCGTCCTCGCTTTCAAGAGGTGTTACCGATACCTCAAACCTTGCCTTTTCAAGTTCAAGATAACGAAGCTGCTCCGTTATTTCGTCCGAAAGACGCTTTGCGTACTCCGAGCGCTTATTAGTAAGTCTTTCAGCGCAAGCTGTTGCCTTTTTCACCATTGCCGCAAGCTCGCCTTTAAGCTCCTTTATTTTGTTATCGGAATTTTTAAGCTCGGAGAGCTGACGGGCTGCGTTCTCTTTATATTTAAGCACGTCCGCTACGGTCTCGCCGTACTTTCTTTCGAGCCTTGCGATAAGGTCAAGTCTGGTTTCTATTCGGTCAAGCTCAGCCTCGGGGTCTGACATATCGCCCTCAGTGAGCGCCGCCGCGCTTTCCGCTATATCCTTTATTTCAAAGGCGCAGAATTCAAGCCGTTCAAGTATCTTTTCGGAGTCCGGCAACGCCTGACCGAGACGACTCACCGCCTCCTTTGCCGCGTTTATCTGCTCAAAGGCTGAAGCTGAACCCTCTCCGCCGTAGGCAAGCGATTTACATATTTCTCCGCTGTATCTCGCTATTTTCTCGATATTCTTTATTCTCTCAAGCCTTGCTAAAAGCGCCTCCTCCTCACCGTTTTTGAGCTTCGCGTTCTCTATCTCGGTGATTTTCGAGGTCAGGCTCTCCGTAAGAAAAGACGTTTCCTGCTCGCTTTTGGTTAAGCTCCTTATTTCACGGCGCAGTCTTACCATCTCGTTATAGCACTTTAAGTACTCCTCAGAAAGCTCCCCGTTATGCGCCCACGCGTCAAGAAATGACAGGTGCTTTTCCTGTGAAAGAAGCTGCTGGTTGTCGTGCTGACCGTGAATGTTAATGAGAAAACGTCCGACCTCTCTCAGCAGCGACGACGGAACGCTTCTGCCGTTTATCTTAGCCTGAGCCTTGCCATCTGTGTTAAGAGTCCTTTGAACGTAAATATTACCGTCGTCTTCAGGGAAAACGTCAAGCGCTTCAAGCTCTCTCAGCGTTACCTCCGGAATATCAGAAAAGCATGCCGATACAAGCGCCGCGCTTTCTCCGTTCCTTATTAAATCCTTGGCGCTCCTTGCTCCAAGAAGCAGATTCACCGAATCAATTATTATAGATTTGCCCGCTCCCGTTTCACCCGTAAGCACCGAAAAGCCGTTTTTGAACTCAACGGTAAGCTTTTTTATAACAGCTATATTTTCAATATGCAGCTCAGTTATCACTTAACTGTACCGTCCTTAAAACTTTCTTTATTTATATTCCGAGAAGTCCTGAAAGCTCAATAGAAAATGCTCTTGCCGAATCTGCTGAGCGAACAACCAGCATTATCGTGTCGTCGCCCGCTATGCTTCCGATTATTTCCGTCCAGCCCATGCTGTCAAGAGCCGCTGCCGCCGCCTGAGCCATACCCGCGTAGGTCTTTACCACGACTATGTTACCCGCATGGTCAATAGCGGTAACTGTCTCCTTTAAAATATTGAGATACTTTGCCGAATGTGAATGACTCTCCTGATTGGAAACGACGTATTTATATACGCCAAATCCGCATGATACCTTGGTTAAACGAAGCTCTCTTATGTCTCGGGAGATGGTCGCCTGAGTTACGGCATACCCCTCCTCTCCAAGCTTTTCAATAAGCTGCTCCTGAGTCTCAACCGTGTTTTTGTTTATTATATCAAGTATGAGCTCTTGTCTGTTCTGCTTTGTTTTCACGTCTGCTACCTTTCGAAACCGAGGCTGTTATTTCGCCGCCCCGATGCGTTTATTTTCAGTTTAATATTTTATTGCGAAGGACCTCGTAAAAGCCGTCCTCTTTAAGCTTGAGCATTCTGAGCGCTTTTCTGCTTTTACTAACCGTAACTATCGCGCCCTCCTTCAAGGAATGAGGGTCCTTGCCGTCCACCGTAAGCACACACTCCGCGCTGTCCGCCCTTACGGTCAGCTTACTGTCCGGAGCGAACACAAGCGGTCTTGCCGCAAGGGATTGAGGACATATGGGAGTTACGCCTATGCAAGAAAGCCTCGGGTCGATTACCGAGCCGCCGGCGGACATAGCATACGCCGTTGAGCCTGTGGGAGTGGACAGAATAATGCCGTCTCCGCTGTACTCATTAACCGTATTTCCGTTACAGGAAAGCGTAAAATGCGCCATATGCTTACTCCTCGCGTGAAAAACGGCGTCGTTGAGCGCGTAGTATGAGCGACTGCCTACGTTCACCCTCAGCAGCATTCTCGCTTCTTCCTTGTATTCTCTTTTAAAATATTTCGCTATAAGCGGTATCTCACTTTTGTCAAGCTCAGCCATATATCCTATTCTGCCGAGATTTATCCCGATTACGGGAATACCGTATTTTACGGCAAGCTGAGATGCTCTTAATATAGTTCCGTCTCCGCCGAGCGCCGCTATGACGCTTGCGCTGCGAACGTCGTCCGTTACCTCGCCTCCGCAGCTCCTCCACTCTTTGATAAGCGCTCTTTCGCACTCTCCGTCGCAGTCTTTATTCTTGCCGACGTATATGTAGATAAGCTCCTGCATTTATCGCGCTTCCTTTCTTTACACAGTTAAAAATCCTTACTGTTTTTCATTTACAAGCCCTTTCAAAAGCTCCGCTTTTAAGCTTACCTGCGAGGCGGCGCCTTTTTTTAGCCAAATCAGATATTCACGGTTTCCGTCTCCTCCGCTTATGGGGGATACGGCAAGTCCCATAATGCCAAAGCCGCTAATCTCAGCCGACTCGGCTACTTTTTTTATCGCGAGGATATGCCCCTGCCTATCCTTTACTATTCCGCCTCTGCCGATATACTCTCTGCCGACCTCAAACTGAGGCTTGATAAGGGCTATGAAATCGCCGCCGTCCTTCAAAACGCTTTTTACGGCTGAATGGAGCAGTGTCTGCGATATAAAGCTTACGTCCATAACCGCCATATCGCATTTTTCACCAAGCGTCTCAGCGGTAAGCTCTCTTGCGTTAAAGCCCTCGATATTCACCACTCTGCTATCACTCGCAAGCGAAGGGTGAAGCTGACCTCTGCCACAGTCCACGGCGTACACCTTACTCGCTCCGCTTTTAAGAAGCAGGTCGGTAAAGCCTCCTGTTGACGCTCCGATATCCGCGCACACAAGTCCGTTCGGCGTTACCCCGAATGCCTCAAACGCGCCCCTGAGCTTAAACCCGCCGCGGCTGACGAAGGGTATTGCCTCTCCACGAAGCTCAACCTCATCGTTTTCTTCTATTTCAAAAGAGCATTTCGTTACGTTTTTTCCGTTGACGAACAGACAGCCGCCGTTTATGCTCGCTTGCGCGCGGCTTCTGCTCTCACAGTATCCGTTAACCGTAAGATATACGTCTGCTCTCATACCTGTCTGTCCCGCAAAAAACGAGCGAGCGAGATAAGTGTTTCGCTGCCCTCATAGTCTTTTATAGCATTAACAGCTCCGTCTGTAAGCTCTGACGCGTACCTACGGGCGCGTTCCTCCGTCATAAACGTAAGATACGTGGTCTTTTCGTCCTCCTCGCCAATATCGAGAAGGTCGTCGGTTACCTGAAACGCAAGCCCTATATTCTCGGCGTAGCGCTCAGCCGCCGAAAAAGCCGCCTCGTCCGCCTCCGCGGCAATACAGCCGAAAAGCGCGGCGCATCTGATAAGCGCTCCCGTTTTAAGCGTATTCATTTTCTTATGCTCTTTTTCGGTAAGCCTTTTTTTCTCACCTATTAAGTCTATCTGCTGACCGCCTATCATTCCGTTTGCGCCCGCATACTCGGAAAGCAGTCTTACAGCCTTTACCTTCTGCGTATCGCTCAGCGCTTCGCTTTGGCAGATAACGGAGAACGCCATTGTCAGAAGCGCGTCTCCCGCAAGCAAAGCGGTAGCCTCGCCGTAAACCTTATGGTTTGTGGGCTTGCCTCTCCTTACGTCGTCGTTATCCATACACGGCAGATCGTCGTGGATAAGAGAATAAGTGTGCACCATTTCCACTGCCGCCGCAAGCGTAAGCGCCGCCCTTTCGCTTCCCCCGTGAAGCCTTGAAAATTCGAGCGTAAGGGTCGGACGTATTCTTTTGCCGCCGCCCAGAGCCGAGTAGCGCATTGAGTCCAGCAGCACCGCGTAATCAGAGTCTTTGCTGCCGAGTATAGCTTCAAGCTCGGCGCTTACAAGCTCGGAATTACTGTTCAGTACCGACAAAATCCGTTTCATCATCTTCACCGTTTCCGTTTTCCATCAGTAGCTTCACTCTCTGCTCCGCATTATCAAGCTGCTTTTTGCAGGAGCTTACAAGCTTAATTCCCTCCTCAAAGAGCTTCAGCGACTCGTCAAGCGGAGCGTTTCCGCTTTCGAGAGCCTTGACTATCTCCTCAAGCCTTGCCGTAGCGTCCTCAAAGGATATCTCCTTGTTTTTCTTCTCTGCCATATCAGTTCTCTTTTCCGTTTTTATTATTTTCACGCCTTACCGCTTCCGCGTTTGCGGTTACTGTACCGTCTTTAAGGCGCACCGTAAGTCTGTCTCCCTTTTTGACGTTATCAACCGTCGTTATAACAGCTCCGCTGTCCGAATACACCGCCCCGTAGCCTCTTGTAAGCACGGATAGCGGACTAAGCGCCTCAAGCGATGAGACCAATCGCTCGTATTTTGAGCGACATGCGCCGAGCTTAATCTTATTAATCCCCACGAGTTTATCCTCGTATCTGTCCAGCCTCAACCGCTTTTCATCTATGAAGCCGTAGGGCGAGCGAAGAACCTTGCGCTCCGCAAGCGATTCAAGCCGCTGTCTTTTGCCATCGGTTATCCTGCGTATATCCCTCTCCATTACCGAAAGATAGGTAATAAAGCTCTCTCTTACCGCCTTGATATCCGGTACGGCAAGCTCCGCCGCGCCAGACGGCGTCGGCGCTCTGAGCGATGAAGCGAAATCGCATATGGTGAAGTCGGTCTCGTGGCCAACCGCCGAGATAAACGGCACATGACTTCCCGCTATCTCACGGGCGAGCGCCTCGCTGTTGAACGCCCACAGGTCCTCTATCGAGCCGCCTCCGCGTCCTATTATCACCACGTCCGCCTTATCGGTTTTTGTAAAATAACGCACTCCGCTTATAAGCGAGGCTTCCGCCCCTTCTCCCTGAACGAGAGCAGGGTAAATTAATACCTTAGCAAGCGGATAACGTCTGCCCGTTACGTTGATTATATCTCTTACCGCAGCGCCCGTAGGCGAGGTTATAACCCCTACCGTCCTTGGATACTTAGGTATCGGCTTTTTGTAGCTGCTATCGAACAGGCCCTCTGCCTCAAGCTTACTTTTGAGCTTTTCATACGCCTCGTAAAGCGCGCCCTTTCCGTCCGCCTCAAGCGATGAGACAACAAGCTGATAGACACCCGACGGCGGATATACGGTCAGGCGACCCTTAGCCACCACCTTCATTCCGTCCGAAATGGGAAATCTCACTCCCTTGGCATCACGGACGAACATCACCGCCTTGACAACCGAATCCCCGTCCTTGAGCGAAAAATAAAGGTGTCCGCTTCTGTGTCGGACGAAATTGGATATCTCGCCCCTGACTCTTATCCCCGAAAAGACGGGAACACTCTCGATAAGCTCCTTAACAAAGCCGTTCAGCTGCGAAACGCTGTATATGTTTTCTCTAAATTCCTGCTCGTAGCCGTACATTCAGCGCCTCGCCTCCCGTATACTTATTTGAGCTTTAGCTCGGATAAAAATTTATTTCTGCAAAGCAGCGCCGTTCCCGCGGCGTTATCCCCCGAAAGCTGAGGTAACGCAAAGGCGCACTCGTATTTCTTCGTAAGCTCATTCGCTATCCTCTTACAAGCCGTAACCCCGCCTGCGTAAAGCACCGGCAGCCCAGGATAAGCGATTAAGATATTTTCTGTCATTTTGTCAACCGTTTTAAGAACGCAATCAAGCGCAAACGCCGCTACCTTTTCGGGTGTCTCTCCGTTTTCAAAGCGCTTTTTCGCTTGATTTTCAACTCCCGCAAGGTTGCAGTCAAATCCCTTTACCGATATTTTTATGCCTTTGGTAAAAGGCTGACCGAGCGCAAGCTTCTCCATTTCCTCGCCTGCGGGAAACGGAAGACCGAGCATTACTCCCACCCTGTCCACCGCCTGACCGGCGTTTAAGTCCAGCGTCTGACCGAGAATGGTAAGCTCTCCGTTTTTGTAAAGCAACGCCTCAGTCGTTCCGCCGCTTAAATGAAAGGCGATAAACTCCCCCTCTGTCTCCGTCATCTCGAAAAACGTTCTGCCCGTGGAAAGCCTTTGCTCCCTGCATGAATATGCCGCCGCCTTTACGTGTCCAGCCTGATGTGAAAAGTCGAAGCTTTTTATTCCGAGCGTTGCCGCTATCGACCTCGCCACCGACTCTCCCGCAAGAAAGCACGGCATATACGAGCCTTCAACGTCCCTTGGTCTTGCGGAATACCCTACCGCCGCTATCTCAAAGCCGCCAAGCTCCTCCATCACTGAAGGAAGCGCTTTGGTATGCTCAAACAGAGCCTCGCTCTGCCTCAGCCCAAGCTCGCCCTTCTTTACGGGAAGCAAACGCCTTACCTGCTTTATAACGTTTCCGTCAAAATCGCAAATTGCGGCGCTGGTTCTGTAATTTGAGGTATCTATACCGAGAAAATATTTCATTTCGGTGTCCTTTAAGTTATACGTTATTTTCCTCTTTATTAACTGTCTTAGCCGCCTTTAGTCCCTTCTTTTCGGCTATGGCGTTAAGAATACCGTTAATGAATTTAGGGGACTTATCGTGGTCGTAGCTCTTTGCCAGCTCCACCGCCTCGTTTATCGCTACGCAAAACGGCACGTCCTCCATATAAAGCATCTCGTACGTAGCGAGCCTCATTATAGAAAGAGAAGCGAGCGAAAGACGCTCAAGTCTCCATTTTTTTGCGCTCTCGGAGATAAGCGCGTCAAGCTCCTCCTTCTTTTCGGAAACGCCTCTTACCGCTTTTCTGATGTAGTCGTCCGGCTCAAACTCCTGCGCCTCGGCGGTATCCGCTATAAGCGACGCCATATCCTTTTCGGTCTGTACCCCAAGCTCGTATATAAGCTTGAAGGCGTATTCTCTTGCAAGTCTTCTTTTCATTTCACGGTTCCTTTATAACACAAAATTAATATCTATGCAAATAAATTAAGTATTTATTATTATATAATAATCTCCCTCTTTTGTCAATAAGATTGAATATTTTTCTGAATATTTTTTCAAAAACACCATAGCGGTGAAAATTATTTCGGTATAAGACACGAAATATTAACAAAATCGACGTCAAAAAATGATATAATTGAGGACAAAGATAACTTCATAGAGGAATTTTTGCTATGTCAGATTCAAAGAAAGCCCCAACCGATGCGCGTCCATTCTGTTGGAAAAGGGATATCCTTTATCCGTCGGCGCTCATTTTCACGGCTATAATTTTCGTATCGTATCTCGTTTTTATGTTGCTTGATTTCAACGTTACCGAAAGCAGAGATTTCGTTACTCATACCTACAACGGATACACCGATACCAACACCTACGACTACAAGGTAGGACGAGAATTCGCCTTCGACCTCATTCAGCTTGTCGGCTTCGCTCTTTTTTCGGTGGCTCTTTCGGCGCTTTCTCTCGTTCATAGGTTAAGCTACAGCAGAACCGTTAAGCGCCTTATTCACTTTTCGGGCGCGATGTTCTCCTGCTTCATTTTCGTTTTTGTTCTTTCGGGAACAGTCAGCTCTCGCGGCTTTGCAAGTACCATGGGCGCCATGCTTGCAGTAGCGGCGCTATACTTCGTTTTACTCGGCGTAAAAGCGCTCTTAAAATCATTGATAAAGCGCGTTTCATCTAACCCGAAACCCCGAATTCGCAATTTTTGCGTCAAATACGTGTTGCCCGCCTTCGTCATATTCGCCGCCGCCGTCATCATGGGCGCGCTGCTTGCGATGTTTATTAAGGTAAATATTGTGATAAATAAAACTCTCCCGAATTATCCGTACGACGACAGAATTCCGGTAATCACCTATGAGACCATTATAAACCCCATCGCGCCAACGCTTCAAAATTATCTGCGTTACCTCGGAAGCGCCTTGCTTTTCATGCTCTCTATCTCAGTTCTGTTCACAAAGCTGAATAAATTTATAAAAATAGCGATAAATTTTGCGATAAACGCCGCCGCGCTTTCTTTACTTTGGCTTATTCAGCTTGATATTTTCAAAGAGCTTGACAACGTAGCGCTTTATACGGTAGTGGGCTTTTTAGCGATTTATCTCGTCTCGCTTATCACGGTAAGCATAGTTCTGTTCATTCGGGCAAGAAAACGCGAGGACGACGGGGAATACGAAAATCAGTTTATGTCCGGCAGAAAGCTAAAAAAGCAACGCTCGGCTTCAACCGAAGAGGAATAAAAAATAAAGCTCTCCCGAATTAATTTTCGAGAGAGCTTTTTAAATTTTATGTCAAAATTACAAGTAAAAAACCACGCCAAAGGCGTGATGCCATGCGCCTACGGTGAGCTTAAATACCAATCCTTTGGATTAGATAGAAAAAAGCAAGTCATTCGACTTGCTTTTTATGGTGCACCTTCAGGGACTCGAACCCTGGACCCACTGATTAAGAGTCAGTTGCTCTACCAGCTGAGCTAAAGGTGCGCTCAACGCCGAGTGGGCTTTTTCTCGACATCGTTTATTATAGCACAATGAATACCAAAAATCAAGCATATGTTGATGTGTAAAATAAACTTATAAATGTATTATTTAAACATCAACGTTTAGCTTTAAGGAATTCACTGAACGTGTGCATAGCGTATCCAAGCCTTGTCGGCTTATTTTTTTCTTCAAAATACGCCGCTGCGACCTCCTCGGCGGTAAGGTTTTCCTTTCTTTTTCGGACAAGCTTGGCATATCTTTCCACAAACGCCGAATACTCGCTCAGCACGTCGTAGCTCGCCTCAAGTGCGTTTACGCAATTTTCCCTGCCGTTTATTACCGAAGGGCAATGGACGAAATCTCTGCCGCAAACCATATTTTCGGGAGAGGTCTCGATAAGGTCGGAAAGCGTATTTTTATAATATTGAAGCGAGGTTATAAACGCTATTCCCGTCTCGTCCGTTCCGCCGCCCTGAACAGCGTCTCCGCAAATAAGCGTTTGCGTTCTCACATGATACCAGCAGACAGAGTCGGCTGAATGTCCCTGCGCAAATATAGGCTTCAGCTCTGAGAAAATTCTGTTTTCCGAGTCAACCGTACCGTTGACGAGTATTCCGCGAAGCTCCCTGAACGGAGGACTGTAATCAAGAAAATCCGACCAGGTATTCATAAAATAGTAAGACGGATTTTTCAGCCTTTCGGTCTGGTAGCCGCACGAAAGCACCTTTATGCTCGGAGCAAGCTGCCTCAGCTTATGGATGCCGCCCATATTCTCAGGGTCGCAATGCGTAAACAAAAGGTAATCGATATCCTTAATATCCAGCTTAAGCTCCCTCAGCGCATGGACGATATATCTGCTCACGGAATAATCAAACGCGCCGCAATCAATAAGGAAATTGTTGATTCCCGTAACAAGCGTAACCCCCGCCCCGAATTCGGGCGTCGGAGGCGGAAGATGGTATACTCCCTGCGCGACCTTTACAAATCCACTCATCTTAAAGATACTGTCCTTTCACTGCTTCTATATTTTATAATACCACATAAAAATCTTTTTTGCAAGTCCATTCCGTAATTTTTTTATGTACCGTTCGCTTTGACAAATTCTATTGACAATCTTTTTATTAAGTGCTATAATTTAACTACACGTTATAGTTTCAAATAATTTTCGCTTTTGGGAGGTATTGGAATGTCTTTTGGAAACATTCTGCTTATATCCGTAATAGCCGAGATAGCGCTTTCGACCTTATGGGGACTTATATTCAAAAAGAAAGCGCTTATCCGTCTTATATCTATAAGCATTGTTGCCGCGCTGACCTTTATAATAACGTTTTCGTTGAAGAAGTTTCTTACAGAGCCGGACGCGTTGATTAAGCTGATGAGCAAGGTGCCGGGACTTGAAGATGCTCTGGCTAAGGTAAGCGAGATGATTGCAAGCTCCGGGGAGCTTACGCATATTATTCAAGTTCTGCTCTCAGCGGCAGCCGCGCCGCTTCTGTTTCTTATCGTATTTTCCTCACTTACGGCGCTTTCATACTTCCTCCGCTTTATACTTTCGCTGATTTTCTTCAGAAAGAAGAAGGGGAAGATATACCGTGGCGCTATATACGGCTTCATTTACGGAGTAATACTTATGTTCTGTATATTGGTGCCTGTGTCAGCGTACATAGAGGTAGCTGAAACCGCGCTTCCCGAAACTAAGGAAATGGACTTTATGAGTGAGGAGCTTTATCAGAAAATTGAGGAGCCTGTAAGCTCAATCAACAGCTCGCTCGCTATCAGGACTCACAGGTCTCTCGGCGGAAAGCTTATCTCCGACTCGCTTACCAAAATAAATCTCACGGTTGGCGAGGAAAAAATCACTACGACTCTTGCGCCTGAGCTTGGTCATATTCTCAGATTCGCAAATGACGCGATGGCGCTTGCCAAAACCCCGATGGCGCAATATACCGAGAAAGAGACCGCGGCGCTTGAAACGCTTGCCGAGGATTTGAAAAACTCAAAAATTGCCTCCGCGACAGCGTCCGAGATTGTTTATCTTGCTACTGACGCTTGGTGCAAGGGCGAGGCTTTTATGGGAATTCCCAAGCCCTCCTTTAACGAGGACTTCAATCCGCTAATTGATAAAATGTTCGAGATATTACACGAGGATTCAAGAAACGTGGATTATCTTTGCGAGGATATAACTACCTTCGCAAAAATGCTTTCAAAGATACTCTCCGTCAATCTTAACGGCGAGCAGGGTATACAGAATGCGCTCACGGCAGACGGACTTGTTCGTGATATACTTACCGAGATAAACAAAAACGAAAGAATGCGTCCTCTTATCCCGATAGTAACCAATATCGGACTGAAAATGATTGCCGAAAGCCTCGGATTTCCCGAAAGCGCCACCGACGCGTTCAATACCCTTGCAAGCGATATCTCCGCAGAGCTTATAAAGGGCTTAACCGATATGAATTCACACGAAATAAGAGTGAATAATATGGAGGCGGCTCTTTGCGAATCGCTTGAAAAGCTGAACGTTACCGGAATTTCGGATACCGAGACCAGAATAATAGCAATGGCTCTTGTTGAGAATTTCACCGATAGCGCCTCGGCAACGCCCGAAAACGTAGCCGCGTTCCTAAGCAGTATCACGTCAGCCGCTTCCACAAGCTCCTCAGACGGAAACGTATCCGTCAGCGCAAGCGGCAATTACGGAACAGCACCGCTGTCGGTTGCGCAAAACGGAGTAGAGCCTGAGAAAATCGGCGCGCTGCTCGCGGAAATATGCAAGGTTCAAAGCAATACCGCTTTTTCTCCCGATGAAAAGGTTATGAAAATTTTGCAGCTCACAGAGGCAGCCTCACTTGACCCAAGCGAGCTTTCAAGCAAGGTGTTAGCGGATGCGGAAAACAGAACGGCTGCGGACGCGACAGCGTCTCTTAACGCCGTCATCGGTCTTAATCCCGACAGTATGACCTCCTCATACAGCGCCACGGTTGAGCTTATCCTCGTGGATACTACAGTCTTTGATGAGCCCAATGCGGTATCTGAGGCGGAGCTGGAGGCTATAATAAACTCGGTTTCCGACGTATTTGAGACCGTAATGGGACTTATGGGCTCCGATATGACCGTAGACGATATCGGAAAAATGTTCGAGTCGCTTGGCGGTATACTTACTGCCCTTGAGCAAAGCGAGGGCTTCTACGGCAAGGCTAAGACCGAAAAGCTACTTGAGGTACTTCTCAAATCAAGTCTCTGCAAGGAAAAAATCGGCGTTTCAGCTGCCGATGTGGACGCGTTTCTTACTAAAAAATCGGAAAATAACGTAGGCTATACCGCTATTATGACAACCGTATCAAAAACCACCAAGGTACTTGATACAGTGGCAAACGGCGGACAGATAACCGACTCTCAGATTTCCGAGCTTATAACGAGCTTAACGACGGAAGGCTCAGGCGAGGTGATAGCCACGGTAATAACCGAGGACCGTTTCAAGCAGATGGGCTTTGCAAGTGATACAAATTCAGGAAAAGCGGGCGCTGCCGCTTCCCTGATTAGCGACGTTTTCACCAATGTTTCAAACGTAACCGACGAAACCGAGCACGAAGCGGAGGTAGGTGCGGTAAAGCAGCTAATTGAGATAGCGATAGACGCCAAGAGCAACACGGACGCTACCAAGAACGCCTTTGGCGAGGAAGGACGTCTCGGCTGCACGGCAGGCGAGCTTCTTGACAACGTTATAGCGAGCGACTCAGTCTGCGGCGCGATAAACAGCAACACAACCGAGAGCAACCCTTTCGGAATCAAGCTTACCGCCGAGGATCAGTCTGCTCTGTCAAGCGAGCTGAGCGCGAGAATCAGTGAAGCAACCCAAGCGGGTGATACCGATACAGCCGTTACACTCAGTAATATCGGAACACTTTTCGGACTTACCTGATACATTAAAACCAAAACAAGCCGCCGCAAAACGCGGCGGCTTATCCGTTGATAATTATGAAAATAACTCAAAAAGATATAAACCCTTATAAAAATTCCGACTGCAACAAGCGCTACTACACTATGGATTACTATATGCGTAGGACATTTGGCAAAAAGGCGTGCAAGGTTCCCGTTGACGCAGGCTTTACCTGTCCAAACCGCGACGGCACCAAGGGTGTCGGCGGCTGTACCTTCTGCTCGGCAAGCGGAAGCGGTGATTTTGCCGCGGGAAGAGCGCTCAGTATTACGGAGCAGATAACCCGCGGCGCCGAAATGATGCGCTCGAAGTGGAATGACGCGGCGCTTATCCCGTACTTTCAGTCGTTCACAAACACATACGCCCCTCTTGAAACGCTTAAGGAACGGTACGGCGAAGCGCTTAGACACCCTCTTTCAAGCGGTCTCTGCATTGCCACCCGCCCCGACTGCGTAACACCTGAAACCGCGGATTACCTTAAAGAGCTTTCAAAAAAGCACTTTATTATGGTCGAGCTCGGTCTGCAAACGACATATGACGAAACGGGCGAAAGGATAAACAGATGTCATACCTATGAGGACTTTCTTCGCGGATATTCTCTGCTTGACGGTCTTTTCGTATGCGTTCACCTGATAAACGGACTGCCGGGCGAGACCAAGGATATGATGCTTGAAAACGCCCGCAGGGTCGCTTCACTTAACCCGCAAGCCGTGAAAATCCATCTTTTGCACGTGATAAGGGGTACGGCGCTCGCCGCCGATTACCTTAACGGAAATCTGCCCGTTATGAGTATGACTGATTACGTTCAGACGGTGTGCGACCAGCTTGAGCTGATGCCGCCTGACACGGTAATCGAGCGTGTTACGGGCGACGGCGTTAAAGATGAGCTTCTCGCTCCCGCCTGGAGCTTAAAGAAGCTCGTGGTACAGAACGAGATAGACAAGACTCTGTTTGAACGTGGCAGCTATCAGGGGCTGCGCTATACGAAACAGTAACGCCTCTCATCGACGGAAGATAGCTTACGGGATTGACGGTAGAGCCGTTTTTGCGTATCTCAAAATGCAGATGAGCACCCGTAACGTTACCCGTAGCGCCGCTTTTGGCGATTATCTGCCCCTTATAAACGCGGTTTCCCGCGCTTACGCTTATCTTACTGAGATGAGCGTAATAGGTCTGGTCGCCGTTATCGTGCTGTATTTTTACAAGATATCCGTAAGAGCTGAGCCAGCCCGCGTATATTACCTTTCCGCCGTCAGATGCGTAAACGGACGTACCTGTAGAGGCTCTTAAATCAACTCCAAGGTGGAAATCGTACGAGCCGTTAAGATATCTGCTTCCGTATGAGGACGTAATATACACGCTTTTCAGCGGCCACGCGTATTTTCCCGTAGACGCGGTGGATTTTTTAGTTCCCACCAGAACAACCTCGTCTACCGCCTTCTTGGTAACGGTATCGGAAACAAGCGTTCGTCCGCTTTCCTGACCGTCGGTGTAGGTAACGTGATGAACAAGCTCGCGCTCGCCGTTTTTACCCGCTACGCTAACTACCTTAGTTCCTTCATAGTGAGATGACGAATTCTTATAAACGGTCTCAAAGGATACGTATTTCGTTTCCTTTTCGCTTACCGTAACGGAAAACGATATCCGTTCTCCGTTTTCATAAAAGCTTTTCGCCAGCTCCTCAGCGCTTGTTATTCCGCTTGCGTCCGCTACCGTCTCCTCACCCTCAAGCTTACTGTTTACCGTAACTTTTATGACCTCGGTGTCCGCTTCGATAAGCTCGTTCATCTTATTCTCGGCAAGAAGCGTGGAAAGCTTATCAAGCTCCGACTTGTCCGATACGTAGCCAACCTCCCTTCCGTCTATTTTAACTATGTACGCTCTGACTGCAACGTCCGAAATTTCATTTTTTCCGTCGCTTACGTCTCCGTTTTCTTCATCGGAATCCGAGCCGCACGATAAAAGCGTCAGCAGCGTAAGCACAAAAAGCATCGCTATGATGCCATTCCTGATTTTCATAAAAATCTCTCCTTTCAAATATGGTTTACGTCCCTTGGCGGACCTTTAAATTATACCATTCATCTAACCCGAAATCAATATAATCGGGAGTTTTGACAGTAACTCCCGTAAGGATATTCCAAAAAATAAAGATACTGTAAATACGTTTTCAAAGGGAGCTTAAAGCATGTCTGAGCACGAAAAATATATGGCACAGGCGCTTCTTCTCGCAAGAGAGGCTATGGACGAGGGCGAGGTCCCCGTCGGGTGCGTTATCGTACGTAACGGCGAGATAGTAGGCAAGGGCAGAAATCGCAGAGAGGTCGGCAAAAACGCCTTGGCTCACGCCGAGCTTGAGGCGATAAACGAGGCTTGCGAACGCCTTGGCGGTTGGAGACTTCCGGGCTGCGTTATGTACGTTACGCTTGAGCCCTGCCCTATGTGTGCCGGCGCGGTAATTAACGCCCGTATCGAGCACGCCGTAATCGCTTTGCCCGACGCAAAAAGCGGCTCGCTCGGAAGTGTGATTAATTTAAACTCTTATCCTCTTAATCATAAGGTAAAGCTTACCTACGGAGTGCTTAAAGACGAGGCAAAAGAATATATGCAAAGCTTCTTCGGCTCACTGAGAGTTAAGCTGAAAGCGCATAACAACAGATAAGCAGTTTTCTACTGAAAAAATCGAAGTAAATATTTGTTTTCCTCTTGACAATACCTTGGAAAATATTTTATAATAGTTACATCTTCTTTACGGAAAGGCGCGAAAACTAAAATGTCAATGCAATTCATCAAAAAGCTTCCAATTCCTCTGGACACAAAGGAAAAATACCCTATTACCGCAAGCGCGGAAAAGTCAAAGGCTGAAAACGACGCCGCTATCAAAGCCGTTTTTAAGGGTGAATCAAATAAAATGCTCCTTATCATCGGTCCCTGCTCAGCGGACGCCGAGGAGCCCGTTATGGACTACGTATACCGTCTTAAAAGAGTACAGGACGAGGTAAAGGATAAGCTCATAATCGTTCCGAGAATCTACACCAACAAGCCCCGTACCACAGGCGACGGCTACAAGGGTATGCTTCATCAGCCCGACCCCGAGGGTAAGCCCGATATATATCACGGCGTTTTGTCTATAAGAAATCTTCATACAAGAGTTCTTACCGAGACCTCTCTTCCTACGGCTGACGAAATGCTCTACCCCTCAAATTACAGATATCTTTCCGACCTCATTTCTTACGTAGCGGTAGGCGCTCGCTCCGTTGAAAATCAGGAGCACCGCCTTGTTTCCAGCGGTATAGAGGTTCCCGTGGGAATGAAAAACCCGACGGGCGGCGATATCTCCATTATGATGAATTCCATCACGGCGGCTCAGCATCCCCATTCCTTTATTTACAGAGGCTGGGAGGTTAACACCACGGGTAACGAGTGCGCGCACGCCATACTAAGAGGTTACGTTAACAAGCACGGACAGAGCCTTCCCAACTATCATTACGAGGACCTTGCTGGTCTTGCCGAGACCTACGCAAAGCACCCCGACCTTCTAAATCCCGCTGTCATCGTTGACGCCAACCACGCAAATTCCGGCAAGAAATTCGCGGAGCAGCCCAGAATATGCAAGGAGGTACTGCATTCCTGCCGCCACAACGACGACATCAACCGACTCGTCAAGGGCTTTATGATAGAAAGCTACATCGAGGACGGCTGCCAGAAAATCGGCGAGGGCGTATACGGAAAGTCTATCACCGACCCCTGTCTTGGCTGGGAAAAGACCGAGAGGCTTATCTACGAGATAGCGAGCCTTATTTAACCCGCTTTAAACAGAACGGAGAAAAGCTTATGACAATTACTTACGAGGTCGGAGACGGTCTTTACGTAAACGTAACCAACCGCTGCACAAACGCATGCGAGTTCTGTGTCAGACAGACCGCCGACGGCACCTACGGCGAGCTTTGGCTTGAAAGAGAGCCAACCAAAGAGGAGATACTCGCCGACATCGAAAAAAGAGAGCTTGGCAGATACGCCGAGCTGGTATTCTGCGGATACGGCGAGCCCACAATCCGACTTGACGATATACTCTGGGTAAGCCAAAAGGTAAAGGAAAAAAGCCAAATAAGCGTAAGAATTAACACAAACGGGCACGCCTGCCTAATTTACGGGCGCGACGTAACGCCTATGATGGCAGGAAAAATCGACTGCGTTTCGGTCAGCCTTAATACCGCGAGCGCCGAGGATTACGTAAAGGTATGCCACCCCGATTTCGACACAGAGGCATTTGACGGACTTATTGATTTCGCAAAAAAAGCCAAGGCTTACGTTAAAAGCGTAGTTTTTAGCGTAGTTCGAGGCTCTATACCGGACTGCGATATACAAAAATGTCAGGCTATCGCGGACAATGCGGGGATACCGCTTAAAATCCGGGAATACATAAAATAACTCACAAAGAACCGAGTCGCCGCCGAGCGATTCGGTTCTTTTATTTTATTTAGTAACTTTTATGTTAAAACTATTTACATAATGAGATTTTTGTGGTAAAATACTCTGGTATGCAAATATGAAAGGAGTCTCCGACCTTGAGACTTGACAAATTTCTGTCAGTAACCAAAACCGCTACTCGCTCCGAAGCCGCTAAGGCGGCAAAGCAGGGCAGGATAACGGTAAACGGAAAGGTAGCCTACGACTGCTCTTTTCACATAGACGAAAACGCCGATACGGTAACGTATTGCGGACGGACGGTAGTTTATAAGCGGTTTATATGGATAATGATGAATAAGCCAAGCGGGATTTTAAGCGCCTCGACTGACAAAAAAGCAAAAACCGTAATCGACCTTCTTCCGCCACCGCTTAACACCATGGGACTTTTTCCGTGCGGACGGCTGGACAAGGATACGGTAGGTCTCATTATGCTGACAAACGACGGAGAGCTTTCCCACAAGCTGCTTTCCCCTAAAAAGCACGCTGAAAAGCTCTACCGCTTCAAGCTCGCAAGACCGTACGATAAAAGCAAGAATATCGAAAACGGTATTATGATGGACGGCAAGCTGACAAAGCCCGCCGTTATCTCAATGCAAAGCGAGACCGAAGGGCAGATAACGCTTACCGAGGGCAAGTATCACCAGATAAAGCGTATGTTTGAGTACGCGGGAAGCGAGGTAACGTTCCTTGAACGTCTTTCGTTTGGCGGTGTTACTCTCGACCCTTCTCTTGACAGAGGTCAGTGGCGCTACCTAACCGAAAGCGAGGAGCACACTCTCAGAAATAACGCGGAGTAATTACGAAAGGAAGTTAACATATATGGACATTATTGCAAAGCTCACAGAAGAATTCAAGCTAAAATACGACCAGGTCGAAAAGACCGTCGGGCTTATCGACGAGGGAAACACCATTCCCTTTATCGCGCGTTACCGTAAGGAAGTAACGGGCTCGCTCGACGATACGGTTCTGCGCGACCTCAATGACCGTCTCGCGTATCTGCGCAGCCTCGACAAGCGTCGCGAGGAGGTTCGCAACGCAATCGCCGAGCAGGGTAAGCTCACCGACGAGATAAGCGCGGCTATTGACAACGCCGCTATTCTCACCGAGCTTGAGGATATTTACCGCCCCTTCAAGCCCCACAGAAAGACCAGAGCCTCTGTCGCGAGAGAAAAGGGACTTGAACCGCTTGCCGCGCTCATTATGGAGCAAAGAGCCTCTTACGAGCCTTCAATTGAGGAGGAGGCGGAAAAATATATAAGCGACACGGAGGGCAAGGAGGTAGCGACAGCCGAGGACGCCCTTAACGGCGCCAAGGACATCATAGCCGAGGACATCTCCGATAACGCCGACTTCAGAAAAGAAATAAGAGCGATAACCTTTGAGTACGGCGTTCTTACCTCAAAGCAGGCTAAGGACGAGGACTCCACTTACAGTACCTATTACGACTTTGCCGAAAAGGTGAAAACGCTTCCCGGACACAGAGTTCTCGCTATAAACCGCGGCGAAAAGGAGGACTTCCTCAAGGTAAACCTCGAAATCTCCGAGGACCTTGTTCTAAATTACCTTTTCGGAGAGATAATCACCTCGCACAAGAGCCCCGCTTATAAGTACGTTTCAGCCGCAACCGTGGACAGCTACGAAAGACTTATCGCTCCCTCAATTGAAAGAGAGATAAGAGCTCAGCTCTTCGACGACGCAAGCGAAGGCGCTATCAAGATGTTCTCAAAGAACTTAAAGCCCCTGCTTCTCCAGCCGCCCGTAAAGGGCAAGATAGCGCTGGGTCTTGACCCCGGCTTCCGTACAGGCTGCAAGCTCGCCGTAGTTGACGCCACCGGAAAGGTGCTTGACACGGCGGTTATATACCCCACGCTCAAGGGCGACAAAAAGGGGGAAAGCGACGGAAGCGGCTACGCCGAGCGTAAATACGCCGAGGCTAAGGTCATAGTTAAAAAGCTTCTGGCAAAGTACGGCGTTGAGATAATCGCTATCGGTAACGGCACCGCTTCAAGAGAGAGCGAGCAGTTCATAGTTGAGGTCTTAAAGGAAACCGATACGGGCGCAAAATACAATATAGTAAGCGAGGCGGGCGCTTCCGTTTACTCAGCTTCAAAGCTCGGCGCGGAGGAATTCCCCGACTTCGACGTTACCCAGAGAAGCGCGGTATCTATCGCCAGACGTCTCCAGGACCCTCTGGCAGAGCTGGTCAAGATAGAGCCTAAGGCTATCGGCGTAGGTCTTTATCAGCACGATATGAAGCCTGCCCGTCTTGACGAGGCGCTTACCGGAGTCGTTGAGGACTGCGTTAACTCCGTCGGCGTAGATGTCAATACGGCGTCCTATTCCCTGCTCTCCTACGTTTCGGGCATCAACTCAAAGAGCGCCAAGAACATAGTTGCATACCGTGAGGAAAACGGCGAATTTAAGTCCAGAAGCCAGATTAAGAAGGTCAAGGGTATAGGAGACAAGGCGTTTGAGCAGTGCGCGGGCTTCCTGCGTATTCCCGACGGCAAGGAAATTCTCGATAACACGGGCGTTCACCCCGAATCCTACGCGGCGGCTAAGGCGCTTCTCGATAAGTTCGGCTACGGCAAGGACGATATCGGAACGGGTAAGCTGATGGAGCTTCGCAAGCAGATAAAGGATTACGGCGCAAAGAAGGTATGCGAGGAGATAGGTATAGGCGAGCCTACCATGTACGATATAATCGACGAGCTTGAAAAGCCCGGCAGAGATATCCGAGACGCTCTCGCCGCGCCTGTGCTGCGCGACGACGTTCTCGATATTGAGGACTTAAAGCCCGATATGGTGCTTACGGGTACTGTACGTAACGTTATTGACTTCGGCGCTTTCGTTGATATCGGTGTCCATCAGGACGGTCTCGTACACGTTTCCCAGATAAGCAATAAGTTCATAAAGCACCCAAACGAGGTTCTTACAGTAGGAGATATCGTAAAGGTCAAGGTTCTGTCCGTCGATATAAACAAAAAACGTATCGGTCTTACGATGAAGTTCAAAGACTAAGGTTCTAATATATTAGAAACGAATTTGTATATACAGCCACACACAAAACGTTTTTTGTTGATTATTGTGCATAGTACACAATTTAAAAAATTAAACTTTGGGTAAATAACCACTTTATTTTTAAAATAAAATTTGTTATAATAGTAACAAGTAAAAATATGCATGATTAAAGCTCACTCATAACTTAATGTCGTGGAATTTGATCGTCGCTCTTAACTCAGGAGGTTTTTCAAAATGGCAAGTCTTTCTTTTAAGCACATCTATAAGAAGTATCCCGGCGGAGTTACCGCGGTTTCGGACTTCTGCCTTGAAGTAAAAGACAAAGAATTCATCATTCTCGTTGGTCCTTCCGGATGCGGTAAATCCACTACTCTCCGTATGATCGCTGGACTTGAGGAGATCACCGAAGGCGAGCTTCACATCGGAGATACCCTCGTTAACGACATCGCGCCTAAGGACAGAGATATCGCGATGGTTTTCCAGAACTACGCTCTTTATCCTCATATGACTGTTTTCGATAACATGGCATTCGGACTTAAGCTTCGTAAGACTCCCAAGGAGGAGATAAAGAAGCGCGTTGAGGAGGCTGCGCGTATCCTCGACATCACCCACCTTCTCGAGAGACGCCCCAAGGCTCTTTCCGGAGGACAGAAGCAGCGTGTTGCGCTCGGACGCGCTATCGTTCGTGAGCCTAAGGTCTTCCTTCTCGACGAGCCTCTTTCCAACCTTGACGCTAAGCTCCGTGCGCAGATGAGAACTGAGCTTACCAAGATTCACCAGAAGCTCGGTACCACCTTTGTATATGTTACCCACGACCAGGTCGAGGCTATGACCATGGCTACCCGTATCGTCGTTATGAAGGACGGTCTTATCCAGCAGGTCGCAACTCCTCAGAACCTCTACGATCTCCCTGTAAACGTATTCGTCGCGGGCTTCATCGGAACTCCTCAGATGAACTTCATCAAGGCTATGCTTGATAAGAAGGGCGATGACCTCTACTTCACCTTCGGTCAGAACTCCCTCAAGCTTCCCAAGGAGAAGGCTGAGAACCCCGCGCTCAAGGACTACATAGGCAAGGAGGTTATCCTTGGCGTACGTCCTGAGTGTCTGCACGATGAGGAGCGTTACCTCGAGGCTATGCCTGAGGCTGTTATCAGCGCTAACGTTGAGGTTACCGAGCTTATGGGTGCTGAGATTTACCTCTACCTCGTTACCACCGGTCTTGAGGACGAGGACCAGAACCTTATCGCCCGTGTTTCTCCCCGTTCGCAGGTCAGAGCAGGCGATACCGTTAAAATTGCTGTTGAGCTTGAAAGAGTTCACGTATTCGATAAGGATACCGAGCGCTGCATAGTTCACTAATACAGTAATGTTACTAAAAATGAAAGGAGCTGTTATTACTACGGCTCCTTTTTTCATTCACTCACGGATACAATTCTTAACAAATATATCCTACCCATTGACTTATGCCGTAAAATATGGTACACTACATATGTATTTATTCATTTAAGAAACGTCAAACTATTTATATATCGGAAAGGCGTTTTCACAAAACGGCAGTAAAAGCCGTGAAATCCTCCTTTCCTTCCTGAAAGGAGGATTTTCTTATGGAAAGCAAGCTTTTTTCCGAATCTGAGGAAAGACACCACAGCTCATCTATACTCGCGATAATAAAGGGAGATTATACTGACGGGCAGCTTAAAGAGCAGCTCGAAAAATACCACGACAACGACATCGCCGGAGTTCTTTCAGAGCTTACCTCAGAGGAACGTAACAGATTGCTTCGCTCCTTAGGCAACGAGGCAATGTCCGCTATCGTTTCTTATCTTGACGACGCCGGAGATTACCTTTCAGAACTTGATCTGGAAGCCGCCGCGGATATCATCGAGCAGATGGACGCGAGCGAAGCGCTTGACGCGCTCGATACCCTCGACGATGAAACGAGAACGGCAGTTCTTGACCGTATAGATGTTAGCGAGATAAAAGAGGATATCGAGCTTATTGATTCCTACGATGATGATGAATTCGGAAGCAGAATGAGCACTAACTTTATCGCTATACGGAAGGATTTTTCAATCAAAGCCGCGATGAAGGAGCTTGTTTCGGAGGCAGCTCAGAACGATAATATATACACGCTTTTCGTTACAAACGAAAACGGAGCGTTTTACGGAGCCATAGACCTGAAGGAGCTGATAGTAGCGAGAAGCGGAGACGAGCTTGAAAGGCTTATCTGCACGACGTTCCCGTACGTATTCGACAAGGATATTATATCCGATAATATTGAACGCCTTAGAGGATATTCCGAGGAGCTTATACCTGTGCTTTCTCACGTTGACGGACGGATTTTAGGCGTAATAACCACTATGGACATTGTAGAGATGGTCGACGAGGAGCTTGGCGACGATTACGCAAAGCTTGCGGCTCTTGTTTCTGAGGAGGAGGGCGACGAATCCCTCCTTGCGAGTATGAAAAAGAGAATTCCGTGGCTTATCGCTCTGCTTTTCATGGGCCTTGCGGTTTCGGCGGTGGTCGGGTTATTCGAGAGTGTCGTTGACGCTCTGCCGCTTATCGTTTCCTTCCAATCGCTTATTCTCGGAATGGCGGGAAACGTCGGAACGCAGTCTCTTGCAGTAACGGTTCGTCAGCTCGGCTCAGACGAGGAGCTAAGCTGGAAAAAGCAGCTGTTAATCATAGCGCGTGAAACGCGTATAGCGCTTCTTAACGGAGCCGCGTTAGGTATCGTCTCGTTTGTTATCGTAAGCGGTTATCTTTTGATTTCTGGAAATCTTCTCGCCTTTGCGCTGTCGGTAGCCGCCTGTGTCGGAACGGCTATGTGCTTCGCTATGACTATATCAGGGCTAACGGGCGCGTCGATACCGATAACTCTGTACCGAGTCGGAATTGACCCTGCCGTCGCATCGGGTCCGCTGATAACAACTGTAAACGACCTTGTCGCGGTAATAACCTACTATGGACTTTCGTGGGCGTTTATACTCAATATTTTATAAAAATAACGGGCTGTGTTTCAACAGCCCGTTATTTGATTTATTGTTGTCCGCCTCGATTATTCGGGTCGTCTCCGGGGGTGCGGTAAAGCTGACTCTGGTTTCCGCCAACGAGATTGCGGAGCCTACGCTCCTCCTCCTCGCGTCTTATGCGTTCTGCCTCGTCTCTCTTTGCCTTAGCCTCGTTTTCTTCCTTGCTTCTCTGCTTTCTGCTCTCGGAAAGCTCCTCAAGCTGCGCAACCGTGGTAGCTTCCCCACTCATTACAGCCTCGAACTGATATTCGTCCATTATCTCGTTCTTGAAGAGATACTCGGCAATAAAGTGAAGCTTATCCATATTCTCGGTGAGAAGCTTTTCGGCAAGCTCGTACGCTTCGCATACGATACGCTTAATCTCCTGGTCAATTATCGAAGCTGTCGCATCGGAGTAATTCTTCTGGTTATTGAAGTCGCGTCCGAGGAATACCTCGTCGCTTCCGTGCTCACTTCCGTAAACCACAGGACCGAGAATATCACTGAAGCCATAACGTGTTACCATGCTTCTGGCGATAGAGGTTGCCCTCTGAATGTCATTTGAAGCGCCCGTCGAAATATCCTCAAGCACAAGCTTCTCCGCCATACGTCCGCCGAGAAGAACAACTATATCGTTCTTCATCTCGTTTTTGGAATTGTAGGAACGGTCCTCGTTCGGACGGTGAATGGTATATCCGCCCGCGCTACCCGTAGGAATAACGGAAATCTGGTGTACCTGATTATCGGGCTGGAGCAGCTTTGTAAGGATCGCATGACCTGCCTCGTGGTAAGCCGTAAGCTTCTTTTCCTTATCCTTTACTACTCTGGAGCGCTTTTCCGTACCTACCATAACCTTGATGGAGGCGTCCTCAAGCTCCTGCTCTCCGATAAGGTGCTTATTTCTTCTTGCCGCGAGCAACGCCGCCTCGTTCAAGAGGTTAGCAAGGTCTGCGCCCGTAAAGCCAACGGTGGTCTTGGCAACCTTTTCAAGCGAGACCTCGTTTTCAAACGGTTTGCCCTGCGCGTGAATTTTGAGTATTTCAAGTCTGCCCTTGATATCGGGATAACCGACTGTTATCTGACGGTCAAAGCGTCCCGGACGGAGAAGCGCCGGGTCAAGAATGTCGGGTCGGTTGGTAGCGGCGATAACTATTACCGCGTTGCCCGAGCCGAAGCCGTCCATCTCAACGAGGAGCTGGTTTAACGTTTGCTCTCTTTCATCGTGGCCACCGCCGAGGCCCGCGCCTCTGTGGCGTCCTACCGCGTCGATTTCATCTATAAATACTATTGAAGCGGGGTATTTCTTAGCGTTATCAAAAAGGTCTCTTACTCTTGAGGCGCCGACACCGACGTACATTTCAACGAAATCCGAGCCGGAAATCGAGAAGAACGGAACTCCCGCCTCACCCGCTACCGCCTTGGCAAGAAGCGTCTTACCTGTACCGGGAGGGCCTACGAGCAGAACTCCGTGCGGAATCTTTGCGCCAAGCTTGGTATACTTTCCGGGATCACGAAGGAAGTCAACGACCTCTTTAAGCTCCTCTTTTTCCTCGTCTGCTCCCGCGACGTCGCGAAACAGCACCTTTTTCTTTTCGTCTGATCCGACCTTAGTCCTTGCCTTACCGAAATTATTAAGCGCTCCGCCCTTGCCAGAGGTACGCATAAACGCGATTATCGTGAAGATAATAAGCGCACCGAGAAGGAGATACGGAATATATGACAGCCACGTGGAAGCGCTGGACGGAGGGTCGAACTCAAGCAGGGTTATAGTACCCTTATCGAATTGCTCCTTAAGAAGCTCTCCGTAATGCTCGGTAAAGAAGCTGTATCCAAGGCTGGTAAACTCATAAATCTTGCTTTCACCCTTGATTACCTCACCGGTCGAGGGGTTAAGCTCGTCTTTAAGCTTAACGGTACATTTCCCGTTATCGTTTATTGAGAATTCAACTACCCTCTCAGCCTTTATATCCGATATAAGCTGATCAAGACTGTCGTAATTGTTAGCGGTCAGGGGCATAAGCGTCATATACGCGAGAATAACGACGAATACAGCGACCACCGCGTAGAAAATTAAGCGTTTTGTGTTCTTTTTGTTCATTTTTGTCTCCGAATTTGCCTTATATTAACCGCGCCTTAAATGTACTCGGGCTTTATCACACCAACGTACGGCAGAGTGCGGTACTTTTCACTGTAATCAAGGCCGTAGCCTATTACGAAATGGTTATCTATCTGCTGTCCGACGTACTCGGGGGTATAGTCAACCTCTCTGCGCGCGGGCTTATCGAGCAGCGTTACGGTTTTAACGCTCTTTGCGCCTTTATTAAGCAGGTAGCTTACAAGATACTTAAGAGTTCTTCCGCTATCGACGATATCCTCAACTAATATGAGATTCTCGCTTGGAAGATTCTTTCTGTTAAGGTCAAGCACGATATTGACGTTACCCGACGATATAGTGGAATCTCCGTACGAGGAGACCTTCATAAAGTCTATCTTAGTCGGTGTCTTCATCGCTCTCATAAGGTCGGTCATAAACGTTACAGAGCCCTTAAGCACTCCGATAAGTACGACGTTTTCCTCGTTTATGTAATCCTTATCTATCTGCTCCGCGAGGCGCTTGACGGTTGTTGCTATTTCCTCCTCGCTCAGCAGTATCCTCTCAACGTGTTCGTTCCAGTCAGTCATTTTCACAGCTTCCTTTCGATAATCTGTCTATATCGACGTCTCAGCGCATAAAATGTACGCCGCCACGTCCCCCTTTTCCGCCCTCATTTCGTCGGAAACGGGAAGCCCGCAAACTCCGAAAAGTCCGTTTTCCGTACAAAAGCACGGAAGCGTATCTCTTTTCTGAACGGGAATCTTAAAGTTAATAAGCTGACGTCGGACGTCCCTTTCCATTTTGTTAAAGACGTACCTGTCGCCCGCCATTCTGTTACGTACGAAAATGTCTAAAATACCGTCCTTTGATATTTTATCAAATTTAACTCGCCACAGTATAGATAATTTGTAAATGTTTTTCCATTCATCTGCGACTTTTTTATCGGTTGTGATTAATATTCTGTAACCAATCGGTGAAATGATATTTTCACCCATTTTGAGCCGATAAAAAAAGCCGTCCTCTTTATTATTGCCTGTTTTTTTGAACTGAATACCGCTATGGCTGATATATGCGGTAGCTCCGCCCGTAACGTCGTATTTTACGCTTCCGCGCGCCTTTTTTATAGCGTCGATTATCAGCCTTATCGCCGAGCCCTCAAGCCTTGCTCCCTTCCCCATCAGCTCCTCGTAGCGCAGCGAGACATATCTTACCAGCACTGAGTCGCAAAGAGCGGAAAGCGCCTCTCTGTCGGCGTTTTTCGGTACTGCCTCCGCCTGCTCGCTTATAAAATCGCTATCGCTTTTTAGCGAAGCGCACATTCTGTAAAACGCCTTATCGGCGCTACCGTTAAGCTTGTAGATATGCGGAAGAATATTATGCCGAATATAGTTTCTCGTATAGTCCGTTTCATCGTTTGTAGAGTCGTGGACGTAATCAATTCCCGCCTCGTCAAGCGCAAGGATAAGCTCCGACTTACGAACCGTGAGCAAGGGTCTGACTATATTATCTCTCACGGGTGCGATTCCCGTGAGTCCGTTAAGTCCGGCTCCTCTTATCATATGAAGCAGCACCGTTTCAATATTATCATCCGCGTGGTGCGCCGTACAGATTTTGTTGCAGCCGAGCCTACTTGCCGCTTCGTTTAAAAAGGCGTACCTAAGCTCTCTTGCGCATTCCTCAAGCCCCAGCTTACGCTCTCTCGCGGCTTTCGGAACGTCCATTCTGCCTATTTCGACGGTAACTCCAAGTCTTTTGCAAAGCAAGTCGCAGTATCTTTCATCTCGCTCCGCCTCGCAGCCGCGTATTCCGTGATTAAGATGTGCGGCGCACACCTCAATACCAAGCTCAGACCTAAGCTCCGTTAAAAAAACGAGCAATGCGGCGCTGTCCGCGCCGCCCGAAAGGGCGCAAAGGACTCTGTCTCCTTTAACAAACAGCTTTTCGGAAATTATATTTTCCCTGACCTTTTTTAGAGTCGGGGCAAAAAATCTGTCCATTTATTTCATTCTCCCTCGGAATGAATGTTCTCGAGCGAATAGAACGACGTAAACTGCGGTGTCCAGCCAAGCTCAACCAAGCCCGTAGCGCCGTGGCGGTTCTTTGCCACAACAACCTGAACCTTAAGCTCCTCGCCCTCTTTTTTGTGAAGGAACATTACGCTGTCCGCGTCCTGCTCGATAGAGCCGGAATCACGAAGGTCGGAAAGCTGAGGAAGTCTGCCGCTTCCCTTATTCGCGGTAACCTCACGGTTAAGCTGAGCGCAGGTAAGAACGGGTACGCCGAACTCCTTTGCCATAAGCTTGATGCCTCTTGATATCTCGCCGACCTCTTGGGCGCGGCTGTCGCTCTTGGTTTCGCCCTGCATAAGCTGGAGGTAATCGATAACGACCAGACCGAGATTTCTGACTCGGCGGAGTCGGCTCTTCATCATAGTAACCGACATACCCGGTGTGTCATCTATAAGTATATTACACTGAGAAAGTGAGTTTGCGGCAATAGCGAGAGCGTCCCATTGCTTATCAAGAAGCTCGCCCGAGCGCAAAACACGGCTGTCTATTTTAGCCTCGTTCGATATCATACGCATAACGAGCTGCTCCGCCGACATTTCAAGGCTGAAAACGCATACCGCTTTGTTCATGTTCTTTGAGGCGCGGGTGGCGATATTCATAGTAAACGAGGTCTTACCGACGCCGGGACGCGCTCCGACGATTACCATATCTCCCTTGCCCATTCCGACGAGCAGGCGGTCTATATCCCCAAAGCCCGTTGGCAGCCCGGCGCTTTCCTCGGGATTCTGAGAAAGCTCACGAAGATGATGATAGTTTTCCTTGATAACGTCCCTTATATGTCGGAAATCTCCCGAAATATGTGAGTCGGAAAGCGAATATATGCGTTTTTCCGCCGCTTCAAGCAGATGCTCGGAGCTGTCCGTTTCACTTGCCGCGCTCTCGCCTATGTCCTTGCAGATGTTGATAAGACTGCGTCGAAGCGCTCTGTCTCTGACTATCCTTGCGTAATCGGCTGCGTTCGCGGCAGTCGGAACGGCGTTAAGAATACGGGTTATCGCCTGCTTGGCTCTCTCCGCGTCCATTACACCCTTATTTACAAGCTGCTCGATTACTGTTACGTAATCGATATTTCCGCTTTGAGAGAAAAGCTTATACATCGCAAGGAATATCTCTCTGTGCTCGTCAATATAAAAATCGTCCGCTGATACGTGATTTATAAGGTCTCCAAAGCAATCGGGCTTCAAAAGAATAGCTCCCAGAACGCTTTGCTCCGCATCGTACGAGACGGGCAGGTTGCCGTTTTGAATGTCCATTATTTTAACTAACCTTTCAGTTGTATTATGGCCGTTAGTTTATTTTGTAACGATGAAATTAATCTTTCCGCTGACTGCGGGGTGCAGCTTTACGTTTACCGTGTAGCTTCCGTACGCCTTTATCGCATCGTCAAGCACTATCTTTCTCTTGTCTATCTCGATTCCGAACTGAGAAGCGAGCGCCTCCGCGATATCCTTGGTGCTAACTGAACCGTAAAGCTTATCGTCAGCGCCGCTTGTGCGCTGAATCTTTACCATACAGCCCTCAAGCTTAGCCTCCGCTTCCTTTGCCGCCGCAAGCTCCTTCTCCTCCTGAATACGCTTCTTGGTCTCGGCATTTTTAAGCTCGGACATATTAGCCGCGTTTGCCTCTACCGCAAGCTTCTTTGGAAGAAGGAAGTTTCTTGCGTATCCGTCGGATACGTCAACAAGCTGTCCCTTTTTTCCCTGTCCCTTAACGTCCTGTGTAAGTATGACCTTCATTTTTCTGTCCTCCTGGCACTATATGTGTAATCATAAATGTTTAACCGTAATTATATATATTTTACACTTATTATTTCCATATATAGTTACGTTCCTGCGACTATTTTGCAAATTTTTTTAAAATTAACTGTTTTTTTAGTTTCTTTTTGAAAAAAGCTTTTAAATACGCAAAGCTTTATTGACTTTTCACCCTTGTTGTGTTAAAATATCTGCAAGTACATTCAAACAAGACTTTCAAATAATTAGCATACAGATAACCGAAAAGGTCGTATAATGATGAAAAGATATTCAAAAAGGGGCATAGTGCTTCTCTGCTCCCTCGTATATTTTACGAGCTACTTCGCAAGAAAAGACTTCGCCGCCGTAACTGTCGGAATGCTTGCTTCCGAAGCGCTCACCAAGGAAATAGCCGGTCTTATCGGTACGGCGCTTTTCGCTATGTACGGATTAGGACAGATTGTAAGCGGTTATCTTGGCGACAGAGTCAGTCCGAGCTCTCTGATACTTATCGGACTCGGCACCACCGCAGTCTGTAACCTGCTTATGCCGCTTATCACTGTTCCAGTGTTTATGATTCCCGTATGGGCGCTAAACGGCTTAGCGCAGGCGATGCTATGGCCGCCTATCGTCCGTATCCTCTCCACTAACCTCGACCACGAGTCATACGTAAAAGCAAATCTGCTTGTTACCGCCGCGGCGCACGTAGCTACCGTTCTGCTTTACCTGTACGTCCCCGTTTGCCTTGAGCTTCTTTCATGGAGGGCGGTGTTCTTCAGCGCTACCGTTTTGTGTATAGTGATATTCGCGGTGTTCGCGGCAGGGCTTACAGTTTGCCTCCCGAACAAGCCTTCCGTCGCACCCGCAACCGACGAAACAGCAAAACAAAACTTAAATACCGTTCCAAAATCCAAGTCCTCGGAAAACTTTGCAAGACTTCTGGCAAGCGCAGGAATAATCCCCGTTTTCGGCGCTATAATCGCAATGGGATTTCTGCGCGACGGCATAGAATCGTGGCTGCCCACCCTCTACTCCGAGGCGTTCAACCGCGACCCGTCCGAATCCACCTTAGTCTCGGTAGCGCTCCCGATTTTCGCGATAGCCTCGATAATGCTCGTAACATCTTTACATAAAAAGCTCCTTCAAAATGAGGTGCTCAGCGCCGGTATAATGTTTATCATCTCGGTATTACTCTGCGTACCCCTTGTCTTACTTATGAACAGCGATTCACCCGCGCTTCGCATAACCTGTCTTATTCTCGCCGCGCTTGTATGCGGTGTAATGCACGGCGTCAATTTCCTGCTTATATCCTGCCTTCCGGGTAGATTTTCAAAATTCGGCAGAGCTGCGGGAGCAAGCGGCTTCTGTAACGCCTTCGTTTACGTCGGCGCCGCCATATCCACCTACGGTCTTGCCGTAATCTCAAACTCATTCGGCTGGACGGGCGCTATTGTCGCCTGGATGATAGTTGCCGCGTTAGGACTGCTCGGCACCGCGCTCGGTGTCAAAAGATACACCGTATTCTATAAGGAACAGGACTGATACGCAAAAACACACTAAACGCTTACGGCTTTATCACCGCAAGCGTTTTTCTTTTTTGTTAATCTTTTATAAAACTACTTGCAAAATAGCTGGATTTGGTATAGAATTATATTAGGTTATTAAACCAAGCAAAAAGGAGAACAAAAATGCTTAAGCTTCTGCACATCGCCGACCTTCATCTCGACAGCCGTTTTGCCGGTCTTTCACTTTCCGAATCCGCTAAACGCCGCGCCGATATGCGAGCCGTATTTAAAAACGCTCTCGACTTCGCAAACGCCGAGGGATGTAAGGCTGTGCTTATAAGCGGCGACCTTTTTGACAGTGAATACTATACGGCTGACACGCTTGATTTCCTCTCCGAATGCTTTGCCGCTATGCCGAAATGCAGGTTTATCATCGCACCCGGAAACCACGATCCGTACAATTCGACCTCTCCATACCGCTTTGCGAGCTTCCCCGAAAACGTGTTCGTTTTCAAAAGCGAGGACATCTCCGCGTTCATCCTTGACGATATCGGACTTGCCGTGTACGGCTACGCTTTTACCTCAAGTGTATACGGCAAAAACCCGCTTGACGGATTTTCCGCCACCTCTGATAGCCTCTTTAACGTCCTCTGCGCTCACACCGAGCTTGATAATCCCATCTCATCTTACGCGCCCATTCCCGTAAGAGCGCTCTCTTTCGCGGGCTTTGACTACGCGGCGCTTGGTCATATCCATACGAAAGAAGAAATAGGCAGGGTTGGAGATACGGTCTATGCTTATAGCGGCTGTATCGCCGGCAGAGACCATTCCGAGCACGGCGAAAAGGGCGGCGTGCTGGTTACTCTCGATACGTCGGGTCAAGGCAAAACGGTAAACACCAAGCGCGTTCGCTTCTGCCCATGGATATACAAAACCGTAAACGTCGCTCTTGAAAACGCGCTGACCGAGGAAAGCGCTATGGAGACGATAACCGACAGGATAAGACCCTACTTCCTCACTCGCGACATCGAGCATATTATCCGTTTACGGCTTACGGGTGAGGTCAGCTATGAGCTTGAGGCGGACGATATCCGCCGTTCACTCGCTCCGTTTGGAGTCGCTGACGTACAAAATGAAACCGTTTTTTCCTACTCATCTTTGTCGCTTGACGAGGATTTCTCACTCAGGGGTGAGTTCTACCGTGTTTTAAAGCCGCTTCTTACCTCGGACGACCCGTCGGTAAGAAAAAATGCCGTCAGGGCACTTAAATACGGCCTTAGCGCTCTCGGCGGCTGCGATATCGAGGTCTGACGGAAAGGAGAAAGCTTAAATTGCACATTAAGGAAATAATTATTGAAGAGTTCGGCGGCGCGCGTGATAAGAAGATTGCGCTCGCTCCCGGCTTCAATCTTTTAACAGGCGAGAACGAATCGGGAAAAAGCACTCTCTGCGCCTTTATAAAGTACGTTTTCTACGGCTTTTCCGACCCAAAGGAGCGCGAGCGCCACTCCTCGCTTAAAACCGGCAACAGCTCAGGCTCTCTTATCATAGAGCATTTGGGCGACACCTATCGCATAGAGCGCCGCGATAGCGGCAGGCAACACACCGTTACCGTGTATAACGAAGGCTCGGGAGACGAGTTTTCCGACTGGAAAACCGAATTTGAAACTCCCGGCGAATACTTTCTGGGAGTTCCGCCCGCGCTGTATACGCGTTCTCTTTACGTAAGTCAGGCAAGCGGCGGCAAGCTTGACGGCGGAAGCGCCGAGGCGGTAAGCAATCTTCTGCTTTCAGGCGATGAGGCGCTTAATTTAAAGCAAGCAAAAAAGACTCTGGACGCCGCAAGAAAGGAGCTTAAACTAAAAAAAGGGCAGGGCGGACGTATATTTGAGTCCGAGCAGAGACTCCGTCAGCTTAGGGAGCGCCGCGAGCGAGGTCTTTCGGTCAAGAGAGAGATAGAGGGTCTTACCCTTGACCTTCAAAACGAGGAACAAAGCATAGCTCTTATAACAAAGCAGCTTGACGGGGCAAAAGAAGCACTCGCCGAAATCAAGGCTCACAAAATAAAGCTATACCTTGATAATCTCGACAAGGTAAACTCCGATTTAAATAAAAACGAGGTGCTTTCCGAGGCGCTCAAAAAGGAATACAGCTACGGCGCGTTTATTCCGGACAGCGAGTATGCGGCAAAGCTTATCTCAATAGATAGGGAGATACGCATATATACCGAGCAATGCGCTAACATCGAAAAGCAGATAGAAAAGGTTCGCCGTGAGCTTTCGATTATCCCGCCCAAGAGCTATGAGACATACTGCGAAATGGGTAAGAGAGAAAGTATTATTTCCGAGTATTCAAGCGCGCAGTCCCGTCTAGGTATGTTTAACGTAGCCTTCTTTACTACTGCGTTTGTCGCTCTTATATCACTTCTTGCGCTGATTGGCTCATACCTTAATCTTTTTCAGCCCTCAAACATTCTTCTTTTTACCGTACTCGGAATATCCGCTTTTTTCGCGGTTATCTCAGCTATCGCCAGATGCTTCCCCGCAAAGAAAATTAAAAAAATGATGTCGGCGTTGAAGGCAACCAAGACACATTCCGTTCCCGTGGTGTGTAAGGAGTGTGATGAATACGAACGAAAGCTCGGCAGTAACTCTAAGTATCTCATAGAAACACTTGACGATACCAAGAGCAAGCTCCAAAACATAAGACTTTCCGAACAGGAGCTTCTGAAAAAATGGAACCGAAGCTCGCTCGGTAAGGCTATTGAGGACTGCCGTATTTATTTCGGCAAGCTTGAAGAGCTGAAAAAGGAAAAAGCTAACGCCGAAAGCAAAAGAAGTGTGCTTAACGCTTATCTTGAGCAGTATTCTGAAAAGGAAATACAAGCAGCGCAAGCGCTTCCCTCTGACAGCACCATTCCAAACGATCTCAGCTCTGTTAACGACGAGTATATCCACTCGCTCGAAAAGCACCTTTATGACGCAAACCAAAGGAGAAACGATATAAATCTCAGCTTAGCGGCAAGCGGAGCAAACAAGCTGGATATCGAAAGGATAACCTTCGATATTGAAAAAGAGGAGACTCAGTTAAAGGAGTACACCGAAAAGCTTAGCGCTATACTTCTCGCGACAGAGGCGCTTGAAAGCGCGGAAAAGAATATCCGCCAGACCGTTTCCCCATATTTAAGCAAGCATTCAAGCGCTTATTTCTCAAAAATTACCGACGGACGTTACCCGCAGCTCCGTCTTGACAGCGAAATGAACCTCAGTTATCTCGGTAATGGCGCTGAGAGTGTTACAGACAGCCGTTACTTCAGCGGCGGAAGCGCAGACCTTGCTTGGCTATGTCTACGCCTGGCGCTTCACAAAAGGCTTTCCGAAAACCTTAAAGTGCCACTCATTCTTGACGAAGCACTCGTTTATTTCGATGACAAGCGCTTAAAGCTTATCCTCAGAGAGCTGTCCGATATCGCTTTGAACGGAGTACAGATACTTCTGTTTTCCGCCTCAAAAAGAGAAAAGGAAATGATTACGGGCGCAACCGTTACAGAGCTTAACTGCGTTGTATAATATGAACGGTATAGGTTTTAATTTTATATCGCAATTTAAAGAGGGCGTAACGCAATGAATGATAATGTTAAATACGAAAGAGCCCTTGTAGCGCTTGCGGTATCGCTTTCGCTTTTTCTGTTGCTTTCGGCTTTTTGCTTACCAACCCTCATCAAGCACGATAATTTCTATTCTCTGAGCGCCGTGGCGCCAAACGGAGTTACTCAAAGGACAGAAAATGGCGTAAGCTACGTCGGTCAAGGTATGACGGTTATAAGCTTTACTGAAAAAACGTCAAAGGGAAGCGTCGCTTGCGTTAAGGCGGCAGCCCCTGACGGTACGGTAATTGATATAAGCGCCTATTATGCCTCAGGGAAAAGCTCATCTTCTGTTTTCGAGCCAAAGACAGTAGCTGACGGCGCTACGGTATGGGAATGGAGAGTGCCGAAAAGCACTACCGCGGACAGCATTCGCATAGTGCTTCGAACAGAGACCTGCTACGCAACGTTCAGAATTGATCTTGAATGAGCCTTGCTGTGTTTTAGTTTACAAAAATTTGAAAAAATTAATATTTTAGAAAAATGAACCGATTTCATTAAAATCGGTTCATTTTATTTTTTCTTCAATGATATATTCAATTTTTACGTTAAATTTGTGTAATTTCAACAAAATACAGATGTTATATTTGTGTTTTTATGAAACATTTTACTATTTACAAATACGAAAAAATATGTTAAAATATTAACAGAAATAAAATCAAATTATAAATATAAGTTAACTAAAAAAGAATTTTCAAAGCTAATTTGATTAATTAAATTTTAAGAAGGGCGGTGAGGCTATGCATTTTAATAAGAAAAACAGAATATGCGCGCTTATAATCGGCATAGCCGTAACTTTAACCGCGTTACTTTCTCTTGCCTTCTCCGTATTTCCGTTCTTCTTTTTTGAAAGCGCACCAAAGCTTATGATAGATGTACTTACAGTTATAAACTTTATACTGCCTATAACAGGAATAGCCGTAATGATAGTATTTATTTACCGCAGAGAAAAATTGTAAAAAGTAAAAGGACTGTCGCATTTAGGCGCAACAGGAAACAATAAAAAAAGAGGAGTTTTAGTAAAAGCTCCTCTTTCTTTGTTTATTTTGAAAATTTAACCTTTCCGCTATCCTTAATACGTTGCGCGAAAAGACCGATAACTACCATCAGCGCAAAGCCGAGCGCCGCGTACAGTATTATCTCTGCGTATTCAAGCACCCAGTAAAGCGTTTCCTCAATATTTATCGGCGTACCGATAGCGGGGTCAAGGAAATCTCTCAGCATATCCGCAAGCGTCAGAAGCAGCTGCGTTCCGCCGAATACAGACGCTGAAATTATAAAGCAGCCCGTATACACGTGCCTGAGCATAGGAGAGCCAAAGACATAACGCTCTATATTCATATGGCACTCTTTTTTCGAGGTATATATCCGCAGTATTATCCATATCGCAAGCATAACGGCGCAGTTTATCGCAGCCTCAGAAACACTGAGAATAAGGCTCTCAAACATATAGCCTGTCGAAATATAGTACGCAAGAAAATACGCAACGAGGTATACTGCGTTAGATATAAATGCCGTCCGTACAACACCCTTAGCGTTATCGCCAAAATATGCTACGCATACCGAAAGTAACGCAAGACCTACGTAGTTACACAGCACCGAAAGCGCCTCCCGTACCGTTTTTATTATAACCGCGTACGGTCTGTAAGCCGCGTCAGTAACGGCATAAACGTATACTACCCTTATAACAAGCTCATTTACTACGGTCATAAATATAAACACCGCAAAAGCAAGCCATAACAGGTTTTTATACATATATATCTCCGAATACGTCGGCTTTCTCATTTCCTTTTTCATATATAAATCCTGCTTTTATTTTATCTCATTAACGTCGTAAGGTGTTAACTGGTATACAAAATAGTTGAGCCAGTTTGAGAAAAGAAGATGCGCGTGTCCTCTCCATTTATTGGGCGGCTTACGGTCGGGGTCGTCCGACGGAAAATAATTCTCAGGAACGTCAATAGGCAGGCCTTTTGCCTTGTCTCTGAAATATTCCTTTGAAAGTGTATCGTAGTCGTATTCAGCGTGGCCTGAGACGAAAAACATATTTCTGTCCCTCGCGGCGATTATAAACGCGCCCGCCTCGTCAGACTCCGCAAGTATATCAAGCCGTTTTTCGCAGCGGATATCCTCGACCTTTACCTCCGTATGCCTTGAGTGAGGCGCGAGAAACGTCTCGTCAAATCCACGGAGTATCGGGTGCGAGGGCGAAAGCACGTTATGCTCGTAAACACCGAAAAGCTTTTTATCAAGCTTGCGCTTAGGAACGCCATAATGATAGTACAGCGCCGCCTGAGCAGCCCAGCATATGTGAAATGTTGAGAAAACATGAGTTTTCGACCACTCCATCACTCTGCAAAGCTCCGGCCAGTAATCCACTGCCTCAAAGGGCAACTCCTCTACGGGCGCTCCCGTAATGATAAGACCGTCGAATTTCTGGTCGCAAACATCGTCAAAGCACTTGTAAAAGGCTGACATATGCTCCGCGGGCGTATGCTTTGAAACGTGGGACGCCGTTTGAAGCAAGGTTATCTCAATTTGAAGAGGCGTATTGGAAAGCAACCGAGTAAGCTGTGTCTCGGTAACTATCTTTGTGGGCATTAGATTAAGTATAGCTATTTTAAGAGGTCTGATGTCCTGCTTAACCGCGCGAAGCTCGTTCATAACGAATATATTTTCGCTTTCAAGTATCTCCCTTGCGGGTAAGCCCTCAGGAATTTTTATTGGCATATCCTCGTTAACCCTCCTTTTTTCAGTTTCGTAGCTTCATTAGATTACATTATAACCTATAATGTTAAAAATAGCAATAGAGAATTCTTTAATTTTTTTCAGTTTTATGAAATAGTTCACTTATTGAAAACAAAATCTCCTTGATTTATTACCTTTTGTGTGATATCATATTTGTAAATTAATTATATTGTGAGATATTTATATGATAAAAAAGCTACTTAAAAGGACTGTTTGCGCTGTTTTAGCCGTCATCACAATGCTTTCCTTTGTTTCCTGCGTTAATCAGAATGATAATTGGTACGTGTCAAAGGACAAGGATACCGACCACCAAGGCGCCTCGAAGCTTATAGCAGACGCTCAGGCTCTTACCGATGCAATAAGCGATATTCAGTACACCTACGCCTTCTTTATCGAAATGAATGCGCCTAACGGAGATTACTTCCGTTTGGGAACGGAAAACCTTTTCGCCTTTACTTCAAGAGGAAGCGCCGAGGCAATGGGCTACAGAAAAAACACCTATACCTCGCTAAAAAACGATACCCTGCTTGAAAATCAGGTATCCGAGGAGCATTTCCTTGATAACGGATACATATATACCGAACGCTTCGGCAAAAAATACCGTTCTCCCATGAACGACTCAGAGTTTGTTTCATATACGGAATATTCAACCATATCAGTAAACAAAAGCTATCTGAGCGAGAGCAATTTTACGGACGTTACCGTTTATAATCTGTTCGGCTCAAAAAAGGAAATTATTTTCGAAGGTCCAAACGATTACATTAAAAACGGAATAATAGCCTTCACAGGACTTGACGATACCGAGTATACGTATTCAGTCGATAACGTCAGGCTTACCGTGCTGATAGGAGAGGACGGCTCACTTGCCGAAAAGCACCTTACCTTCACGGTAGAATATTACGCCGCCTCAAATCCGAGCGCTACCCTAACATATGAGGGTGATTTCGCGTATACGGTAGACAGCACCGAGAATGTAACCGTTCCTGCCCGTAACAAGTCAGTAATTTACAGCGATATTCAAAACATAGCTCTGCTCTCATGTATAACCCTAAAAGGCTACGAAACTCTTTTCAGTCAGTCAGCAATAGACGCCTATTACAGTAAATATATCAAGGTCAGCGACTCCTCAAAGGAATATGTTTTCGACGCCGACGCCCATATAACCACAGCCTTAAAGGACGGACAGCTCTATTACGGAAGTGTTGACACCGAGTATTTTTCAAAGGATTCCAAAAATCATAACACCACCGGTATCTTCCAGACACCGTCAGGCTACAGCTACCGCTACTACGATCACGCAACCAATACCCGTTCAGACGACATAAATCATACCGAAGCGAAATATTCTAAGGAGCAGCTGTATGAGCTTATATCCTCTACCCTGAGCACAGAACAGATTTTCGAGGACGAGATATCCTCCGTAAAAATCCTGAGCGAAACGGCAACGGATATTACTTACAAGGTTAACTTCAACCTAACCTCGACAAAAATCTACGCCGCTTATCTCTTAGATACCTTCTCCGATTCACAAAACAACTCTAATCTAAATAATCAGTCGCTTACCGTTGACAAGTTTAATATCGAAATAACGGTTCGCAAGAGCGACGGCTGCATTATTAAGCAGCTTATGGATTTTAAGGCTAACATTATCGGAGTGGCAAATTTAAGCGGTCTCATCACAGTCGAGGGATTATTCACAATGACTGTTAACTCAACCGATGCTTCTCTTACGGTTCTTGAACCGTCCGCGTTTGAAAATACCATAAATACCATTAATGCAAAATAATTGTTATTTATAGTGTAATTTAAGTTTTTTATTGCTAAGAGGTTTGCAATGCTTACTGAAATCCCGAACAACCTGCGCCAGCGTCTTGAAAGACAGATAACACTCATAGGCGAAGAAAAGACCCTTAAGCTGATAAATTCAAGCGTTTGTATTATAGGACTTGGCGGAGTCGGCGGTTATGTCTGCGAAATGCTTGCGAGAGCCGGAGTCGGCAGGCTTCATCTCGTTGACTGCGACACGGTTTCCGAAAGTAATCTTAACAGGCAGATAATAGCGCTGACAAGCACTGTCGGACAAAAAAAGACCGAGGTCATCGCTAAAAGAGTAACGGATATTAATCCCGACTGTTCAGTTACGTATAAGGACGTATTCGTAACAAAGGAAAACGCCGACTCGGTAATCTCCGAAAGCGGCGCGGATATAATTATCGACGCAATCGACAACATAAGCGCAAAGGTTGCGATAATCTCCTCGGCAAAGAATAGAGGAAAATACGTTTTCTCCGCTATGGGAGCCGGCAACAAGCTGGATACGGGAAAATACAGAATATCCGATATATCTAAAACTCATACCTGCGGACTCGCAAGAGCAGTACGAAAGCAGCTGAGAGATGCCGGGATACAACAGCTCGACACGCTTTGGAGCGAGGAAGCTCCCGTAAGCACCGGAGAGCGCTCCCCCGCCTCGATATGCTATATGCCCAGCGCAGCCGGACTTCTAATCGCTGAGCATATTATAAAAAAGATAATATCATAATTTTTGCTAATTTTAACATACAAATAGTTATAATATACCAAAAAAGCTCCACTGAAATCTCAGTGGAGCTTTTTAAGTTATTTAAATTTATTCTCCGAGCTTGACTTTAAGCGCGGCTATTATCATATCAACACACTGCTCAAAGGTATAGACGTCGGTATTAAGGCACAGGTCGTACTGAGCAGGGTCAGCCCACGTCTGTCCTGTATAGAAGCGGTAGTAATCCGAGCGTTTTCTGTCAATCTTATCAACCTTTTGGAACGCCTCGGAAAGAGTAATTCTGCTTCGCTTACTCTCACGCTCGGCGCGGCTTTCACGGGTAGAGGAAATAAACACTCTCAGCACGTTGTAGCGGTCGCGGAGCATGTAGTCCGCGCATCTTCCGATTATAACGCAGGACGAGCTGTCCGCCAAGCCCTTGATAACCCTCTCCTGATAATTGTATAAATTTCTGTTTGCGGTATCGCTGACATTGTCCCGAGCATCCGCGGTGATGATAGGCTCTCCGTCATACGCACTCCTCGATACTTTGTAAAGCAGAGAACGGCGCAGGTCCTCGTCCGCCTGCTCAAAGGTCTCCTCGTTTATTCCGCTGTCATTCGAGGCAAGGGACAGGATTTTACGGTCATACACCTCAATTCCAAGCTTCTCCGCAAGCATATTCGCAACAACAGAGCCACCGCTTCCGCAGTATCTGCCGATAGTTATAACAAAATTTTCCATTATGTATGACCTCCGTTTCTCGTTTTCGTATTAATATTATACTCCGAAAGCCAGAAAAATTCAATAGACATTTTATTAATTTTAAAAACGGGCTGTCAAATGGACAGCCCGTTTAAATTAATTACTGCTCAGCCCTCGTACGCCGAATCGCCTTCCGCTGAGGAGGGAAGCGTAACGTGGTTTCTCGGGTCAACTCTCCTACCGTCAAGCACAACCTCGAAATGCAGATGCGGACTGTCCGCGCACTCGTTCATAGCGGTCTCTCCGATAGCGCCGATAACCGTACCGGCTTCAACCTGCGTGCCAACCGATATACCGTCGGCAACACTGTCAGCAAGATTCATATAAACGGATTTAAGACCGTTTCCGTGGTTGATAACTACTGTTTTACCCATATAGGTATCGTAGTATATCTTTTCGACAACACCCTTTCCAAAGGACTTTACGGGGTCGCCGATGTTTCCGCTTATATCTATACCAAGGTGAACTCTGTGGTCGTTCATAGTATGGGAGAACACAAGCGCGTCAGCGCTGTACTCCTTTTGAACGCCACCCTCGCATGGAGCGCAGTATACAACCGGCTCAGGCTGCGGCTCGATTACACTTGGTGTATCGGGGGCTTCGACGTCGCCGCCTGTTTCAGTGTCCGCACCCTCATCGGTATCTCCTCCCGGAACGGACGGCTCGCCGTCAAGCACGGGCGGAAGTGTCTCCTCGTCCTCCGCGTTTACTGTAGCTATTATTGCCACAACAGTAAACACCAGAATGGAAATAAGCAGTATTGCCAGCGCTATATACGCCGACTTTCCCGCAAGCTTCTGTTTTACGTTAATATTCATATGATTACCTCCTGTACCTAAGCGGAGCTCAGTCCGCTATCGCGTTTCTTGTTTTCAAGTAATCATATTCTCGCCCGTTTTTCAGACTCTTATTCGTAAAAATCACAGCATTTGCATTTTTTGCAATAAAAATACCGCGGAAAGCTTATTGCCAACCGCGGTTGTTAATATTAAATTACGAAATCAGTTGTCAGTATACGCCGCCCCGTCCGCACTCTCATCATTCGTAATACCCTCACCCTCGTTTTCAAGAGCCTCCTCGTAAGCCTTCAAAACCGCCTCCTCAAGCTGCGCTCTGAAATCGGCGTTTATGGGATGTACTATATCTCGGTAGCTGCCGTCGGGGTTCTTTCTGCTGGGCATAACTATAAACAGCTTTTCCCTTGCGTAAATCACCTTTATATCGTGAAGCGCAAGCTGACCGTCAAAGGTAACCGAGACTATGGCTTTCATGGGTTCAGCGTCGCTGAACAGCTTTCTTACTTTTACGTCTGTGATCTGCATAATCGTCCTCCAAGTTTTTTCGCAACACAGTGATCTTGCCGAATTTTCACAGGGAAGACGGTAACACAGAGGTTTGGCAAGCTTCAATTCATTTGCTTATGCATTTATTATAATGTATAATTATTAATATTTAAGTGAGAATTTAAAATATTTTTTGGAAAAATTTATATATTTTTTGGTAATGTTTTATGAATATTTTTTAGTTTTTCGAAATATATTTGTGATTATGTCAGAATTTAAAATTTTTTGTATATTGGAGAAAAACATGTTATACGGGTTAAAAAACGTACTTGGCAAGCCAAACGAAGCTAATGGTGGAATTTATTTTTGCGGAATCGGCGGTATTTCAATGCTTTCACTCGCCCTTCTAACGCGCGACTCTGGATATTCCGTTATGGGAAGCGACGTATCAGCCGATGAGGAGACAATAAGAGCTTGCAGAGAGCATAAAATACCGCTTTTCTTCTCTCACGAAGCGGAAAACGTTGAAGGCTGTTCGGTGTTTATATACACAGCGGCAATAAAAAATGACAACCCTGAGCTTATAAGAGCAAGAGCGCTTGGAATAAAAATCCTTACGCGAGCCGAATTCTTAGGAAGGATAATAAAAAGCTTCTCTCTTTCAATAGGTGTTTCGGGCACTCACGGCAAAAGCACCGTTACACATATGACTTATCAAATACTGAGTGAGTGCGGCGCCCGTCCCACTATGCTCGCCGGTGCCATGAGCGCTAAAAGCAACAAAGCATACGAGCAGGGAGATGGCGGGACCGTAATTTACGAGGCGTGCGAATACAACCGTTCCTTTCTTGAAATGAAGCCGAGCGTCGCGGTAATCCTTAATATTGAAAAAGAGCATACCGACGTTTACCCGACGCTTGAAAGCTCAAAGGCTGCGTTTTTGCAATTCGCAATGGAAAGCGACACATGTGTGCTTAACCGAGACTGCCCTGTCTGCGCCTCAGTTGAAAGGGAGCTGCTTTCTCTTAAAAAGTCGGTTTTTACCTTCTCGCTTTGCGACGAAAGCGCGGACGTTTACGCAAAAAACATAAAAGAAATAAAGGGCTTTTACACCTTTGACGCGGTAATAAAGGGCGAGCAAACCGTAAGCGGTATAAAAATGAAGACACCGGGGCTTCATAACGTAAAAAACGCTATATCCGCCATAGCGGCGGCAGCGGCGATTGAAAAAGCTGCCGCGGATAAGATAAAATCGGGAATCGAGAGCTTTATCGGAATAAAACGGAGATTTGAATATATAGGAAGGGTAGGCTATGCGGACGTATACGACGATTACGCCCATCACCCGACGGAAATCAAGGCGACGCTCGACGTCGCTAAAAGCCTTGGCTACGACAAGATATTATGCGCCTTTCAGCCTCACACCTATTCACGCACCTATGAGCTTTTCGACGGATTTGTCGAAAGCCTTTCAGGCTTTGATACAGTTGTCGTTAGCGATATTTTCGCCGCCAGAGAAAAAAACGTCTACGGCATAACGGGACAGACTCTCGCAAACGCGCTAAAAAACGGAAAATATATAAAAAGTTTCGATGAAATTTACCGTTTTTTGCTCGCTTCATCGCACCCGAAAACGCTGATTTTAACAATGGGAGCAGGAAAAATGAATTTAATAGCCAAAAGATTGGTTTACGGTGAAGAAAATTAAATTTAAGGAAAAAATTAAGTAAATAACGCAGCCTTTTGATGAAAAAACTATCCTTGAAGTAATTTTTTAAGTAATAAGGATAGTACTAAAATGTCAAAAAGAATAGGAATCGGGATAGTCAAGATAGCGCTGACCGTCATACTGATCGCGGCGCTTACCGCGGTCTTTTGCGCTCTGTCGTTTATAATATACGTAAATACCGCGCCGAATTTGGAAATAAAAGAGATGTATACACTCGCTAAGGCTCAGGACAGGACGACAAAGCTATACTACGTTGAAAGCAAGACTGAAAACGGAGGACGTGTGCTTAAAGAGCTTGAAAGCGAGGCTCTTTACAGCTCACAAAACAGAGAATGGGTTAAGTATGAGGCTATGCCGCGCCACCTTATAGACGCCTTCGTCGCAATAGAGGACCACCGCTTCTATGAGCATAAGGGAATTGACCTAAAACGGACCGCGGGTGCGATCTTCGGCTTTATTACGGGTAAAAGCTCGTATGGAGGCTCAACCATAAATCAGCAGCTTATCAAAAATATCACGGGCGAGGATTCGTATAGCGTTTCAAGAAAGGTGAAGGAAATGATACGCGCCGCAAAGCTTGACTCGGCTCTTACAAAAGAGGAGATAATCGAGCTTTACCTTAACACCATTTATCTTGCCGAAAACAGCTACGGAGTAGGAACGGCTGCTGAAAACTATTTCGGCAAGGAGGCAAGCGAGCTGACTCTCACGGAATGCGCCGCGCTTGCATGTATTCCTCAATCACCTACAAAATGGAACCCAATACTTCACCCCGAAAACAACAAGGCGAGGCGAGCCACCGTTCTCATTCGAATGAAGGATAACGGATATATAACCGAAGCGGAGCTTAATCAGGCGCTGAGCGAAGAGCTTATTTTAACGAATGATCGCACCCGTAACCCCGAAAACGAGCAAATTTACTCCTGGTACACCGAAAGCGTTATTGACGAGGCGACCTCGCTTTTGCTCAAAAACGGCGTAGCCTCAAGCGCGCAGACAGCAAGGAAGCTGCTGTTTACGGGTGGACTTGGCGTAGTATGCGCCCAAAACCCCAAAATGCAGTCGGCGCTTGACGAATATTTCGAAAAGGAAAGCAATTTCTACCCCACGGGCGCTCTCATTCACCCCGAATGCTCGATGGTCGTTATCGACCCCAAAAGCGGAGGTGTGCTTGCGCTTGCGGGCGGTACGGGTAAAAAGAACGCCAACAGAACCTTGAATTACGCCACCCAGACCCGACGTTCTCCCGGCTCGTCCATCAAGCCACTTTCGGTTTACGCCCCCGCGCTTGACAAGGGGTATATCACCTACGGCTCGGTAATTGACGACACGCCATGTAAATTCGTTTCGGACGGATATGGCTCTATGAGAGGCTGGCCGCAGAACTATCCACAAGGCTACCGTGGACTTACAACCGTAAGAGACGCCATCGCCAGATCTGTAAACACGGTAGCGGTAAAGGTGCTTGACCGTCTCACCCCCGAATATTCCTTTGACCTGCTAAAAAACAGAATGAAAATAAGCGGACTTGTTTCAAGAGCCGACTCAAACGGCAGCGTTTACACAGATATCGCTCAGTCTCCGCTTGCGCTCGGTCAGCTCACAAGGGGTGTAACCGTAAAGGAAATCACCGCGGGTTATACAGCTCTCGCCGGCGGCGGAGTTTTTTCCGAGGGGAAAACCGTTTTAAAAATTTTAGACGCGGACGGAGAGGTGCTGATAGACAACGAGGGTGAAGCTGACAGGCTTTTTTCAGAGCAGAGCGCCGCTATAATGACTAAGCTTCTTATGGGTGTTACCAACAGTGGTACGGCTTCAGCTATGACGCTGAAAAACACCGTTGAGTGCGCGGGAAAAACGGGTACGACGACCAGCGACTGCGACCGTTGGTTTATAGGCTACACCCCCGACCTTCTGGCAGGCGTATGGTTTGGCTACCCTACCCCAAAGAGCCTTGACGGCTACCCTGCCCTTCCAAGTCCCGCTTTAAAAACCTTCGACGAGGTTATGAGCACGATAAACAGCGAGGAGTATTTAGGTCGCTCGGTAACGAATAAATTCCCTGAGACCGAGGGCGTTATCACGGCAAAATACTGCAAGGATTCGGGTAAGCTGGTAAGCTCTGCATGCCTTTGCGACCCAAGAGGAAGCAGAATCGAAACCGGATACTTTACTAAGGAGACCGCACCGAAGGAATACTGCGACACTCACTGCCTTGTGCTTTACGACACTGTAAACCACGGCATTGCCTGCCCCGATTGTCCCCGCGAAAGCTGCAAATACGTGGGACTTCTGAATGTTTCCCGAAGCTTTCCGTACGATACGGTGATAGCTGACTCGCAGTACACCTACCAGGCGCTTTCAGGCGGTGTTCCGCCCTGTCTTGACTCGTGCAAGCCGTATTTCTTCTTCAATCCCGGCGCCGCTTCAAGCGGAAGAAGCGCTGTTACGTTCCCTTTTAACCGCTACTGCTCGGGCTGCCACCTTGAAGCGCTGTTACCAAACGAAAAATACGAGGACGATGAATCCCAAACAGGTGAAAGCGCAGATGAAGATATTATCTTCGAGAACTGATATACGGGCTGGGCTAATCTGCTCAGCCCTTACTGTTTTGCGGTTTTTCTTACGGCATTTTATACCGTATCATTATTTACAAAATGTATTTGACAAATATTAATTTATCTGTTATAATTATATTTGTGTATTTATATACTAATGAATTCACACACAGCTTTTACGGAAAGGAATTCTGAGCGATGTCGGATGTTTTCGAGGCTCTGCACGGTAACGCGCAGCTTAAAACCTATATCAAGTCTAAAATATCCGAAGGCGCTCTTCCCCACGCGCTGATATTCGAGGGAAACGAGGGCTCGGGTAAGCTCACCGTCGCTACTATGACCGTAGCGGCGCTCGACCCTGAGTATTCGGAAAAGATACTTAAAAGAATAACCCCGGACGTTACCCTGCACGAGCCTGCCGAGGGTAAAAAAAGCATAGGCGTGTCGCTTATCCGCGACATAAGAGCCGAGGCGTACATCAAGCCTCAGGAGCTTTCGGTAAGGGTTTTCATAATCAGACACGCTCACACGATGACCACTGAGGCGCAGAACGCGCTTTTGAAAATCCTTGAAGAACCGCCTAAGGGAGTTTATTTCTTCCTGCTTTGCGAAAACTCCTCGCTTCTGCTTCCGACGGTTCGCTCAAGAGCGCCTGTGCTTAAAATGTCGGTGCTCTCCGACTCCGAGCTTTCAGAATACGTAGTCGGGATTAACAAAAAAGCTGCTCTTATGCAAAAAAACGCCCCCGAGGACTACGCAATGCTTATCCGTTCCTGCGGAGGCTCGATAGGCTGCGCCGTATCAAAACTCGGCTCACCCGACTCTCAGGGTGAAAGGCTTCGGCAGAAAACGGGCGAGCTTATCTCCCTTATACGCGAGGGCGAGCGCTCGGCAATTCTGCTATTCTTCGTGCAGAGCAAATTCAAGCGCGATGAGCTTGATAACGTTCTGCTCGGTCTTTCGGGAGCTATGAGAGATATGCTTAAGCTGAAATACGGCTCTCTAAGTGATACGTTATATTTCAGCTCTCTCTCTGAGGCGGAGGAAACCTCAGCTTTATTTGCCCGTTCAACTCTTATAAATGTTTATACAGAGTCGGAAGCGCTCAGGGCAAAGCTGAACGTAAACGTAAACGTTGACGCATTCTGCGTGCGATGCGCCGACGTATTAAGCGATGCCGCGCGCAAATGAGCTTCGGTAAATGTCCGAAGGAAAGGAAATTTAAATGAACGATAATTACGATATCAGCGAAGACGCGCTTGAGCGTACCGAGGACACACAGTCCAACAAAAAGACTGATGAAAAGCCCGACACAGGCGCGCTTCCAAAGGACGGAAAGACCGAAATAGTCGGTATCCGCTTCAAGAAAAACGGAAAAACATACTATTTTGCACCTAACGGCTTCGTTTTGAATCAGGACGACAGAGTTATAGTCGATACGGCAAGAGGTCAGGAGTACGGCTTTACAGCGGTAACTAACCGAGAGCTGAAGAATTCCGAGATAAGCGAGCCTCTGCGTTCCGTTATCCGCATGGCTACCGCCGAGGACACAAGGATATACGAGGAAAACGTAAAAAAAGAAATTGACGCCTTCAATGCCTGCATAGTCTTAATAGACAAGCACAGACTTGAAATGAAGCTTATCGACGCCGAGCTTTCATTTGACAGAAGCAAGCTACTTTTCTATTTTTCAGCCGAGGGCAGAGTTGATTTTCGTGAGCTTGTAAAGGACTTAGCAAGCACCTTCCACGTAAGAATAGAAATGCGCCAGATAGGTATCAGAGACGAGGCTAAGATTCTCGGAGGTCTCGGCATCTGCGGCAGACCCTACTGCTGCAACACCTTCCTGACCGATTTCGGCCAGGTCTCCGTAAAGATGGCTAAGGAGCAGAACCTTTCGCTCAATTCAGCGAAGATTTCCGGCTCGTGCGGCAGACTTATGTGCTGTCTGCGTTATGAATACGATACGTATCTCGCCGAAAAGGCGCTGACACCTAAGGTCGATTCAAGAGTCGTTACTCCAAACGGCGCGGGCGTTGTAGTCGCCGCAAATCCTCTTGCGGGTATCGTCAAGGTGCGCCTTGACTCAAAGGGCGAGGACTCGGAGGCGATAGTTTTTGTGCGCGAGGATGTGGTTGACGAAAGCAAATACGACGGTCAGGTGCTCACCAAAACAGCCCTGCCCGACAAAAAGCATAAAAACGATGAGCTTCCGCCTGTAAACGAGAGCGCCTTTGCTCCGATTAAAGAAAATAGCGTCCCCACAACAGTTCAGCCGAGCGCCGAGCCAAGCGCTGAAAAGAACCCAGAGCAAAGCTCAGACGCACCCGAAAAGCAGAATAAGCACAGGCATAAGCATAAAAAACGTCATAAGGGCGGTCAGAGAGAGCAAAAAAACAGTGAAGACCATTCCGAAAACCAAAGTAACGATAAAGGCGGAGACCGCCACGCAAACGGAGGTGTTCCGTCTAATCACGAGCAAAGACCGAAAAATGATAACGGTCAGCAACAAAAAAAGACGATAGCTTCTCAGGACGGAGCAGGCGGCTCGGATAACGCTCAGCAAAAAAAGAACAAAAAGTGGAAAAAGCCGTATTACAGACACGGAAAAGGAAAAAATCGCGATAACGGTGAAAATAAGTAACGCCTTCCATATTTTTGTTTGTCAAAGTTTTAAAAAAATCGAAAAAACTATTGAAAAATCGAAAAAAGTATGCTATAATGTACTCGTATCACATAACAAATGCGGAGGTATAAGTACATGGCACACGTAATAGACGCTGAAAAGTGCATCGGCTGCGGCGCATGCGCGGACGAATGCCCCACCAGCTGCATCGTTGAAAAAGACGGAAAGTATGTTATCAATGCAGACGAGTGCGTTGACTGCGGAGCTTGCGAAGGCGCATGCCCTGTTGAAGCACCCCAGGCAGAGTAATTTGTCACATTTTTAACCTATGCATTTTTTGGTGCGCAAAGCTTTTTTGGCTTGGCGCACCAAAATTTGTTTTATACCTATTATTACCGAAATGAAAGGATACGGGATATATGAACAAAGCGCGGACTGTAAAAACCAATGCGTTTGAGCTTACTCTCACCGAGTCGGCGGACGCCTTGCGTCTGGGAACGGACGCCCTACTCCTTTCGGCTTACGTGAGAAGCTCAAAAGACACGAGCGCGTTAGAGATTGGCGCGGGAAACGGAGCGATTTCGCTTCTGCTCGCTAAGCGCAAATGCTTTAAAAAAATACACGCTCTTGAAATACAGAGCGAGATTTGCGACATTATGGAGCAAAACGTAAAAATCAACGGCTTTAACGAAATCATCGCGCCCGTAAACGCCGATATTCGTTCAATTAACCCCGAGGACTACAAAGGCGTATCGGTCATTATCTCCAATCCTCCGTACATGAGACAGGACAGCGGAAAAAGCTCTCCCTCAGACCAAAAGCAGATATCAAGACACGAGGTACACGGCGGCGTTACCGATTTCTGCCGCGCCGCGTCAAAAATACTCAAAACAGGCGGACGTCTATATCTCGTCTACCGCCCAGACAGACTTGAAACTCTTATGCAAGCGCTGAAGGAGAACGGCTTTGCGCCGAAAAGAATGACTTTCGTACATTCGGACCAACTCCATTCGCCGTCGTCGGTTTTGACCGAGGCTACCCTCGGAGGCGGAGAGGCTCTTCATATCACTCCTCCTCTGTTTTTAAAGGAGAACGGCTCGGAAACGACTGATTGTAAATACATCTACGAGAACGGTGTGTTCCCCGATAGATTTTTTATAAAATAAATGCGTTCAAGCGCACCCGCAATTGATAAAACGAGGAAAAAAACAGTATGAAGATAGTAAGATTTTCGGCAGGTGATACGCTTATAATGAAAAAGCCTCACCCGTGTGGCGAAAACAGATTCAAGGTAGTAAGGGCAGGCAGCGACGTAAGAATAATATGTCTTAAATGCTCACGGGACGTAACGGTTGAGCGACTGAAGCTTGAAAAAAACATAAAGCAGGTTATTGAAGGCGGTGCAGGACAATGAGCGGAGCAAGAGACAGAGACGTTATGTATGACAAAAACGGACGTGAAAAGAATAAAATCGAGCAAGGCGTGCTGTACCTTGTCGCAACCCCTATCGGAAACCTTTCCGACCTTTCGGAAAGAGCAATAAAGGTGCTTTCTGAGGTTGATTTTATAGCCGCCGAGGACACCCGTAACACCGCAAAGCTCCTTTCCTATCTCGGTGTATCAAAGCCGATGGTAAGCTATTATCAGCACAACAGAACCGAGCGCGGAGAGGTTATCTGCGAGCGTCTGAAAGCCGGTGAGTCCTGCGCTTTGGTAACTGACGCGGGTACTCCCGCTATAAGCGATCCCGGTGAGGATCTTGTCCGTCTTTGCGCCGAAAACGGCATAAGGGTAACGTTTATTCCCGGGGCGTGCGCCGCTATCGCGGCATTGGCGCTTTCGGGTCTGTTTACGGGCAGATTTGCGTTTGAGGGCTTCGTTTCGGGCGCAAAGGGTGAAAGGAAAAAGCGCCTAAATGAGCTTGCGAGCGAGGAGCGCACTCTTATTTTCTACGAGGCGCCTCACCACCTGATAAACACTCTAAACGACTTCTATTTGGCATTCGGAAACAGAAAAATCGCGCTCTGCCGTGAGCTTACCAAGCTCAACGAGGAGATAATCCGCACCACGCTTTCCGAGGCAATCGAATACTATAAGACTAACTCACCAAGAGGCGAGTACGTGCTTGTCGTTGAGGGCGGAGAAAAGCAAAAAGACGATTTCTGGGTTAGCTTGACGCCGATTCAACACGTTGAGCATTACATTAAAAACGGCATGGACAAGAGCAGCGCTATAAAGGCTGCCGCAAAGGACAGAGGCGTCCCAAAAAACGAAATATACAAGGAAGTTATAAAACAGTAAAAAAGGCTTTCGCTCAAAGCGAAAGCCCACATTTTCTTTTCTCTTTTATCTCTTATCTTACTTTACAATGCTCTCGATGACGTCGCTCATGCTGTATTTTCCGGCTCTCTTGCCCTTCATATAAGCGGCGGCGCTGAGCGCGCCTCTCGCGAACACCTCGCGGGATCGAGCGCTGTGCGAAAGCGTTACTATTTCATCGTGCCCGGCAAAGATGACCTCATGCTCACCTACGATATTTCCGCCCCTTACAGAGTGCATGCCTATCTCGGTCTTTTCCCTCTTTTCGCGGGTGGAGTGGCGGTCATACACAAGCTGCGCCTGATACTCAACGCCTGACCTTGCGGCATCAGCAAGCATTATCGCCGTTCCGCTCGGCGCGTCAAGCTTCTGGTTATGGTGCTTCTCTATTATTTCAATATCGAAGCCGTCAAGCGTAGCAGCAGCCTTCTTAACAAGCGACATAAGAAGATTTATGCCGAGCGACATATTGCCGGAGCGAAAAACCGCAATCTCCTTACTCGCCTCGTCGATAAGCTCAAGCTCTCGCTCTGTGTGTCCCGTAGTGCATATAACGACGGCGCAATGTGCGGCTCTGGCATAGCTGAGTATACCCTCTATTGCTGTATGATGCGAAAAGTCTACTATAACGTCGGCGCCAAGCGAGGTGGAAAGCTCTCCTATTCCGTTATAAAACGGAACGCTTGACTGCGCAGGACATACGTCAACTGCCGCGATAACCGAAACTCTTTCGTCATTTTCGGAGAGCGCAAAAACGGCTTTCCCCATTCTTCCTGCCGCGCCCGTTAAAATAATTTTTACGTCTTTCATCACTTAAATACCTTTCGAGTGTATCAGATAAGGGCGTGCTTTCTAAGAGAATTTTTAAGTATTTCAAGGTTCTTTTCGTCCATCTCGCAAAGCGGCAGACGCATTTCGTCCGAGCCGTAGCCCATAAGGCTCATCGCAGTCTTTACGGGAACGGGATTGACCTCGATAAAGAGATTGTTGATAAGCTCAAGAAGCTCAAGCTGAAGCGCCGCGCTCTCCTTTACCTTGCCGTCAAAAAAGAGCTGACAGATATTGTGTGTCTCCTTTGGCATAACGTTTGAAAGAACGGAGATAACTCCCTTACCGCCGAGCGAAAGTATCGGAACTATCTGGTCGTCGTTTCCGCTGTATACGTCGAAATCGTCTCCGCACTCAGCCATAAGCTGAGCGATGGTACTGATGTTGCCGCTCGCCTCCTTGGTAGCGACTATGTTCGGGTGCTTGGCAAGCTCCTTATATACGGGGAGCGTGATGTTGCAGCCGGTTCTCGACGGAACGTTATAAAGGATATTCGGAATATCGGTTGCGTCCGCAATTGTCATAAAGTGGCGGATAAGTCCCTTCGGGGTAGCCTTATTGTAGTAAGGGGTTACCTGAAGCAGAGCGTCCGCGCCCGCGCGGCGAGCCTCTCTTGAAAGCCATACGGCGTATCTTGTATCGTTTGAGCCTGCTCCCGCTATTACGGGCACTCTCTTAGCTACGTGGTCCACCGTATAAGCGATAGCCTCAACGTGCTCCTCGTCCGTAAGAGTAGAGCTTTCACCTGTCGTTCCGCAAACGACTATGGCGTCGGTTCCGTTATCTATCTGGAAATCAATAATCCTTCCGAGAGTTTCGTAGTCAAGCTTGTCGTTCTTGAACGGCGTTACTATGGCTACCGCGGATCCCTCAAATACTGTCTTTTTGTTCTTGCTCATGGGTAAAGGCTTCCTTTCAATAATTATATCTGTTTTCAATAAAAAAAGCCGACTGATGTCGGGCTCGGTTAATTCCGCGCAAACGTACGGAATTAAGAGATAGCACTCCATCATTTTTAGTGATGACAGTTCATTGGTTTTTCACCCAGCGGACGCAGAGTCTGCTGAACCAGAAGGAGCATTCCACCGAAAATGCGCCAACTTCGGCGTTCCGAGCCCTTCTCCGCAAGCTGATTACGGGGTCGGAGCCCCTCGCCAGCGGTTACTCATCGCAGAACGCGCCTCTATCAAAAGCTTTTTAATTGCATATATTCTATCACAAAAATAACGTTATGTCAAGGAGTTTACACAAAAAGATGTCCGAAATAATAAAAAATATCTTATCCGACACATCTCTTAAAACCGAGGACTTCAGCTACGAGCTTCCGGAGGAGCTGATAGCTCAGGTTCCCGCGGAAAAGCGCGACTGCTCGCGTCTAATGGTAATGGATAGAAAAACGGGTGAGCTTTCTCACCGCCACTTCTACGACGTAGTGGATTATTTCAGTGAGGGCGACGTGCTCGTGCTTAACCGTTCAAGAGTAATTCCCGCGCGTCTTTTCGGAAAAAGAGCCGACACGGGCGCGGATATTGAGATACTTTTGCTGAAAAAGCTGGAAAACGACTGCTGGGAGACCTTAGTCCGTCCCGGCAAAAAATGTAAGGCTTCCACTAAGATTATATTCGGAGACGGCGAGCTTTGTGCGGAAATAACCGAAGTAACGGAGGAAGGAAACAGAATTCTTCATTTCACAAGCAAAAACGGAACTGTAAGCGACGCCATTCATAAAATCGGGCAGATGCCGCTTCCGCCCTACATTACCTCACGCGCCTCCGAAAAGGAGCGCTACCAGACGGTATATTCAAAGGAGGAGGGCTCAGCGGCAGCGCCAACCGCCGGTCTGCACTTTACTCCCGAGCTGCTTCAAAGGCTTGAAGCAAAGGGGGTTAAGATAGTAACCGTGCTTCTGCACGTCGGACTCGGAACCTTCCGTCCCGTAAAGGAAAGAGAGATAAAAAATCACGTTATGCACGCAGAGTGGTTCTCTATAAGCAAGGAAGCCGCAGAGACGATAAACAACAGAAAGGGGCGCCTTATATGCGTCGGAACAACCTCCTGCCGTGTGCTTGAAAGCGTGGCTGACGAAAACGGCAAGCTAAAGGCATGCGAGGGCGAGACCGCCATCTTTATCTATCCCGGCTACCGCTTCAAAGCTGTCGAGGGACTTATCACTAACTTCCATCTGCCGGAAAGCACGCTTATTATGCTGGTTTCGGCGTTTTCCGACAGAGAAAAGGTGCTGAGCGCCTATAAGACCGCGGTAAACGAAAAATATCGCTTCTTCTCCTTCGGAGACGCAATGCTTCTTAAATAAAAACAATATACATACAAAAACCGCCGTCCAAGATACTTGGACGGCGGTTTTATATTTATTTAACCTTAAACATAGCCCTAAGAAGCGGCTTGAATATTTTCGGAGCCTTTACAACCACTATTTTCATATAACAACTCTCCTTTATGTGTAAATTTTATTTCGATAAAAGGCAGACGGCGCCCGTGCCAAGCAGCATCAGAGCGCACGCTCCGCATACCACGCACGTCGGCATAAACAGTCCGACAAGGACTCCCGCCCCGAAGGCAGGCGCCGCTACCAACGCCGTTTCGCATAAATTAAAGCAACCGCATGAGAATTTTTTCATTAGCTTTTCCTCTCGGTAAATTGAGTCTTACTTTAATTATATGCGTCTGAAACGTTTAAATTTACACTTTTAGGGTTACACCGTAGGTTATTTCTGAGTCTTTTTAGTCTGCCACGGACGAAGGGCTTTGATTTCCTCGTATATCTTGACGTAGCTATCGTGCCGCTCCACCGCGATATCGCCTTTTGCCACGGCGCTAAGCACCTCGCAGCCTTCCTCACGGAGATGAGTGCATTTTCTGTATTTGCAGGTGTTAAAATAACGTGAAAATTCAGGAAAAAGCTCGGGTACCTCGTCGTATACAAGCTTGTCTATTGACGAAAGCTCGAATATTCCAAAGCCGGGAGTATCCGCAAGGAACGCACCCGTAAATGCCGAAACGCTGTCAAGAGGGTACAAGGTAACCGCCCTTGTGGTGTGTCTTCCTCTCGCGATTTTTCGGCTGACCTCGCCCGTCTGAAGCTTTAAGTCGGGGAAAAGAGCGTTCATAAGTGAGGACTTTCCGACTCCGCTTTCTCCGGCGAACGCCGCCGTACAGCCGCGTATTTCATCGTACACGAAGCGCTTAAGCTCCTCCACTCCCTCGCCTTTAAGCGAGGACGTAACGAAAACGGTATATCCGCTTTTCAGGTAAATATCCTCTATTTCCCGCGCCTTTTCTCTGTCAAGGTCGCTCTTTGTAACCAAAATAACCGACTCCGCGCCGTAATATTCCGCTGCGCAGAGCAGCTTATCAACCGTAATATACGCGGGGGACGGGCTTGCCGCGGCAACGGTTATGAAAAGCTTATCTATATTCGCGGCAGGGGGACGTTCGAAAATATTCTTCCTATCAAGTATCTCGCAGATAGCGCACATGCCCGTACCTTCCTCGGTAACAAGCACGTTGTCCCCCGGATACGGGGATATTCCGCTATGACGGAAGCTTCCTCTCGCCCTGCATTCGAGCGTTTCTCCGTTTTCGGTAAGCACCCTGTAAAGACCGCCAACTCCCGAAAGCACCTTGGCTTTTATCTTCTTTTTTTCCGTCTGCTCAGGCAAAGGCTTATCCCCCTTTCTTCTTACTTCACCTTAACATTATATCTTACATTTTCTGTAAAATCAAGTCTTTTTTCCAAAACTTCCTCGCAAAATGCCTTATTTTTAACCACTCTTTTTGTAAGGCTTACTAATATATTTACAAAATATCATTAAAATCGTTACTTAATCGTGATATAATGTATTCGTGTAACTTTATTTTTTATAAATCGAATCTATTTTATTTTATTTACATTTATACATTATTTTAACGGAGGATTTATGCCTGTAAAAAAATCGGGAGAAATAAATAACAGAAGCAAGACCTCTAAGATTCACGCAAGACTTCCGGCTATCGTTTCTTTCATAGCCACACTCGTGCTTTTTGCGGTCCTGCTTGTGTTCTGCTTTGTCAGAAATATGGACGAGGCGCTCTATCTCGGTATCATGCTGTTGATATTTTACACAGTTGCGGTTGGCGCGGTTCTTTTAGGATTCTCTCTTAAAAACGGCTCGCTTACCAAACAGCTTGAAAAATCCCGTTTCAAGGAAACCGACGATTTCCCTCTCGGTATACTTGCCCGACTTAATCAACCAACCGCCGTCTGCAACGAGGACGGAACCGTTGTTTGGATGAACCAGAGATTTGCTACCCGTTCTCAAAAGATTCTTATAAGCGACAGTCTCCACATAAGAACAATTCTTGATTTCAGGAACAGCGAATACGTGGGAACCGAAGCTGAGCTCGACGCTCCCTCGGAGCTATCCCCAAAAGCGCTGTTCAATATCCTTATTGACAACGCGTGCGGCGTAACCGCAAAGGGACTTCGCTCCTTCGGCGGAGAGTTTACCGTGCACGCCTACCCCCATATATCGAATAACACTGTTTTCTTTATCATAGTACTCACCGAGGACACCGAGAGAAACGAATGGATAACCAAACACAACGATAACCTGACTCATATTGCGTATATCGCGGTAGATAACCTCAACGAGCTCGCTCAGTCAGACCAGGAAAGCTACCGTATCGCTTCCAATCAGGTCGCTGCCATAATAAAGGAATGGGCAACCGAAAACGGAGCGTTTTTGAAGGAGTATGAGCGCGAAAAATACGTTTCTATAATCAGCCATAAGGTTCTAACGGAGATTGAAAGAAAGCGCTTTGACCTTCTTGAAAGAGTCAGCAGAGTCCGAATAGGCTCGGAGAATCTTTCAGTAACCATATCAGCCGGAGTTTCGCCTGAAATCGGCGGACTTGAAGAAAAGGACCGTTCCGCGCAGTACGCACTCGAAATGGCGCTTGCCAGAGGCGGTAACCAGGCTGTTATCATGGGTGAAACCCCAAAGTTCTTCGGCGCTAAGGCAATCACCTCGCTTAAACGCTCGGGCGTAAGACACAGAGTGTTCGCGGATAAGCTTATGTATAGGCTTCAGCTCTGCTCTAACGTCATTATCATGGGCCACAGAAACCCCGACTTCGACGCTATCGGCTCGTGTATAGGTCTGGCGCGTCTGGCTATGTCCATAGGTAAGCCTACCAACATCATAGCGAGCCTTGAAGATACTAATCTTCGCGAATGCTTTGAAAAGCTGATTCATATTCCTGAATACGAGGGTATGTTCGTTGACTCGATAGAGGCGCAGGAGCTTCTTACGTCTGACACTCTCGTCATCTGTACCGACGTTAATAACCCCGATAACTTCGAGGCGATAAACGTCGCCAAAAACGCCGATTATCTGTTTATAATCGACCATCACCGTCAAAGCGAAAAAACGCCTGATGCCTGCGAAACACTTATCGTTCCGTCTGCTTCATCCGCGTGCGAGCTGGTCTCTGAGATACTTGAGCTTGAGCTTCCCGAAAATGAAAGGCTTCACAGCGAGGAGGCTGACATCATGTTCGCGGGAATTTTGCTTGACACAAAAAATTTCACCAGAAATACTCAGGTGCCTACCTTCGGCGCGGCTATATACCTACGTAACAGCGGAGCCGACCCGAATAAAGCTCAGGCACTGTTTAAAATTGACCTCGACGGCTTCCGTACCGAAAGCGCATTCTCGACTGACCTTGAAATATACCGCGATTTTATAGTTATAGCTAAGGAAACGGGAAGTGAATCCTCTCCGGCTAAACGTATAACCGCCGCAAAGACAGCGGATAAGCTGCTTAACATCAAAAAGATGCGAGTTTCGTTTGTTGTCGCGAGAATGCTTAACGACGTATTCATTTCAGCGCGTTCCGACGGCTCGGTAAACGTTCAGCTTATTATGGAAACCCTGAAAGGCGGAGGACACTACAACGCCGCCGCAACCATGCTCAAGGAAATTTCCGTTGACGAGGCAGTCGAAAAGCTGAAGGAAGCTATAACTCTCTACTTCGGAACCGACGACACGGTCGTACCCATAAGCAAAAAGCGCAGAAGAAGAACCGCTGTTAAAAATCGCAGACGGTAGAATAATTTAAAGATATTAGGAGTACAGTATGAAAAAGAGATTTCTGTTAATTTTAACGGCTATATTGCTCACCGTATTTTCATTCAGCTCATGTGTTGAAGATGAGCAGGATCCCGACGGAGGAGTACACGAGTCCGAGGATAACGGCGGCGGAACCTCAACGCAGGCCCCTCCTGTTACGGGCAAGACACCGGAGACCGACGCAAACGGTATTGTATACACCAACTACGGTACTCATTATTCGGTAACCGCATTCAAGCCCGTAAGCCAGAATTCCGTCGAGCTGGTAATACCCGCTACCTTCAACGGTCTTCCCGTTAAAAGTATTGGTATGCGCGCCTTTGCCCCCTCGGCTATCGAACAAAACACCGTAATAACCAAGATAACCGTATCCGAGGGAATAACGGACATAGAGTCCTCG
>JAFVUF010000015.1 GCA_017502875.1 Clostridia bacterium | reverse complement strand
GAGGAACTCGTTCTTACCGTTAGCAAGAGAAAGGGTCTTGGTGATAGCTGCGGTAAGGGTGGTCTTACCATGGTCAACGTGACCGATGGTACCAATGTTTACGTGGGGCTTAGTTCTTTCAAATACTGCCTTTGCCATTGTTATAATCCTCCTGGATATTTTAATTTAATTATTTTTGTTTATTAATTAGTTTTTAGCTCTGCTCTTGATTACAGCTTCCTGAACAGACTTCGGAACCTCTGCGTAGTGGCTGGGCTCCATTACATAGACGCCACGTCCCTGAGTAGAGGAACGAAGCTCAGTTGCATATCCGAACATCTCGGAAAGCGGGACCTCCGCGTGAAGAACGACCATTCCGAACTCTTCATCGCTGGACATTATAGTTCCACGACGGGAGCTTATGGTACCGGTAATGTTACCCATATACTCCTTAGGAGCGGTTACAACGACCTTCATGATAGGCTCGGTAAGAACCGGGTCTGCCTTAGCCATTGCTTCCTTAAATGCCATAGAACCTGCTATCTTAAACGCCATTTCGTTAGAGTCAACGTCGTGGTAAGAACCGCCCGTAAGCGTTACCTTAACGTCAACGACGTTATAGCCTGCAAGGATACCTGTCTGCATTGCGCTTCTGATACCGTTGTCGATAGCGGGGATATATTCCTTCGGAACCTCTCCTCCGACTACCTGATCGATAAACTCATAACCTGCGCCGAGCTCGTTAGGCTCGATGGTAATCTTTGCGTGGCCGTACATACCGTGACCACCGGTCTGACGCGCATACTTGGTATCTGCGCTTGCTGCACGGCGAATACCTTCCTTATACGCAACCTGGGGTCTACCGACGTTAGCCTCGACCTTGAACTCTCTCTTGAGACGGTCGACGATAATGTCGAGGTGAAGCTCACCCATACCCGCAATGATGGTCTGACCGGTTTCCTCGTCGGTGTAAGCCTTAAAGGTCGGGTCCTCCTTTGCGAGCTTCGCAAGAGCGATACCAAGCTTCTCCTGGTCGTTCTTGGTCTTGGGCTCGATAGCCTCACGGATAACGGGCTCCGGGAACTCCATGGACTCAAGGATAACGGGGTTATCGTCAAGACAGAGGGTATCACCGGTCGTGGTGTCCTTCATGCCCGCAACGGCTGCGATATCGCCGGTATAGCATCCGTCGATATTCTCACGGTCGTTAGCGTTCATCAGGATTATACGTCCGAGACGCTCATACTTGCCCTTAGTCGCGTTGTATACCTCCATACCGGTCTCAATCTTACCGGAGTAAACACGGAAGTAGCAAAGCGCGCCGCCACCCATAGGGTCGTTCATGATCTTGAATGCGAGCGCGGAGAAGGGAGCCTTATCATCAGCGGGCATCTCTATCTCTTCGTTGGTATCGGGATTAACACCCTTAATTGCGGGAATGTCAAGAGGAGAAGGCATAAAGTCGATTACCGCGTCGAGCATCTTCTGGACGCCCTTGTTCTTATAGGAAGAACCGCATACGACGGGGACAAGAACGTTATCAATACACGCCTTACGAAGCGCAGCCTTGAGTTCATCTATTGTGATTTCCTCACCCTCAAGGTACTTCATCATAAGCTCGTCATCGGTAGCGCAGATATCCTCAACCATCTTATCGTGATACTCCTGAGCCTTATCCTGCATATCCGCGGGAATAGCCTCAACTCGCATATCCTTACCGAGATCGTCATAGTATACGTCTGCTTCCATCTTCATAAGGTCGATAATACCCTTGAAGGTGGACTCAGATCCGATGGGAAGCTGGATCGGCACGGGTTTGCAGCCGAGTCTCTTCTCCATCATGTCTATAACTCTGTAGAAATCAGCACCCATGATGTCCATCTTGTTGACGTACGCCATTCTGGGTACTCTGTACTTGTTAGCCTGACGCCAAACGGTTTCAGACTGGGGCTCAACACCACCCTTCGCGCAGAAAACGGTTACGGAACCGTCAAGTACACGAAGAGAACGCTCAACCTCAACGGTAAAGTCAACGTGTCCGGGGGTGTCAATGATATTGATTCTGTGGCCGGCGTACTGATCAGCCGAGCCGGACCAGTAGCAAGTGGTCGCAGCGGAGGTAATGGTTATACCTCTTTCTGCCTCCTGAGCCATCCAGTCCATCGTTGCAGAACCATCATGAGTTTCACCGAGCTTGTGCTTTTTACCGGTATAGAAAAGAATTCTTTCGGTGGTAGTGGTCTTACCGGCATCAATGTGAGCCATGATACCGATGTTTCTGGTGTGTTCAAGTGAATATTCTCTGGGTTTCATAGTTTATTTTCCTCCGGCACACAAAACCTAAAACAGTTTGGTGTACTACTAAATTAATATCTGTAATGCGCGAAAGCCTTGTTGGCTTCTGCCATTCTGTGTGTCTCTTCTTTTTTCTTAAACGCACCGCCGGTGCTGTTTATTGCGTCCACGATCTCGCCCGCAAGTCTCTCAGCCATTGATTTTTCGCTGCGAGTTCTTGCATATGTGCGCATCCAGCGAAGACCTAATGTAAGTCTTCTCTCTTCGCGGACCTCCATAGGAACCTGGTAAGTAGAACCACCGACACGTCTTGCCTTAACCTCAAGCTTAGGCATGATGTTCTCCATGGCCTCGTTGAACGCTTCAAGAGCGCCCTTACCGGTCTTGGCCTCGACTATTTCAAAAGCATCGTATACGATCTTCTGAGCGACGCCCTTCTTTCCGTCCTCCATGATGTTATTGATAAGCTTTGTTACAAGCTTAGAATGATACATAGGGTCCGGAAGTACATCTCTTTTGGAAATCTGACCTCTTCTTGGCACTTTTCTTCCCTCCTTCACATAAAATGAATTCACAGGTACTCGTGAATTTTTCCCGTAATTGTGCAGGTCAATGAATCCGAATTACATCTATATATAAATCGTTTCCGATTTGACTCTGGCATTACGCTTATCGCCGGTATTACTTCTTTCCGGCCTTCGGTCTCTTCGCTCCGTACTTGGAACGAGCCTGGTTTCTCTTTGCAACGCCCTGAGCGTCAAGAGTACCACGAATGACATGGTAACGAACACCGGGGAGGTCTCTAACTCTTCCGCCTCTTATGAGTACGACAGAGTGCTCCTGAAGGTTATGTCCGATACCGGGAATATAGGTGGTTGCCTCCATACCGTTAGAAAGACGGACTCTGGCTATCTTACGGAGAGCAGAGTTAGGCTTCTTAGGGGTGGTGGTCGTAACCTTGGTGCATACTCCGCGCTTCTGAGGTGCAGGCTGGTCGGTGGTAACATCCTTTATGGTGTTTACGCCGTGCTGCAGCACAGGAGCCTTGGACTTATACTCCACTTTCTTTCTTCCCTGTCTGACAAGCTGATTAAAGGTTGGCATTTTTCTCCTCCTTTCTTTAATACAGCGGCATTTTTATCGGTTTTTGCGACTTTATTTTTCTCACGATAACCGCACAACGCCGAATTTACATCATATTATACCATTTTCTTATTATAAAATCAAGTATGCACAAAAAGATTTTTTAAATTTCTCCCTTTTGCACAAATCAGTATATAATATAAGGTAGATTTTGCATATTTTTTAGCATATTCACAAATCAACTATCAATTAAAAGAAGCCCTTGCAAATGCAAAGGCTTCTTTATTACTTTGTGATAAAACGAGTCTGATTATTCGTTGGCAGTTGCTATGCCGTTCTCGTCAAAGGTATAGCTTACTCCGTCAATTTCCATAACCTCGTTTTTGATAAGTCCGGTATTGGTGTAGTAGCCCTTATCGGTCTCACTTACCTTACCGTTAATCATAAAGTGTACCCATATGGAACCGTTCTGCGCGTCGTACGCCTCATCCATGACGCCGTTTACATCGATAGCATACGCCCAACCTTCGTAGTAAACCATAAGAGGATCAGAGCCGGTAGTCGCCTTTACAAGCAAGCCCTCGCCATCGAACAAATAGTACTCACCGCCAATGTGCTCACGTCTGTTCATTACAATCATACCGTTAGAAACGTAATGGTCGTCATCAATCCAGCCGTTATAGTGCGATACTACACCATCCGCATCAATCTTATAGTACGTGCCGTCGATAGGATAATTATCCTTATTTTTCAGCATTATACCGCCCTCGATATACCTTCCGCCAACACCCTTTGCAAGGTACCAACCGGTGGTGATCTTTTTACCCTCGCCGTCGGTATAAATATCAAGCGTGGGGTTGTAGGAATCGATATGCCAAGCCGTCATATAGTAGTCAACGGTATCGAAGGAATAGTATACTCCGTCTACGCTGACCCATTCGCCGCTGTAAAGCGCTCCGTTTGCGTCCGCAAAATAAATCTTACCTACATTGTAGTAGTTATCCTCTATTCTGCCAATAAGCTTGCCCGCCGTACCGTCGAGGTAGTAGCTTACAGTTCCGTCGCCGTTAGGAACAACTCCAAGGAGTCTGGATCCGTCCTCTCTGACGTTTACAAGAATTAATTCATCACTGTTATACTTAGGAGCGGTAATGGTGAGATTTCCGCTTGTAGCGTTGGACTTAACAAGTACTCCCTCGCTGTTGAAGTAGTAATCTCTGCCATCAATGGTCAGCCAACCCGGTGTTACAAGCTTACCGTTCTCAATCTTGATTATGATGCCGCCATTGGTCTCGATGATAGCGTTCTTAATAGCGCCGCGTTGAGCCGCCTTGGTATCGTTATAGCCCGGATATGTAATAAGATCTGTGAGTGTACCATGACCGAATTCTGTGATTTTATCAAACTTGCCGTTATCGAACAATGTCATCACGAGCTTACCGTCGTTATCAAAGTAACGGAACGAGCCGTCAGAAAGCTTCGCGAGGTAATCTGTCATCTTAACTTCGTTGATGTAGAGATAGTAGTCGGAGCCTTCCTTTCTAAGTCCGAGAGCGCCGTACCAGGTTTCAAGACCTTCAAGCTTCTTCTCGTAGTTACAGGTATCGCACTTATGATCCGCAGTTCCCGCCTCGTCGTCGTAATCGTTGAAGTTAGCATCATTATTGTAGGTATGCGCGTTTCTTACTATGGCGCTACACAGACTGCAGAACTGCCAATGCTCAGAAGCGTTGAAATCGTATGCTCCCACAAAGACATGCTCAAGCTTGTCAGTTACAACTCCGTCCGGATAAAGAGCCGCATCGTACCAGCCGCATACGGAGCATTCCCAGTGGTTGAGAACTCCGGGAGTATCGCAAGTAGCGGCAGAACCCAATACCTCAACCATGCTGTGAGATTCAAGACGGTGCTTGTAATCACAATTCTCACATTTATAATAGTGTCCGGTAGAATCCTTGACTATTGTAGCGGAGATTTCATGAGGAAGCTGATTAATAACTACACGGTCATTATATCCGCAAGCGCACTCGGAGTACGCAGCCCAGCCAATCTGCCAACAGGTTGCCGTCTGGGCAAGAACTGTGCTAAGAACGATAGCTTCCTTATGTCCGCAGACCTCGCAGAATTTATAGTGCTCTGTTCCGCTATGCACGTGAACAAACTGAACAGTAGCATGGTCAACAAAGTTAACTTCATGTCCGCAAGCGCACTGCTCAACGTGTCCAATAACATCATTACCGTTATATTTCTTTACGATCTCGTAATCGCAATCCACGATCACAGAGTAAGGATCGCCAAAGCTTGCGCCTTCGGTTTCAATCTTACAGCCGTCTTTACAGTAAACCGTGTGTGTTCCGTCGCCGTTCGATACTAACACGCTCATTTCGTGAGCCTTAGCGTAAATCGCTCTGTCGCACTTGGTACATACGTAGTAGTGCATACCGTAGAGAGGATCATTTATATCAATAGTAGTCTTGAGCGCGCCGAGTGTCATATCAATGAGATGAGCCATCTCAAGCTTTTCGCCAGGATCGTAAATTCTTGCGCCATGTTCATCAACGCAGGTGGAATTGGTGCAGTCTCTACGCCACTCACCGCTGTATACGCAACCGAACTTACTGTTTTCAATGAAGGTCGCATCGGTAATCTCAGCCGGAGCAACAACCTTATTGATTTCGTCGCCGTTCTTGTCGTAGGAAACAACGTACTTGACGCCGCTTTCTTCAACTATCTTAACAGTCTCGACAAGCTTTCCTTCATCATCAATAACGGCAAGGTACTTTTCGCCCCACTCGTGATTGTCTTTATCAAGGTCAAGAACAACGTCGTTTATAAATCCGCCGCAGTCAAGACATATGAATACACCTTTTCCGGCAGTAGCGCAGGTGGAACGGACAACAGTATTAAAGAGAACGAAATGCTCACGCTCATCAGCCTGATTTGTGATGGTGCCGTTGATGCCGTTCTTGTGGTAATCAGGGGCTGTGTAATCCATGTAAACAGTAGCGCCGCAGCCTCTTCCGCAGAGACCCTCCTTGGTGCCGACCTTTACGCAGTTTGCCGGCTCCTTAACAGACCACTGAACGTTTTCATAATCGTGTCCAAGAGCGTCTTCTGTATATTCCACAGCTCTCTCGCCACACCATTCGCAGATACCCGTTCTATAACCCCTCTCGGTACAGGTGGCAGCCTGCTCGTAGTAGTAGGAGCTGGCGGGATCGTATACAATTTTGTGATTTTCAGGATCACGGTCAATGCTTTCGGTCTGACGCGCGCCGCAACCACATTTTCTTTCTTTAAGTCCCTCGTGAGAACAGGTAGCCTCAATTATAACCTCCCACTCTCCGTATACGTGCTCGCCGTTTGCCTTGACTACTTCGTTACGGGAGTTGCCGCATACTGAGCATACCAAGGTATCGTATCCGTCAGCGCGACAGGTAGGAAGTTGAGAAGCCTGAGCGTCCCTTACGTAACTGTGCGCGGGTATGTATCTCACCTCAAATGTATGAAAGCCGCCTTCATTCGGGATAACAAGGGTGTTATCGGTAACATTAAGCTTAACGGGAGTACCGTCGCTTGAAAAACCGTACATCTCGACAGTGTAGCAATCGAAAGCCTCGAACTTCTTTGACTCAGCCTTGAGATAGAAAGTAGAGGTATTGCCATCTTTAATAACACGTACGAGTATCTCAGGGTTTTCGGTATCAATTTCAGTCTTGCTTACCAGCTTACCGTCTTCAAACACATACTTGAACTGACCGTCGGTTACTTCTCCGGATACGGGAACACCGCTATCGAAACAACCGGTATTTTCAAGATATCCGTCAACCTCGGTAAGAGCTGTGTTCTTGACAATTCCGTCAGCAGCCTTACCGTCAGCCCCAAAGAACATCGGGACTCCGTATACGGTTGCCCAGCCGCTTACAAGCATTACGTTCGTATCGGGATCGAAGTAGTAATTCGCGCCGTGAACTGCGGTATAACCGCTTGCGAGCTTACCCTCGATATCGTAGTAATACTTTTTGCCGGCAATCTCAACCCACTCGTCGAACAGGTCGACGGCGGAGCCTCCCTGGGTTCCAACCGGCTCGTTATGCGTTTGCGAGTTTGCGTTGCTACTGATATCCGAATCGTCTGCCGCAACAAAAACGGATAGCGGAAGCACACCGACGATCATGAGTACCGCCAGCGCAAACGCTAAAATTTTGCTTCTTCTACGCATTTCTATTCTCCTTTGAGAAATTATTTTTGTGCACCTATTATATCACTTTAATTAAATAAAGTCAACGATTTTTAAAATTTTTTTGCCAAGAAATTTATTATTATGCAATTTTGACAAATTTCGCAAACCAAAAACAGCATTTTGACCACTAAAATAATTGTAAATATTTTTTAAATTATGATCGACAGAGCAAAAAAAGACGAGGAGCTTTGATTCGCTCTTCGTCCTTTTCATGTCGGTAGGAACTGTGTTCCACTGTATAAAATTTTTGATTCATTCCGCCGAAAAGCTACCCGTTAAGCCGTCTGTTACGGTTATTTCACCGCTATCCGTGATAATGACCGCTTCAAAGCCGCCGTACGTACGGTAATATTCCAGCGCGGCGTCCTTTCCGATGAGGAAAAGTGCCGTTGAAAGCGCGTCCGCCCACATTCCGTCATCACATATTACCGTAACAGAGGCTATTCCGTTCTCACACGGATACCCTGTTTTTACATCTAAGATGTGGTGATAAACCCGTCCGTCCACAGTGAAATTTCTGTTATACTTTCCCGACGTTACCACATTCGAAGCTCCTACCGTTACATATCCGCAAACCGTTTCGGGAGCATTCGGGTCTGTAATTCCAATCTTAAAAGGCTTGCCGTCAGGCTTTTCGCCAAAGGTAACGACGTTTCCGCCGAGCGTAAGTATACCTCCGCTAACACCCTCGCTTTTAAGCACACTTGCCGCTTCTCTTCCGGCGTAGCCCTTAGCTATCGAGCCAAGGTCTATACCCCTGACGCCGTTCAGTAACACTTGGCTTTTGTCGAAGCTGATTTTATCCATACCGACAAGAGCCCTCGCTTCCGATATCTCGGATTCGGTTGGCGCTCTGCCCTCGCTCTCGCACTTTTTCCAAAGCTGAGAGAGCGCGTACGCGGTGATGTCATACGCCCCACCGGTGCGCTCGTAAAGTATCTTGGCGCACGTCAGCATTTCGATAAGCTCCGCGCTCGGAGAGTTAAGCTTGCCGTCTGAAATCAGCGTTTCAAGCTCACCCGTAACCGATGAAACCGAGAATCTGCCGTCAAGCTCCGTTATCTTTTCCGCCGCCTTTTCAAGCGCTGAGTCGGCGTCCTTCCCGTAAACAGTCAAGCGCATATAGGTATCCATTGCGAAGATTTCCTTCTCGCTTTTTCCGTCCCCGCAGGAGCAAAACGAGATTGCAAACGCCACTAAAAGAAGAATTGCCGCAAGTCTTTTCATAGCTCATCCTTCCCCTTCAATACAGAGGCTTGACCACCTATAATGACGCCGTCAGGCACTTTAAAAGCAAGCAGCTCCGAAAAAAGCTCTATGCTTTGCTTTCGGCGCAAAATGACCTTTTGCTTATCCGCGTTTACCTCGGAAATGCGCTTAAAACAGATAAGGGTATCTTTCGGAAATACAGAAAAAGCCGTATGAAACCGAGCAAATTCTATATCACAGAGTCGCACAGCATAATCGCTGTATCTGACTCCACCCACACCTATATCGTCAAGCCGTTCAAGCGCTCCGTTTTCAAGCATAACGTTATAACGCTCAGGAGATAGCATAAGCACGAAATTGTCGTCCGAGAGTATATTCATTTGGAAGGCGTCCTTTGCTTCCCTTATCGTATCAGCGTTTAAAGCAGACGTGGAGTAGCCTTTATCGTAAGCCGCGCTCAGCTCGGTATCGCTCATAATGACGAGGTCATAAAGCAGCGCCTCGACTTTACCGTCTCCGTCGTTATCCTTTACGAGCTTTCCGAGAGCGCTTTCGATAGCCGCATTCTGAGAATCCGTGATAACAGCAGGACCCGCGTACATAACTGATATATCGTGCTCGTCTCTTGTGCACATCTGCACAGTCATCACAGTTATAACGACAGTAAAAAACAGCGCGATAAGAATATGCCATTTATAATGTCCGAGCCAAAGCCTCAGCTTTCCCGCCGTCATCTTCATCATGTTTTACCTTCCTTTATTTTACCGAGCAGAAGCTCATATCAGAGCAAGCGCCAAAATTATCGCTCCGAGTACGATTCGATAGCACCCGAAAACCGTAAAACTGTGTTTTTTCACGAAATCCATCAGAAATTTTATAGCCGCAAGCGACACAATATACGCCACTGCCATTCCGACAATAACCGCTATAATCTCCGCGCCTGTGAAATTGAACCCGAACTTAATCAGCTTTAATGCCGACGCTCCGAGCATAGTAGGAACGGCGAGGAAAAACGTAAATTCCGCCGCCACTGGTCTTGCTACCCCGATAATGAGCGCGCCTATAATCGTTGCACCTGACCTTGACGTTCCGGGAATGAGAGAAAGCACCTGAAAGCAGCCTATAATAAACGCTTGCGAAAATGTGATATTTTGCAGTGAATCGAGCTTAGGGGCGCGTTTATCCCGGAGCTTTTCAATAATGATAAACGCTATTCCGTATATGATAAGCATTATTGAAACGGTCAGCGACGAGCCGAAATGCTCCTCTAAAAAATCGTCAAGAAAAAGCCCTATGATTGCTGACGGCAGGCATGCCACGGCAACCTTAGCCCAAAGCATAAGGATACCCTTATCAAGTTTTAGCTTTTTTGAGTCTTTATCACCGTTTTCGGAGGTCTTTATCACCGTTTCGACGCTTACGGGTAACATCTTTTTGAAAAAAACAGTTACAACCGCGAGTATCGCGCCGAGCTGAATAACGACAAAAAACATCTCCTTGAACGCCTCGCTCGCGTTAAAAGGAATGAATTCGTCAAAGACAAGCATATGCCCCGTGCTGCTTACAGGCAGCCACTCTGTTATCCCCTCGATAACGCCTATAAGCACGATTATCAGTATATCAATAAATCCGATAGAAGTCATTTACAGCTCCCTTGTCCGCGTATTTATTTAATATTATTCTTATACATTACGATTATATACCGATTTTTCCCTTATGTCAAGGATATTAATGTAAACAAAAAGGGCTGTCAAAATAAAGTACCGCAAAACATAGGATTTGGGCAGATCTGGAGTAATGATACATTGTGGCGTAATATTTTTCTTTATTACTGAATTCATATTGACTTTATCATATCTTTATGGTATAATTATAACAGGTCTGGGGACGACACCCATCAAAAAAAACAGTGGCTTAGTTTTACAACAAAGGGGATGACACCCATCGAAAAAAACATTGTTGTTGTTGACGAACAAGGTAACATACTTGAAGCGACCTATCCCAAACGGGCAAGCGGTCTTGTGAAAAAAGGCAGGGCACGCTTCATTTCAGAAAACATGATTTGCCTTGCGTGCCCTCCTGAGAAAATGGAGGAAAACAAAATGTCTAACACACAAAACAAATTTGAAAATCTTGAAATTCTAATTGATAAGTACGTAGGTGAGCATACAACAGAGTCCACGCTCAAAGAAGATCTTTTATCAGCAATAGAGGATGAGAAGTTCCTGCAAGCTGTTAAGATTTCATTAGAAAACAATAAGGCAAGTACTGCGTTGATTCAGAAAAAACTGAAGCTTGGATTTTCTAGAGCTGCAAATATAATTGATGCTATGGAAGCTCTCGGACTCTTAAGTGCGCCTAATAAAAAGTGTTGCCGTCAACTTTTTCCCGAAGCAATAGTAGAATACCTTGCTTGGAAGTCAAGATAATACCTGCCCAAACCACGCCTATGGCGTGGTTTTTTGGTAACAAAAAGCGCGCCGCAGCAACGGCGCGCTAAATATTTAGTCTAAATTCTTCATCGTGGGAAACAGAAGCACGTCGCGGATAGCCGCGCTATCGGTAAGCAGCATGCACATTCTGTCGATACCGAAGCCTATTCCTCCTGTGGGGGGCATACCTATTTCAAGGGCGTTAAGGAAGTCCTCATCGGTATGGTTAGCCTCCTCGTCTCCCTGCGCAAGAGCCTCCTCCTGAGCGGCGAAGCGCTCTCTCTGGTCGATGGGGTCGTTAAGCTCGGAATAAGCGTTTGCCATCTCCCAGCCGTTCATAAAGAACTCAAATCTCTCGACGTAATCGGGATTTTCGGGCTTCTTCTTGGTAAGCGGAGATATCTCTATCGGATGGTCCATAACGAAGGTTGGCTGAATAAGATGCTCCTCTACGTACTCCTCGAAGAAGAGATTGAGAATATCCCCCTTCTTATGACGCTTCTCATACTCGATATGGTGCTTATCGGCAACCTCTCTCGCTTCTTCAAGCGTGTGTATCTCGTTAAAGTCAACGCCAGAATACTTCTTTACAGCATCAAGCATGGTTATACGTTCAAAGGGCTTGCCGAGGTCCATTTCGATTCCGTTATAGGTTATTTTAGTCGTTCCGAGAACCTCCATCGCTACGTGGCGGTACATATTCTCGGTGAGGTCCATCATTCCGTGATAATCGGTATACGCCTGATAAAGCTCCATCAAGGTGAACTCGGGGTTATGACGGGTGTCAAGACCCTCGTTCCTGAAGACTCTGCCTATCTCGTAAACTCTGGGCATTCCGCCAACGATAAGTCTTTTCAGGTAAAGCTCAAGAGAAATACGGAGACGGAGGTCCTCGTCAAGAGCGTTGAAATGCGTTTCAAACGGACGCGCCGAGGCTCCGCCCGCATTGGAAACAAGCATAGGAGTTTCCACCTCGATAAAGCCCTGAGCGTCAAGATAACGGCGGATAGTGCTGATTATCTTAGAGCGCTTGATGAAGGTGTCCTTTACCTCGGGGTTCATTATAAGGTCTACGTATCTCTGACGGTAACGCAAATCGGTATTAGTTAGACCGTGGAACTTTTCGGGAAGTGGACGAAGCGACTTTGAAAGCAGCTTTATTTCCTTGGCGTGAACTGATATTTCACCCATTTTTGTACGGAACACGAAGCCCGTAATTCCGATTATATCACCTATATCCCACTTTTTAAAGTCCGCGTAAACGTCCTCGCCTACGTCATCTCTCCTGACGTAGCTCTGAATTCTGCCGCTTCCGTCCTGAACGTCCATGAAGCTCGCCTTACCCATTATTCTGCGGCTCATTATTCTTCCTGCGACAGTAACGGTGTAGCCTTCTCCAAGCTCCTCGCCCTTTTCAGCCTCAAGTCTTTCAAACTCTGCCTTTATAGCCGCGCTCTCCGCCGTAACGTCAAACTTCGTAACGGCAAAGGGGTCTCTGCCGGCGTTTTTAAGCTCGTCAAGCTTATCCCGTCTTACTTTAAGAAGCTCGTGAAGCTCCTCTTGGTTCTCTAAAATCTCTTCCATTAACTGTATTATCCTTTTGCTATGTCTAAGTCTTTTAATTAGTCTTATTTACTTCGAGAACGGTGTAGTCCACAGCTCCCTTAGGTGTTCCCGTAGCAGTTACGGTGTCGCCCACCTTAGCGCCCATAAGCGCGCTTCCGATGGGGGAAAGGTTAGATATACGGCTCTGGAACGGGTCCGCCTCGGTGGAACCTACCATAACGTATACATACTCCTTGCCGTTGCTCTCGTTTCTTACCTTAACCGTCTTGCCGAGCGTTACCTTATCGGCTGACGCCTCGCTTTCCTCTATAACAACTGTGTTCTTGAGCATCTCCTCAAGCTCTTGAATACGGTGCTCGTTTTTAGCCTGCTGTTCTCTTGCCTCGTCGTACTCACTGTTTTCGGAAAGGTCTCCGAAGCCCTTCGCTACCGCGATAGCCTCCTTTATTCTGTTTCTTTCAGCGCCCTTTCTGTGTGCGAGCTCGTCCTGAAGCTTTTTAAGACCTTCTCTAGTTTCAAAATTCTGCTTTGCCATTTTATATTTATATCCTTTCGGTGCTTAATTTCGGTTTACAGGTGCGATTAATTAGAATTTTACGGGCTTTGAGGTAAGGTAACGCTTAACCATAAGAGCTACCTTGAATGTGATTGCGTCCTCGAACTCACGCAAATCAAGGCCCGTCATCTTGCGAATCTTCTCAAGTCTGTAAATAAGAGTGTTTCTGTGAACAAATAACTTTCTTGACGTTTCCGAAACATTAAGGTTGTTCTCGAAAAACGCCTGAATGGTAATGAGTGCCTCGCGGTCAAGAGAATCCATCGAGCCCTTCTTAAAGACCTCCTGCAAGAACATTTCGCAGAGAGTTGTCGGAAGCTGATAGATAAGTCTTCCTATACCGAGATTTTCATAGCTTACGATATTTTTATCGCTATCGAATACCTTGCCTACCTCAAGCGCCACCTGAGCTTCCTTATAGGAACGCGCAAGGTCCTTTATGTTTTCAACCACCGTACCGACGCCTATCAAAACCTTGGCGTAGAACTCGGAGCTAATGGTATTGGAGATACTCTCCGCAATCTTCTCTATCTCCTTAGGTTCCGCGTGCCCTTTCATTTCCTTTACAAGAACGATATCCTGTTCACCGACGCTGATAACGTAATCCTTGTTCTTGTCGGGGTACATATTCTGTACCATATCGAAGGGTATCACTTCAGATTTGCCGTGGAATCTTATAAGGAACACAACGCGATTGACGTCAGAGGCGAAATGAAGCTCCTTTGATTTTATGTATATGTCGCTTGGAAGAATATTATCAAGAATGACGTTCTTAATAAACGACGCCTTGTCGTACTTTTCGTCATAAAGGCTCTTTATGTTGCTAAGAGAAATAGAAAGCATCATAGCGAACTTATCCGCCATCTTATCCTCGCCCTCAACAAACACGATATTCTCAATCTTCGAGGAATTACCTATCGGTCTGTATGTGTAGCCTCCCGCTATTACCGCGTCATTGGTATACACCATCTCATCTCTTACGCCCTGACGGAGTTCTCCTATTTTAACCTGCTCACTGCACGAAATGATGACGCCGTTATCGTCGATAACTCCGATAACTCTGTCTACCGTATCCTTCATCTGCAGAATAACTCCTTGGAATAATCTGTTGGACATAAATTTTTCTCCTTCGAATTCTATCAGCGTTGTGGTTTGCTAATTTTGTGGAATATATATTATTATTCTACACTATTTTTAGGCATTTTTCAATAGGTTTTTGAAAATTTAAATAAATTTCTTTAATTTTTTTGTCTATTATTACCGATTGTGCCCAAGCCTTAGTTTTATACTTTCTTTTTGAACACAAACGCGTTCCAGTCGTTCTTATCAAGCTTGTCCACAAGCATAAAGCCTTTGGCGGTAAACACGGAAACCACCTGCTCCGCCTGCGACTCGATTATACCTGATACAACCAGAATACCGTCGCTAGCAAGAAAATCACCTACGTTGTCAGCCATTCTTATAATGATATCGGCAACTATATTCGCGCTGATAAAGTCATATTTTCCCGTAGCCGAGCGAATAAGATCAGACTGACGGCAGGTAACGTTAAGTACTCCGTTCTGCTCGCAGTTTTCCTTAGCAACCTTCACGGCATTGGCGTCGATATCGAGAGCGTCTACCGAGTCGGCGCCTAGCTTTGAGGCTAGGATAGCGAGAATTCCGCTTCCAGTTCCGACGTCAAGCGCTCGAACACCCCGCTTTATATATTTTTCTATGAATTCCGCGCAAAGCGCGGTAGTCTCGTGTGTTCCGGTACCAAACGCCATTCCGGGATCCATTCTTACTATCACGTCCGACGGCTTTGGCTCGTATTCCTCCCACATGGGAACGATTACGATATTCTTACCTATCATTACGGGCTTATAGTATTTTTTCCAGCAGTTCGCCCAATCCGTCTCGTCCATTCCCTTAGTTTCTATCTTTACGTTTATACCGAGGGAATCGAAGCGGGAGGTAAGCATATATATAGCTTCAGGAACGCTTCTGTGCTCGGAAAGATATACGGAAACCGCAGCCTTCGTCTTATCCTTATTTTTTATCTCCTCGTCAAGAAGCTCGCCGTAGATAGCGTTCATTCCGTCGGTAACGTCGCTGTAATCCTCGATCATAAGACCGTTATCTACCATGCTCATTACCGCGGAAACGGTATCAAGCTCGCTAAGCTCACATTCAACTCTGATTTGAGTCCAGCTCATATTTTATCCGTCCTTATTTCTTTTTAAAGAGATTAGTTATCTTTTCGGCAAAGCGCTGTTTTTTTGAATAATTCGACGTCTTGCAGAGCGTATCGAATTTTCTCAGCGCCTCCTTTGCCTCGGAGGAAAGATTCTTAGGCGTCTCCATCACAACGGTAAAATAGAGATTACCGTAATTTTTGGTGTTGTAATAAACCACACCCTTGCCCTTTATGACAAACTGCGTTCCACTCTGCGTGCCCTCTGGAATAGTATACTTAACTGTGCCGGAAAGCGTTGGTATATCAAGCTCCGCGCCAAGCGTCAGCTCAGCGTACGAAACCGGTATCTCGCAGTAGAGATCGTTGCCGTTTCTTTCAAATATATCGTGAGGACGAAGCGAAACGATGATGTAAAGGTCTCCGTATCCGCCTCCGTTTATTCCCGCGTTACCCTGACCGCGCAAGCATATCCTTCCGCCCTCGTCAACTCCCGCGGGGATATTGACGTCCAGCTTTTTCAGTACCTTAACATTACCCGTACCGCGACAGTTTCCGCAAGGATTCTTGATTATCTTACCCCGTCCCTTACAGCTATCACAGGTCTTTTGCGACTGCATCATACCGAACATCGTTCTCTGCGTTACCGTTACGGTTCCGCTTCCCTTACAGCGAGAGCAGGTCTCAACGTCATTTGCGTTCTTCGCTCCCTTGCCCGAGCACTCAGAGCAGGTTTCGATGCGTTTGTATTCTACGGTCTTCGAGCAGCCGAATGCCGCCTCCTCAAAGGTTACCGTAACTCTGTACGTTATGTCGTCGCCCCTTCTGGGCGCGTTTCTGCGCTCACCGCGGCTTCCGCCGCCAAAAAAGCTTCCGAATATATCTCCGAAATCCATTCCGCCGAAGCCGCCGCCAAAGCCACCGAAGCCCTGACCTGCGCCTGACGTAGGATCAAGACCGTCGTGTCCGTACTGATCGTATATCTGCTTTTTTTCGGGGTCGCTCAGCACCGCGTACGCCTCGTTCACCTCTTTGAATTTCGACTCGGCGTCCTTATCGCCCGGATTCATATCTGGGTGATACTTCTTCGCCATCTGGCGATAAGCCTTCTTTATTTTGTCGTCGTCTGCAGACTTATCTATTCCGAGGACCTCGTAATAGTCTCTCTTATCAGTCATTTTATGACCATTCCTTTCAAAAATAACTTGAAGCTGAATTTATATCCTTTTGTAACTTTTCACCAAAATCGGCGAAAGCCATTTTTACAGTTACTAAGTATTTTACTATATTATCCACAAAAAATAAACGACTTTTTTGTTAACTTTTCTTTTTTGATGATAATATTTCACAAAAAACACATTTAAGGCATTTACTCTGAGTCCGTTTCCATATTTTTACATAATTTGCGCCGAATTTGTTGTAAAATACATGATGAATACAGATATAAAAAGGAAAGGATATAAAAAATGACAACAGAACTAAAAAACTCAAAAAAAGACGGCGCGATTTTTTCGTCTTTTACGAAAAAAAGCCGCAGAGATAGGCTTATGTGCCTCGCTCTTGCCGCGGTATTCACATTGGTAGCCTTTATTATGTGCTCAAAAGAGCTTCCGTACACCTCGCTTTCGCTCGGCATACCCCTCTCCGACGCCCTTTTATGCGCTTCCGGCGCCTACACACCTTTTGTTTTTCTCGGAAACGTGCTTGGAACGGTCTATTACGGACACGCGAGCATAGAGCGCTTCCTTACGCTCGGACTGATTTTTATACTGCGTATAATCTCCTCCGCTAAATCAAAAGCAGACTCTGACACTCATATATTTTCCGAAAAGCCGGTGTCGAAGCTTTCCGCCTCGGCGGTAGGAGCTATGGCGAGCTGCGCAATGTATCTGGCGTCAAACGGAATAAACGGCGAAAGCGCCAGAATCACAGTTGCCACCCTCATAACCCTTCCCGTAATTACGCTTGTTTTCTCCGTCTACTTCAACAAATCCGTAAACGGCAGAGCCTCTCGCTTCCTTTACGAGCTTTCTATGCTCTCCGTCTTTTCCTGCGCGGTCTACTGCGCCACAGGTATCACCTACGCCTTCTGCTCTCTCGGTACGCTTTTCGCCGTGTTTTTGATACTGTGCGTAGCAAAGCAGGGCGGCATAGTCAGAGCTGTAATCTTTGGCTTTGTTCTCGGATATATCACCTCGCCGACGTACTTTCTCGCTTACACGCTTCTCGGCGCTTCGTCTGCCATAATCTTTTCCTTTGGAGTATTCAGCGCCTGCGGAATTTCGGTACTGATAGCGTGTGTTTCGGCAATGCTTGTAGGCGGCGCGTCATCGCTCATAACATTTGTTCCGGAAGCCGTTATAGCCACCGCCGTAATAACTCCGGTATTGCGCTACGGCTTTCTGCCGTCAGGCTTCCCGTACCCCTTTAGTCTTCCCGACGGGGACAGCTATTCCGACAGCTCTGCCGCTATGCTCGCCCACCTTTCATCATGGAAGGGGCTTCGCCATGTATCAGACGGACTTAAAGCGCTATCTGAAAACGTAACTCAGGTAACAAGGGAATCGGAAGCGGCTGACGTAAATACCGACGCGGCGCTTGAAAGAATATGCGCCGGCTTTTGCGAGCACTGCGCCATGAACCCGATATGCTTTGACAGTGAGTCGGAGCGCACCCGTAAGGCTCTGAGCGAGCTGATATCAAGCGCCGCAAAGGGCAGAACGGATATCCCGCCCTACCTCTCGGCGCACTGTATTCGGCTGAGAGAGCTTATCGAGCGCGCAAGAGCCGAGGCTCCGACACCGCCGAAAATAAATTCAATAAGCGATGAGCCGTTGCTTTTAAGCTATTCCTCAGTGGCGTCAATGCTTTCCGCCGTAGCTGAAAACGCAGAAAACGAGCTTGTTTTTGACAGAGACGCCGAAAAGGCGATAGCCAAATCGCTTTACTCGTCAGGCGTTCCGTTTGCGAGGGTATCTGTAATAGGCAAAACCCGTAAAAGGCTCTACGTATACGGAGCGAAAAGAGATAAGCTGAAACGCGCTCTGCCGGAGCTTAACAAAACTCTTGAAAAGCTGTTTTCACTCCCTTATCTGCCGCCTGCCTATGACGACGCGCCGAATTCTCCCGCGGTTTTTTCTCCTGCTGAAAAGCTCAGCGCCGAGGTAGCGTTTTCCTCAGCCTGTAAAAGCGGAGAAACGGTAAACGGAGATACCGCGTTAAGCTTCGGAGACGGAGACGGAAACCTCTACGCCTTAATCGCCGACGGAATGGGAAGCGGCGCTCAGGCAGGAAAAAGCTCCGCGCTTACGGCAGAGCTTGTAAAGGGACTTATGCTCTCAAAGCTTGAGGAGCAGACCGCTATGAAGCTTACAGGCGAGGCTCTCGGAACACTTTGCGACGAATGCTTTTCCACCGTAGACCTATTAAAGCTCGACCTTGTGAACGGAAACGCCACCGTAACCAAAAGCCACGCCTCCGCCTCATATATCCTGAGAGGCGGCAGCGTATACTGCTGCGACGGAGCAAGCATGCCGCTTGGCATAAACAAGGACACAAATCTCTCCAAAACCGAGCTTCAGCTCGATGACGGAGATACTGTCGTAATGGTCAGCGACGGAGTTTCCGAGGGCCCGCAGGATAGCTTTAAGGTCAGCGACGTCTTGGGGCTTTTCGGAACCCTTACCGCAAAGGAGCTTGCCGACAGAATTCTTTCAAGGGCGATAGAGCAAAAGGGGCGTAAGGACGATATGAGCGCGATGGTTATAAAAATCAAAAAAGCGTCGTAATATGTATAAAAGCCACGTATAACGAAAATTTATGTAAAATATAAGCAAATTTAATGTATTTTTATACCTTAAAGTATTGACAAACCTTTTAAACTGTTTTATAATATAAAAGTCGGTTAAGACAGATAATTGAACGTCTTACAGAAACTGCATATAATTTATTGTAAGCTTCACGGCAAAACTTTTAAAAATAGGAAGGTATCCAAAAATGAGTTTCAAAAATCAGTATCTTAACGAGCTTATGGAAAAGGTTATCAAGAGAAACGCGAATGAGCCTGAGTTCCATCAGACTGTAAAAGAGGTGCTTGAATCCATCGAGCCCGTTATCGAGCAGAGCCCCCAGTACGTAACCAGCGGCGTTCTTGAGCGCATGGTAGAGCCTGAGAGAATCATCAAGTTCCGTGTTCCGTGGGTTGATGACAGTGGCAAGGTTCAGGTAAACAGAGGCTTCCGTATTCAGTTTAACTCCGCTATCGGTCCTTACAAGGGCGGACTTCGCTTCCACCCCTCCGTTAACGAGTCTATTATCAAGTTCCTCGGCTTTGAGCAGACCTTTAAGAACTCCCTCACCTCTCTCCCTATGGGCGGCGGCAAGGGCGGCGCGGACTTCGATCCCCAGGGCAAGTCTGACGCTGAGGTTATGCGCTTCTGCCAGAGCTTCATGACTGAGCTTCAGAAGTACATCGGCGCGGACACCGACGTTCCCGCGGGCGACATCGGAGTAGGCGCAAGAGAGATCGGATACCTGTTCGGTCAGTATAAGAGACTCCGCGACGAGTTCACCGGCGTTCTTACCGGCAAGGGACTTTCCTACGGAGGTTCTCTCATTCGTCCCGAGGCTACCGGCTACGGCGCGGTTTACTACACCTGCGAGATGCTTAAGCACTTCGGAGACGACATAAAGGGCAAGACCTTTGTGGTTTCGGGCTTCGGTAACGTTGCTTGGGGTACCGTTCAGAAGGTAACCGAGCTTGGCGGTAAGGTAATAGTTATTTCCGGTCCCGACGGCTATATCTACGACGAGGACGGCATAAACACCCCCGAAAAAATCGCTTACATGCTTGAAATGCGCGCTTCCTGCCGCAACAGAGTTCAGGACTACGCGGATAAGTTCGGCGTTCCCTTCTTTGCGGGCGAGAAGCCTTGGGGCGTAAAGGCAGACATTCTTATGCCCTGCGCTACTCAGAACGAGGTTCGCGAGGCTGACGCCGAGAAGATCATCGCAAACGGCGTAAAGTACTACGTAGAGGTTTCCAATATGCCTACCACCAACGAGGCAGTCGCTATGCTCAAAAACGCAGGCGTTATCGTAGCTCCCTCTAAGGCTGTTAACGCGGGCGGCGTTGCTACCTCCGGTCTTGAGATGTCTCAGAACTCCATGCGTTACAGCTGGACCGCTGAGGAGGTTGACGAGAAGCTCCACCAGATTATGAAGAACATCTTCAAGGCTTCCGTTGACGCGGCTAACAAGTACGGTCTTGGCGATGACCTTGTCGCAGGCGCTAACATCGCAGGCTTCCTTAAAGTCGCTGACGCAATGCTCGCTCAGGGTGTTTGCTGATTTAAGTAACCAATACAAAACGGACTGTCGAAATTCGACAGTCCGTTATTTTTGTTTTAAGCTAACCCGTAAACCGTAATTCTTACAAAATCGAATGTAAAAACTGTTTAAGTCGCGGGCTTTCGGGGGCGGTGAATATTTTGTCAGGACTTCCCTGCTCAACTATAACTCCGTCGCTCATAAACACAACTCTGTCCGCAACCTCTCTTGCAAAGCCCATCTCGTGTGTAACACAAAGCATTGTCATACCCGAAGCCGCAAGACTTTTCATAACGTCAAGCACCTCGCCTACAAGCTCAGGGTCAAGCGCCGAGGTTGGCTCGTCAAACAGCATAACCTCAGGCTCCATACAAAGCGCCCGAACAATAGCTATTCTCTGCTTCTGTCCGCCGGAAAGCTGACTCGGATAGCTTTCCGCCCTGTCCGCGAGTCCGACCTTAGAAAGTAGCACCATAGCCTTCTCCTCCGCCTCCTCCTTGGTTTTGCCAAGAAGCTTCATAGGCGCGATGGTAAGATTTTTCAGTATAGTCATATGCGGGAAAAGATTGAAGTGCTGAAACACCATTCCCATCTTCTGTCTGTGAAGGTCAACGTTAGCGTTTTTAGCAGCTATGTCCTCACCGTGAAAGAATATGCTTCCCGACGTTGGTATTTCAAGAAGATTAAGAGAGCGCAAAAGCGTTGACTTTCCGCTTCCCGACGGGCCGATTATTACGACGACCTCTCCCTTTTGAATGCTTATCGAAACTCCGTCAAGAGCCTTGATTTCTCCACCCTTATAATGCTTACATAGCTCCACTGTCTGTATAACAGCTCCGCTTTCGTTTGCTTCAATAATATTACTATCTTTCACTTCTGCGAAGCCTCCTTTCAAGGAGCTTTACAAGCTGGGTAAGCACCACGACTGCAACAAGATAAATCAGAGCAACCGCTATAAGAGGCATAAATGCCGAGAACGTAACTCCTCTTATAAGGTCTCCCGCCTTTGTAAGATCCATTATTCCGACGTAGCCCGCTATCGACGTTTCCTTGAGAAGCACGATAAACTCATTACAAAGCGTGGGCAAAACGTTCTTTATTACCTGCGGAATGACAATATATATCATCGTCTGAAAATAATTGAAGCCAAGCGAGCGTCCCGCTTCGAACTGTCCGTTATCAATAGACATTATTCCGCCTCTGAATATCTCGGCTACGTACGCTCCCGAATTAAGACCGAAAGCGATGATAGCGATTATAAGGCCGTTTTCCACAAAGGCGAATATGATAAAATAGAAGATAAGAAGCTGAACGACCACGGGAGTTCCGCGCACAACCGTAAGGTATACGTTACATACGGCGTTCAGAACGCGCATTACGATATACTTTGCGCCTCCGTTCTTTTCATAGACCTCCTTGTTCTTGTCGTAGGTGGAACGCACCGTTGCGATAAGCACGCCTATGACTATTCCTATCAAAACTGAGCAAAGAGTAATCAGCAAAGTATTTCCGAAGCCCTTGACGAGCATCTTCCATCTTCCCTTATCAACGAAGTTCAGAATGAAATCCTCTTTGAACGAATTAAACCAATCCAATTTATTTTCCTCTTTTTCTTTTAACGCAAGCAATGGCGGCGGCCCTCATAAGAACCGCTGCCATTGTGATATAACGTAATCTAATTTTTTACTGCGCGGGAATATACTTCTTGATGATTGCATCGAGAGTTCCGTCAGCCTTCATTGCCGCAAGAGTCTCGTTTATCTTGTCAAGGAGTACCTTGCTGTCCTTGTTAACGGCAATAGCGTAATCCTCATTTGTGTACTCTGTTTCAAGGATTCTTATATCATTGGGGTTTGCGTTTACAAACGCCTTAGCGGGCTCGTTGTCGATGATAACAACGTCTACCTTACCTGTTTTGAGAGCCTCGACAGCGTCAGCGCCGTTGTTATAACGGGTAACGCGCTCGGTCTCGGTGCTTCCGTCCTCTTTTAAGTCGTTGAAGCCCCAGCCAGTAACGTCGGAGGAGGCGTAAATGTCTCCCGTGGTGGTCTTTTGAACACCAATCTTAACGTCGGTCTTTTTGAGAGAAACAGGATTGCCCTCGGCGTCATAGTTGAAGAAATCGTCAATGCTGGTGTATGCGGAATCCTTCCTTACTATCATAATCTGTACGCCGTTAGCGTAGGAGTCGGAGAAGGATACGCTCTTCTGACGCTCAGCGGTTACGGTAAGACCCGCAAGAGCCATATCGTACTTTCCGCTTTCGATACCGCCGATGATTGAATCGAACTCAATATCCTCTATTCTGAGGGTCTTATTGAGTCTTTTCGCGATCTCCTTAGCGATTTCTACGTCAATACCGTAGTACTCTCCGCCGTCAACGTACTCATAAGGAGGGAACGCCGCGTTGGTTGCCATAACAAGCTCGGTCTCTTTGTCAAAATCGTATGCCTTGCTGCACGAGGTAGCGCAGAATACGGTGGTAAATACCGTAGCAAGCACGAGCGCAAGTGTAATAATCTTTTTCATAACTGTTTTTCCTTTCAATTTTATAATATTTTGGAATTGCCTATTAATATTACCACCTTTTATCCGCTTTGTCAAGCCTTTTCGGAATTTTTGTGTATGTATATACAGTTTTTACGCTGCAATCCACCTAAAAAAGCTTGATTTTACACAACTTTTATTGAATATAGAAATGAATATACATTCACACCAATAGCGTTCATAGAAAAGTTACAGTTGTTTTGCATATTTCATTCTTGACATTTTTGTTTAATTCTGCTATAATATTTCTCGCCGCATGGAATCGGTCGCAAACGGCAAGTTTTGGACTTACCTACCGTCATCAGCGAGTTTTTGCCGCATATGGCAGTTAAGAAAGTGAGGTGCTTTTCGTGTTCGCAGTTATTGAAACAGGCGGAAAGCAGTACAAGGTTAGCGAAGGAACCGTTATCTACATCGAGAAGATCGAAGCAGAAGCAGACGAGACCGTAAAGTTTGACAATGTTCTTGCGGTTTCCGACGACAATGGCTTCAAGGTCGGCGCTCCCTACGTTGCAGGCGCATCTGTTGAAGCTCAGGTAGTAAAGCAGGGCAAGGGTAAGAAGATATACGTTATCAAGTACAAGCCCAAGAAGAACGAGAAGAAGAAGACGGGTCACCGTCAGCTTTACACGAAGGTCGTTGTTACTAAGATCGAGGCTTAATCGGTTCTTATGACAAAGATTACGTTCTTTAAGCGTAACGGAATTTATTACGGCTTTAACGAGTCGGGTCATTCGGGATACGCTGACGCAGGGCAGGATATCGTATGCGCTGCTCTCTCGGCAATGACTATGCTGATAGTAAATACTATTGAAGTCTCTTACGCCTCTGACGTTGAATATACCATCGATGAGGATACCACGGACATCACCGTCAAGGTGCCTGCCGCGCTGGACTCCTCTCCCGAGAATATAAGCAAGCAGTTCGCGGTAAGCGGTCTCATTCAGGGTTACTTTATGCAGCTTATGGATATGCTCGAGGATTATTACGATTACCTTTCGGTCGAGGAGATCGAAAAATGAGTTTTTTAGAAAGGATGGAAACTTTAAATGCTTAGATTAGGTTTACAGTTCTTTGCACACAAAAAGGGTGTTGGTTCTACCAAGAACGGCCGTGACAGTGAGTCCAAGCGCCTTGGTATAAAGAAGTTTGGCGGCGAGCACGTTATCGCCGGTAACATCATAGTAAGACAGAGAGGAACGAAGATTCATCCCGGTACCAACGTTGGAATCGGAAGCGATGACACTCTCTTTGCTCTTGCCGAAGGAAACGTTAAGTTCGAGACCTTTGCGGGCGGCAGAAAGCGCGTTAGCGTTTACGCCGACTAAGTTTGTGCAAAACAAAATTTACGAATATAAAAAACTCACGCCGTAAAGCGTGAGTTTTTTGTTTACAAAACAAAGCCTTTGTGGTATAATGTAGAAAACAGCGCTGAAAGGGTTACTCAAAATGTACGAAAACGAAAAAGAGCTTTTAAAAAGCAAAACTGAATTTAATATAGACGATCTCCTGATCATTATGAAGATACTTCGCGCGCCGGGCGGCTGTCCGTGGGACGCGGAGCAGACTCACGAAAGTATAGTTCCGAGCTTGATTGAAGAAACGTATGAGGCGGTGGAGGCTATCGAGGCGAAAAATCCCGATATGTTAAAAGAGGAGCTTGGAGACGTTCTGCTTCAGGTGGTGTTCCACGCCGCCATTGAGGACGAAAAGGGCGTATTCGGCTTTAACGACGCCGTAACCGACGTCTGTCAGAAAATGATAGTGCGCCACCCTCACGTTTTTGGCGACGTAACCGCTAAAACAAGCGAAGACGTTCTTAAAAACTGGGATATGATAAAGGCGCAGACCAAGAGCCAGAAAAGTCTCGGCGAAAAGCTTGATTCTATAGCAAAGCCCTTGCCGTCTCTAGTCCGCGCCCAAAAGGTGATTCACAAGACGGCAAAGGAAACTGAAGTTCCTTGCCCCGACGTAAGCGACAGACTGACAGAAAACGAAAAGCGTATAGGCGATATGCTCGCTTCCGCCATCAAGGAATGTGAAAAGCTTGGCCTTGACGCCGAGACAGCGCTTCGACACTATACAGACGCTATGATAGAAAAAATAAAGTCTTAAAGCAAAAATATGCCCTCCGAACTTATAATGCGGAGGGCGTTTTTTATCAGGTAAATACTTTACGCAAGATATTTTTCGGCAGCCGCCATCTTTACACAAAGACACAGCACCGCCACGGCGTCGCTCAGCTCCGAAACGGGCGGGAACGAGGGAGCGATACGGAGATTTTCGTCCTCGGGGTCAATTCCGTAAGGATAAGGCGCGCCCGCGGGAGTAAGCGTTACGCCCGCTTCCTTTGCAAGCTCATAAACCCTCTTGGCGCAGCCCTTAACGACGTTAAGGCTTATAAAATATCCGCCTTTAGGCTTGCTCCACGTAGCAACACCGATAGGCTTAAGCTCCTTTTCAAAAGCGGTAAGCACCGCCTCAAACTTAGGACGGAGGATATCCGCGTGCTTTTCCATATGCTTTATAACATTCTCGGCGTTACCGAAATATCTGGCGTGACGGAGCTGGTTTATCTTATCAAAACCAATGGTCTGGATACCCATGCTTTTCTTAGTCTTGGCGATATTAGCGCTCGACGCCGCCATTGCCGAAATGCCTGAGCCTGCGTGAGAAATCTTTGAGGTAGAGGTGAACATTATGGGAAGATTCTCGTTTCCGTATTCCTTTGCAAGCTCAAAAAGATTTGCAAGGGGCTTATAGCCGTATAGGTCGTGAACGACGTACGCGTTATCCCAGAATATTCTGAAATCCTTTGCCTTAGGCTTCAAAGCGGCGAAGCGTCTTACGGTCTCGTCGGAATAAACGCAGCCATCGGGGTTGGCGTACTTCGGAACGCACCATATACCCTTTATGCTTCCGTCACTTTCAACGTACCTCTCTACTACGTCCATATCAGGTCCGTTCTCGGTCATCGGAACGTTTATCATCTCGATACCCATAAGCTCACAGATAGCGAAATGTCTGTCATACCCCGGCACAGGGCAAAGGAACTTTATCTTTCCCTGCGCGCCCCAGGGCTTTTCACCGCCCGCAACGCCGAAAAGCATCGCTCTCGATATCTCGTCGTACATAAGGTTGAGGCTGGACGAGCCGCCGACTATAACGTTCTCCGTCGGAACACCGAGAATATCCGCAAATATCTGCTTTGCCTCGGGAATACCGTCAAGAACGCCGTAGTTACGGCAATCAAGACCGTTTGCAGCCTTAACTCCGCTTTCCGCCGATACCGCGGTAAGAAGCCCGTCGGTAAGACAGAGCTGGTCCGCACCCGGCTTACCTCTTGACATATCAAGCTTTAAGCCCTTGCTTTTTATCTCCTCAAACTTAGCGCAAAGCTCCGAATAAAGAGCAGAAAGCTCCTCTTTCTTCATTTCACAATAGTACATCGTGGTTTTCTCCTGCTGTATATTATCGTTAGTTTATTTTAACTCTCGCGACCTTAGTCGCTTCAGCCGCCTCGGCTACCGCCTTCGCTACCGCCGCGTGAGCGCGCTTATCAAACGCCGCCGGAATAACGTAATCCCGACTAAGCTCGCTATCGGTTACAAGCGAGGCTATCGCCTCAGAAGCCGCAAGCATCATATCTCTGTTTATTTCGCTCGCTCTTGCGTCAAGCGCTCCGCGGAAGATACCGGGAAAAGCGAGAACGTTGTTTATCTGATTGGCAAAGTCGCTTCTTCCGCTTCCGACTACGTAAGCGCCCGCAAGCCTTGCCTTTTCGGGCATTATCTCGGGAACAGGGTTAGCCATAGCGAAAACTATGGACTTCTCCGCCATTGACCTTATCATGTCCTCATTTACTATATTCGGCGCAGATACGCCTATAAATACGTCAGCGCCCATCATTATATCCTCAAGTCTGCCCTGAAGCTTATATGGGTTGGTTATACGGCTCATCTTCTCCTGCTCGGGATTAAGACCGTCCATGCCCTGCCATATCGCTCCGCATTTATCGGAAAGTATAAGGTTTTTCGCGCCCGCGTGAAGCAACAGCCTTGCGATAGCTATTCCCGCGGAGCCTGCTCCGCTTATTACTATCTTTATGCAGTCTATTTTTTTACCGACAAGCCTCAGCGCGTTTTTAATCGCCGCAAGCACAACCACCGCCGTTCCGTGCTGATCGTCGTGGAAAACAGGGATATCGCACCTTTCCTTTAATCTGCGCTCAATCTCAAAGCATCTTGGAGCCGATATATCCTCAAGGTTGATTCCGCCAAAGCTTCCCGCAAGAAGCGCTACTGTGTTTACTATCTCGCTTACGTCCTTTGAGCGAATACAAAGCGGGAAGGCGTCCACGTTTCCGAACTCTTTGAAAAGCACGCACTTACCCTCCATAACGGGCATGCCCGCCTCAGGCCCTATATCGCCAAGCCCCAGAACCGCCGTTCCATCGGTTACCACGGCTATGGTGTTCCACCTGCCCGTAAGCTCGTAGGAAAGCTCAGGGTCCTTGTGTATTTCAAGACAGGGCTGCGCCACTCCCGGTGTATACGCAAGTGAAAGCGATTCTCTATCCGAAACCGTAACCTTGCTTTTTATTTCAAGCTTTCCTTTAAGAGCTCTGTGCATTTCAAGAGATCTTTCAAGATAGTTCATCTAAAACTCCCTTTCAAGTTTATATTATATCCGATACGGCATTTTATCGCAGTTATCACCTTATCATTTTAGCATATTATACGCAAAAAGTCAATCTAACCTTATAAAAATACATATTCTATTATTTTATGACCATAATAAATATTAGATATACGTTTAATTTTGAGAGGCAATATGGATAAAATCACAACGCTCACCGGAGACTTCGCGACAGACGTCGGAGCGCTTGAAAAAACGCTCCGCGTAGGCGAGAGCTTTGACTTCGTAAAGCGGATAATAACTCCGAAAAATAACCAGAAATGCGCTTTTTTCTACATTGCGGGCTTCGCCGACGGTCAGACAGTGCAGGATTTCATACGCTACTGCCTAAACGCCGAGGATTTCCGTCTTTGTGAGGAGACTATCCCTTACGTCGAGGCGTCAAAAAGCAGAAAACACGGAGATATAGTTAAAAAAATAATGTCGGGAATGACCTGCCTTATTATAGAAAATGAGCCGGACGCATTCCTTATAGACATGCGAAAAATGCCGCTGAGAGGTGTTGAGGAGCCTGCCAATGACAAGGTGCTTCGGGGCGCGCGCGACGGATTTGGAGAAGCGCTTCAGCCCAACGCCGCGCTTATACGAAGGCGTATACGAAGCCCTGAATTGACGTTTGCCGCTATAACGGTAGGAGAGCTGACCAAAACCGACGTCTGCCTTTGCTACATGGAAGGCAAGGCAGACCCAAAATACGTCGAAAATCTGAAAAAGCAGATATCGGATTTAAAGCTTGACAGCGTGAACTTTCAGGTTCAGACACTGTGTGAGGCGCTGATTAAAAAGAAATGGTACAACCCGTTTCCAAAGGTTCGCTACACGGAGCGCCCCGACGCCGCAGCCGCCGCAATCCTTGAAGGAAGCGTACTGCTTATGTGCGACAACTCCCCCTCGTGCGTTATTCTTCCAACCTCGATATTCGACTTCTTTCAGGAGACCGATGATTTCTGCTTTCCGCCGCTTACGGGCAGCTATTTAAGGATAATTCGCTTTATAGTTTACGTGCTTTCAATCTATATGACGCCAATATGGTTTTACCTCCAAAGCCACGCAGACAAGCTTCCCGAATATCTGAAATTCCTCTCGCTCTCACATGAGGCGGGGATACCTGTTTTCTGGCAGCTGATTTTCGTGGAGCTTGCCATAGACGGCGTACGGCTTGCTTCACTGAACACCCCCGACACACTCGGAAGCTCACTTAGCATCGTCAGCGGTCTTATTCTCGGAGATTTCGCGGTAAGCGCAGGGTGGTTTTCACCCGACGTCATTCTTTATACCGCCTTCGTAACAATAGCCAACTTTACCCAGACCAGCTACGAGCTTGGCTACGCGATAAAGTTTATGCGCCTTCTTATTCTTATCCTGACTTACCTTTTAGGCGGCTGGGGAATACTGCTTGGCACACTCATAATGCTTACGCTGATAGTAACAAACAGAGGTATAAAAGGCTCGCGCTCCTACCTGTACCCCCTCGTTCCGTTTAACCCGAGAGCGCTACTCAGCCTTATAGTGAGACTAAAAAATCCTCCGAAGGAGCCAAGCTCCTACGGGGAAAAATCAACCAGATAAAACAAAAAAACGGACTGTCGCGTTTGCGACAGTCCGTTTACATATCCCCTGAAAATGCGGTAATCGGGGAAATAACGGAGCTATTTAATTCAGCGGCAACCGCGGCAACCGCCGCAGCCCTTTTCACAGTCTGCCCTGCCGCAAGAAGCGCTATCGGGACACCCGATACACCTTTTTCCGCTTTTTTTAGCTTTTATAATATAAGCGACAGCGCCGCCAACGATTAAAAATATAACAGCGCCCGCTATGATGCTTGGCAGCATTCGCTCACCCACTTTCTTTTATTATAAATATATTTAAGCCTTTACGGCTTCCCTTTCAGCCGCCTTTTTTCTCGCCTTTAGCTCGTACTCAGCCTTCATTTCCTTCTGCTTTTTAATGATTACTACCGTAAAAATAGCAACGATAGCTGCTACTATAGCCCAACCTACTATCGGCATCCAAGCAGCGCCGAAATTGCGGGTGGTAAAGAGCGTTCCAAAGAAGAACACAAGGAACGATACCGTAAATCCGACCGCAAACTGAAGCCCGATGCCTGCCCAGAGCCATTTTTTGCTCTTTATTTCCGAGTTCATCGCTCCGATAGCCGCAAAGCAAGGAGGGGTAAACAGATTGAACATAAGGAACGCAAGCGCCGCAACCTTGGTTATTGCGAATATAGCCGCAACCTCAGCTCCCGCGCCCTCCATAAGAGCAAGCTGTTCGGTGTCGATAAGATTTTCAAGTCCTACAAAGCATACCGCAAGTGTTCCTACGACGTTCTCCTTAGCGATAAAGCCTGTTACCGCCGCCGCGGCAAGCTGCCAAGCGACGACTCCTACGATAGGAGCGATAACGTAAGCAAATGGCGTCGCTATACCCGCGAGAATGGACTGACTTGCGTCCTCGACAAGCTGAAGCCTCCAATTGAAGCTCTGCATAACGTGTACGACGAAGTTACATACGAGAATTATCGTTCCCGCCTTTACTATGTAAGACCAGCCTCTCTGGCACATAGAGAAAAACGCTCTCTTGGGACTCGGAGCCTTATATTCAGGAAGCTCCATTATAAAGAATGACTTTCTGACCTTGTAGCCCGTAAGCAAATTAATAAGCAGCGCGCAAAGAAGAATAAGCGCGATTCCTACGAAATACATAGTTACACCGACCCATGTGGATTCGCCGAAGAACGCACCCGCAAACAGTGAAATGACGGGAAGCTTGGCACCGCAGGGCATAAAAGGTGTTAGCATAGCGGTCGCTCGGCGCTCTCTTTCGTTGCGGATAGTACGGCATGCCATAATACCGGGAATACTGCACCCCGTACCTATAACAAACGGTATAACCGACTTACCCGAAAGACCTACTTTTTTAAAAATAGGGTCTAACACGACGGCGGCGCGAGCCATATATCCGCAATCCTCAAGCAGAGCGATAAGGAAATACATTATCATAACCAGCGGCAAAAAGCCTACTACCGCGCCCACACCGCCGATTATGCCGTCAACGATTACGGAAACAAGGAAAGGATTAGCGCCATCGAGCAATCCTCCTACCCACTCGCCAAACCACTCTATAAGAGTAACAAGTCCGGGAATAACGAAACCGTTTGAAAACTCGTGTCCCTCGGCTATAAACGGACCTACCCACGCCTGAGAAATTCCGAAAACAAGGAACATTACTACCGCGAATATCGGAATACCCGCCCACTTGTTAGTTAGAACGGCATCTATCTTGTCTTGGAAATTCTTCTCCTTTGTGAAAACCTTGCGGCTCTCAACCTCTGAAACCACCTTATTTACAAACTCAAAGCGTCTTTTGTCCGCCTCGGTTACGGCAGCCTTATCGGTAAGGTCTATATCACCCTGCGTGTAGGGAGCAACCTGCGTTCTTCCGACAAGCGAGGCGGCAGCCTTGACTACCTCGTCCATACCCTTTCCCGACGTCGAAACAGTCTCGACAACGGGACAGCCAAGCCTTTCCGAAATCAAAGCGGCGTCTACCTTAGTCTCCTTCTTTTTGTTTACGTCCGTCTTATTGAGCGCGACAACGGTAGGAATTCCAAGCTCAAGCAGCTGGGTGGTAAAGAACAGGCTGCGGCTTAGATTGGTGGCGTCAACTATATTTATGATAGCGTCAGGCTGCTCGTTCTGAACGTACGAGCTTGTTATGCTCTCCTCCGAGGTGAACGGCGACATTGAATAAGCGCCGGGAAGGTCAACGGCTACAAGCTCCATTCCCTTACAAAGACTCTTTTTTATCGGGTGCTCCTTCTTGTCAACGGTAACGCCCGCCCAATTTCCAACCTTTTCGTTACTGCCGGTCAAGGCGTTAAACATTGTTGTCTTACCGCTGTTAGGGTTACCCGCTAATGCGATTCTCATTGTAAAAGATCCTCCTTCAATGAGTATATATGATAAAATTTTATAACGTTTTTTGAGTTAGCCTTCGCTAACTGATGGGCTAAAAAAAAGTAACTGAATTACTTTTTTTATTTTACCTCAATAGCCGACATAAGCTGCTTATCTATGGTGTACCTGGCGTCTTTTATAGCGACGACGCAGCCACCCTTCAGATGAGAAATGACAGTGATGGGTTCTCCGCTGTAACAGCCGAGCGAAAATAAAAAGTCCTCCATCTCCTCGTCGTCATCTGTATTAACGCTTACGATGATGTATTCCTTTCCCTCTTGTGCCGAAAGTAGATTCATTGCCATTCTCCGCCAATTCTTTTTAGTTAGCATGTGCTAACCATATGATATAATATCACAAATTCCACAATTTGTCAAGGGGTTTGGGGAATTTTTTAAGGATTATTTTTTCATTTGTTCTCAACAATTTCCGACATCATCAAATCCTCGATTTTTACATCAAGTACCTTTGCTATTGCGTAAAGCTCAATATCGGTAACTGTACGGGAGTAATCCTCTATTCTGGATATCGAGCCGCGACATACGTAGACACCCAAAAGCTCAAGCTTTGAGGACAATACCTTTTGGCTCATTCCTCTCGCTTTACGAATCTTACATAGATTTCCACCTACCATATTCATCCTTTTCCCGTCAATTATTCTTGCCATAAATTCCCCCGAAAATAAAATTTATACATTAGTATATCATATAATCGAGTTCTTTTCAAGATTAATTATACAGTATATGTTGATTTTTTAACATTTATGCGATATAATAAATTTAGTACAAAAATACGGAGGGATAATATGAGCTTGCAGGAATCGGGCGAAATGTATCTTGAAACCATACTGACGCTGACTGAACAGAGGGGACACGTGCGTTCAATTGACGTCAGTGAGCATATGGGATATTCTAAGCCCAGCGTAAGCCGTGCGGTAGGTATCCTGAAAAAAGACGGATATATAATTATGGAAGAAGACGGCTCGCTTATCCTCACCGAAAGCGGACGTGAGGTCGCTATGAAGATATACGAGCGACATAAGGTAATAAGCGGATTTCTCATAAAGCTAGGTGTTTCAGAGGAAACCGCAGCTGCCGACGCGTGTAAAATAGAGCACGTCATAAGCGATGAAACGTTTGAAATAATTAAAAAGCGGATATAATTTTAAGAGTAGCTGACACATTAACATCAAAAAGCGACGAGAAATATTCTCGCCGCTTTTTATATTGTCTATTAAAAGCTCTTATCGTAGCTGGCAATTTATACTGAGAATAACACTTGTATATTATAAGGTCTATGACATTTTTACGCGCCTTTGATGTCAGATACATCTATTTTTACACAAAATTCAATCTTCTCCGCCGGGGAAATTTTTCGATATTCAAACCTATCGTCAAGCTCAGTCGTGCAAGGCTCGAAGCCTAACGCATAATCACCGCTTGCCAAGCTCTTCCATTCCACAAAATGCGGTAAGGTTTCGCCGGAATAAGAAACGGTAATTTGCTTTCCCAGTTTTTTGTTCACAAGCGATGCCTCTGGAGATTTGAGTGTCAGAAAATAACACGTTTCTTCCATATTGGCAACGGGCTCGCCTATATCGTATGAGTCATTGTCATTTATTTTTGACCAATCGGTACGGGCTATACGCTTTCCCACATCCGCTACGACCTTTGCTCCCGCATCCAGCATAGGATAACCTATATTAATGTGATAAAGAAGACAATACTCCTCTTCCCTAAAGCCTTCGTTGATGAGTGTATCTACCAAAGTAAGCGCTCCGCTGCCGATTTCGGAGGTAATTTTTCGTTTTACTGTAAGATTCTTGCCAAACAATGCGGTGTCTCGCAAAATAGCCTCTATCACAATCTGATTTTCGTTACATTCAGCACGTATAATTTGCGCGGGAATGTTATGAATTGTTCCGTGCGTTTCATACCCGTCTCTTGCGCCGACGCTGTCAATTCCGCAGGTATAAAGCATACCGCCCTCAAAGCTCTTCAAAAAAGGAGCTTGTCTTTGCGTAAATCCGTTTTTTGAAATAAAAGATACGTTTTGCCCCTCATGATAAAGCTGCATCACATCGCAAGCTTTACTGACGTTTAACAGAAAACGTATTTTCCCGTTATCGCAATCAATTATATCAAGCCCCTTTTCTTGTCCCTCAGTAACCGTATAGCGACGAACACTTGCGACCTGCAAGGAATTAGAAATCCTTCCGTCCATGTTTTTACTCCATATTCATTATGATTCTAAACACATTAATTGTGATTTGTGTCAGGCGATTTGACTATCTCTCCGTCATTTATATTACTGCTTTATAAAAGCTCACCGCAGACATTCTATCACATACACTAATGTTTGTCAATATAAAAACAAAAAAGGCTGAGTCAAAAGCCTTTTTGTTAAGCGATGACCCAGCCATTTTTATACAGTTAATTACTCTGCGTTTGCTTACTCAACAGAAGCATCGGACTTCTTGCCGAAAACCTTGTTAAGTATCGCCTCAAGAGGCTTTACCGCAAAGATATACGCAAAGGAAGTCGCGGTGATGAGAACAGACCAGATAACTCCCGCTACAAGAGAGGAGCTCTGAGAGGTTTCAAGCATATCTATTCTGCCGTTAACAAGAGCGAGCGCTCTGTCAGCGTGAAGCTTGGTGCTCTCGTAATCCGTCGCGTTTTCATCAAGCTCCGCTATCTTATCTTCCATGCCGTCTCTAACCTCAACAAGAGCCTTATACTTGATGTTGTCAGGAGTTTCGTCTATCGCGTAGTCGTCAAGAAGAAGCTTTATGCTTCCCTCCTCGTAAGCCTTGGTTCTGTCCTCAACCGTAGAAACGGTGAACAGGAAATTAGGTACGAGGAAGCATACAATGAGAAGAATTCCGACTGCGACCATAGGACCGTAGCCCTTAACCTCAGTGCTGTACTTGTTCTTGTATGTCTTGGCGCCAAGTCTTTCAACGAAGCAGATGAAGCTTATGCCGAGAATAAACAGGGTTACAACGTCGTAAAGGAGAGCGATAAGCGCGTTCTTCTTAAAGCCGTCGTTTGCAGCCTTCTTTGCAGCGGATTCCGCATAGCTGGTAGCGGTCTTAATCTGATTTGCGTGATCACTGAATACCGTTTTCCAATCATCAGGATCGGTGCTATTAGTGCATTCTGCGCAAGGACATTCTGCCATCTTAGCGTCATATTCCGCCTTGTAGGTTACCTCGTACTGCTTTGCCATATATGCGGGGCCGTCCTCCATAGTCGTAGCGAAAATAGCTACGTTAAGGAAGGATACGATTGCAGCGAAGATAAGGACAACAGCGATGAGAGAAATTACGAACTTAACTACCTCGCCCCAAGCGATAGTATCAGAAAGAATAATCTTGCTTACTCCGCGAATCACGTTTACGATAACGTAGCAAACGAGCATGGTAATAAGTCCACTTCCGAAGGTTACGCCGTAGCCGTTGAATACAACAAGCACGAGCATAAGTATAAACAGCATACCCGCAATACCGGGAAGCATCTTCGGGAACAGTCTGTCAAGAACCTTATCGTCCGCGTTCATTACGCGTACTCCGAAATAAATACCCTTGATTATAACGTTGATAACGGAAGCGACAAGGTATACAATAAGAGCTATTACAGCGATAACAAAGCAGATAATACCGAAAAGGAATATTATCATATGTATTGAATTCTCTGTGTAGCTGGGATACGAATCGGTATACTGGCTGTCATCAAACAGAGCCAAAAATCCGTAGTATACGCCAAGGCTTTCAAGGAAGCTCTCGTCGTTAAGAAGAACAGTCTGAAGCTCCTCAAGCTCCTCGGGAGTGAACTCCGCAAGATGCTCGGCGGTGTCAGCTTGCAATTCGATTATTCTGTTTCTGCATGACGTGATAGAGGTGTCGTAATCGCCGTCTAATCTGCCGTCCTCAAGCTCCTTAACTTGATATTCGAGTATCTGCTCTTCCTCCTGAGCGATTCTCTTGTCATTGTTCTGAACGGAAATGACCAGATTTGCCATTCTTAAATCGCCAAGAAAGGAAATGGCGCTGCCGATTCCAAGGTCTGCCTCGGGAATCGTCTTACCTGCCGTGTATCTGCCGGTAGAAAAGATTGGATCAATGGGGCGGCCTGCGGTTCTTACCTTTACCAGAGGTAAAAAGCAAGCGACAAGTAGTATCACCATGATGACTGCGAGCACTATTGCGGTGATTTTACAATAGAGCGACTTGACTGAATCTTTCATTTTGAAAGCCTCCTCTTATTTTTTAATAATTTTATAAAAATTATTTTTTCAGTTTTATTTGCGGTAACAGCTATTTCCGTTTAACCGCCGAGATACGCCTCTTTGACCTTGTCGCTCTCAGCCAGCTCCTTACCCGTACCGCTTAAAGTTATCTCTCCGATTTCCATAACGTACGCGCGGTCTGCTATCGAGAGCGCCTTTTCGGCGTTCTGCTCGACCAAAAGTATGGTCGTTCCCGTTTCGTTTAAGTGCTTTATCATATCGAACACCTGAGAAACGAGTATAGGAGCAAGTCCCATAGAGGGCTCGTCAAGCATCATAAGCTTTGGGTGGCTCATCAGCGCTCTGCCCATCGCGAGCATCTGCTGCTCGCCTCCGGAAAGCATTCCCGCAAGCTGACCCTTTCTTTCGCCAAGACGGGGGAAAAGCGTATACACCTCCTCGATGTCGCTTTTCACCTTACTTCTATCCTTATTAATATAAGCGCCCATAAGAAGATTCTCATAGACGGTAAGCTCCGAGAAAACACGCCTGCCCTCCGGCACCTGTGTCATTCCGAGCTGAACTATCTTATTGGTAGGCATTCCAACGATGCTCTGACCGTCGTATATGACCTCGCCGGATTTAGGGTGGATAAGACCCATTATGCTCTGCATGGTGGTCGTTTTACCGGCTCCGTTTGCGCCGATAAGCGTTACAATCTCGCCCTCGTTAACCTCAAAGGAGATACCCTTGAGCGCCTGTATAACGCCGTAATACACCTGCAAATCCTTTACTTCAAGAAGTGCCATAACGTCTTCATCCTCCTTACTTACCGATGTACGCCTTTATGACCTCGGGGTCATTTAAAGCGTCCTTTGCCTTACCTTGCGCCAAAGCCGTACCGAAATTGAGAACGGTTATCTCGTCGCAAATCTCGGAAACGAACTTCAGGTCATGCTCGATAAGGAGAATGGTTATGCCGAACTGCTTACGGATTATCTCAATGGTCTTACGAAGGTCCTCGGTCTCATTCGGGTTCATACCCGCCGCGGGCTCGTCAAGAAGCAGAAGTGTGGGGTTCGTCGCGAGAGCTCTCGCTATTTCAAGCTTTCTCTGCTTACCGTAAGGTAGGTTACAGGCAAGGTTATTGCGCTCATCAAGAAGTCCGAATATAGTGAGCAGCTCCTTCGCCCTCTCTCGCATAGCCTTCTCGACCTTGAAATGCTTTGGCAAACGGAATATGCTTTCAAGCATATTGCATTTAAACTCAGGGTTGTTGTGAAGCCCGACCATAACGTTATTAACTACCGTCATGTTATTGAAAAGACGGATATTCTGGAAGGTTCTGGCAATTCCCTCGTGGTTTATTCTCTCCTGACCGAAGCCTTTAAGCTCCTTGCCGTTAAGGAAGAACGTACCGGTCGTTGGCTGGTAAACGCCTGTGAGCAGGTTAAATACAGTAGTCTTACCCGCGCCGTTAGGACCGACAAGACCGTATATCTCACCCTGCTTTATTTTCAGATTAACGTCGCTTACGGCTTTAAGGCCACCAAAGGAAATTCCGAGTTCCTTCGTTTCAAGTACAAATTCACTCACCGTCATTTACCTCCCCTGTCGCCTTTTTCCGCGCGGCTTTCCTTAACCACCAAGTCTGTGGAAAGAACCTCATTCATGTCTATCTTAGTGGGAACTCTGTGCCACTTCGCCTCGTCGTCCTTATCGGCGGCAGGATCGTGCTTACGTATCTTACCGACAAACGCGCGGAGATTGTACTTCTCTCTGACGCCTTTAAGCGCAGGGGCGTTGTTATAGATTATGAGGAGTATGAGGATAAGCGCATAGAGTAGATCCTTCAGTACCGAAAGCTCACCTGTTAAAATAGTAGTAAGCTCTTCGTTTAAGAAGGTGATAAGCGTAGCGGAAATTATAGCTCCGTTTATGCTTCCCATTCCGCCGAGAACGACCATAACGAGTATCTCTATCGAATAGTTATAGTCAAAGGTCTTGGACTGAACGGTATAGTTCGCGTGGCTAAAAAGAACGCCCGCAACGCCCGCAAAGAACGCCGAAACTATGAAAACTAAAAGCTTATATTTGGTGATATTGATACCAGTAGCCTTAGCCGCTATCTCGTTATCTCTTATCGCGGTTATCGCGCGTCCGTGCTTACTCTTGATAAGGTTCTGTATGACCGCGAGAGCTATAAGCACGAATACAAAGCCGTAGATAAGCAGAAATCTGCTGTCGTATCTGGGGGTTTTCAGACCGAGCGTAGAGCCGAAGCTCTCAGGAGTGGAGTTGAGGAAAAGCGATCTTACTATCTCACCGAAGGCAAGAGTAACGATAGCTAAATAATCCCCTTTAAGACGAAGCGCGGGAAGTCCGATAATAAATCCACATATAGCGGCTACCACTCCGCCGACAAGTATCGCCGTAATCAGAATGAGATGACTGTTTCCGTCGCCGTCGACAAGGCATGCAACCTTACCGCCGATATACGCGCCAACGCACATAAATCCGGCGTGTCCAAGTGAAAGCTCGCCGAGGAATCCGACGACCATGCTCAGAGAAACCGCGAGGATAATAGATATGGTTATCTTTTCAAGCAGTATCTGCGTTCCGAGCTTGAGCGTACCAGTAAGAGAGAGAACGGCAAAGAGAACAGCCAACGCGGATATAACAATGTAATTGAGATAGCGCTTCCATTTTATGTTAGCCATATTACACCTTCTCCCTTCTTCTCTTTCCGAGCAAGCCCGTAGGCTTTACAAGGAGAATTATAATAAGTATTGAAAACTCAATAGCGTCGGTATAGGGAGCGATAAGCGGTATCTTGAAGGATATCGCCTCAATTACTCCGAGAAGTATTCCTCCGACCATAGCGCCGGGAATAGAGCCTATTCCGCCTATGACCGCCGCGGTAAACGCCTTGATACCGGGCATAGCTCCGAAGGTGTTTGAAAGGCTGGGCGCCTTCATAAGCATAAACACACCCGCAAGCGCCGCAAGACCAGAGCCGATGGCAAACGTTATCATGATTATGAAATTAACGTTTATACCCATAAGCTTAGCCGCGTCTCTGTCCTCAGAAACCGCCACCATCGCTCTTCCCGTCTTTGTCTTTTTGACAAAAAGGGTAAGCGCGGTCATTACCGCCGCGGCTACCGCGAGGGTAACGATAGTGCTGTAATCAACAGAGAGCTTACCAAGCTTAAGAGCACCGGATATTTGAAGCACAGAGAGCATCTTAGGCGAGGATTTAAATACTATGAGCGCAAGGCTCTGAAAGAGGTAGCTTACTCCGATAGCGGTTATGAGCACCGCCAGAGGCGACGCGCCGCGAAGCGGTCTGTAAGCAAGTCGCTCAACAAGGATTCCAAGCAGAACGCAGAATACCACCGCAACGGCGATACCTAAGAATACGTTCTGAGAAAGCAGAAGCATCATAACGTACATGATGTATCCGCCGACCATTATGACGTCTCCGTGGGCGAAGTTAAGCATCTTCGCTATTCCGTAGACCATGGTGTAGCCCAGCGCTATCATCGCGTATGTGCCGCCGCTGCTCAATCCGTTAAGCAGTGTCGATATAAATTCCATTTTTTAAGCTTATCCTTATCTAAAACTTATGACAAGAATTTGCCGGCACGTATGAACCGCGCCGGCAAACCGCCATTGTACGTAATTTACCGAATTATTCGTTAGCTTCCTTTATGGTGTAGGGAACAGCGCCCTTGTTAACGTATCCGGTGGGCTCCCACTTGATATTGTCGCCGGTTACACCGGAATAGGTGAAGCCGCCGTTAAACTGCTCGGTGAGTATAGCGAGCATATCAGCGGAGCTGGTGCTTCCGTCAACAGTCTTGCCCGCGGCCTTTGCAGCCTTAAGGGCATTGAATATGGCGTACACACAGTCGTAAGCCGACGCTCCGAACTGATTAAGAGTATCAGCGCCGAATATATCGGTGTACTTGGTTACGAAATCCTTAGCGGCTCCGCTCTCAGCCTTGGAGTTGAAGTGAGAGAGCATGCTGACATTCTGAGGAATGGTGGTGATATCGAAGCCCTCTGCGCTCTCAATGCCGTCGAAGCCGTCGCAGCCGTAGTAGGTTGCGTTCTTAGCTATCTTGTCCTTAGCCTGAGTCATGAAGAGCGAGGCGGGGGTGTAATAGATAGGCATGAAGATGAAGGTACAATCCTTAAGGGTGTCTATCTGGGTGCTGAAGTCGGTAGCGTTGGAATCGGTGAAGCTTGCCTCAACTGTCTGTATGCTGGAGCTGAGGTTAGCCTTGAACTGATCGTAAATACCCTTGGAGTAGTCCTCGTCGGTCTTGTAGAAGATACCGATCTTGGTAAGACAGAGGGAGTTAACGTACTCAGCGGCAACCTTACCCTGATTACCGTCAGCAAAGCACATCTGGTATGCGTTTGCGTACTCAGGAATCTTGTCGCCGGACGCGGAGGGAGTGAGAACGAACATATTGGTCTTGGAGAGCTCCTTGAACTCAAGGCCGGGGCCTGTGGTTACGGTTCCGAGAGAGAGCTGCATACCCTTTCCGGTAAGAGATGCGTAACCGGTAGCAACCTTGGTCGGATCGTGGGTATCGTCGAACATCTCGAACGAGAACAGAGTTCCGTCAAGTCCGCCAGCCTCGTTTATCTCGTGAATAGCGAGTCTTGCGCCGTTGTAAACAGCCTGACCGTAAACCGCGGCAGCGCCGGTAAGAGGTCCGGACACGCCGATCTTAATGGTCTCGGCGGAGAACTCGGGAACCTCAATGTCGTCGCCCGAACAGGAAGCAAAGCTGAATACTGAAACAGCTGTTACTACCGCAAGAGCGAGTGCTAAAATTCTTTTTGAAAGCTTCATAATCTTTCTCCTTTGCTTTTATTGCGCGTATATACGCAAAATATTAAATACATTATATACCTTTCTTCAAATAATTTCAATTTCCTTTTTGCACAATTTTTCTTCATCATTATTATACACTTTTATCATTTTTGGTTCATTTTCCTGTTTTCAAGCCGTTTTGAAGCGCCGAAATTTAAAAAACTCTTGATTTTCGGAATAAAATGAGGTATAATGAACATTGAAAAATTATACGAAAGGTTACACAGTATGACCGAACGCCAGAAGCACATCAGAAATTTTTCTATAATCGCTCATATCGACCACGGCAAGTCCACCTTAGCTGACCGTCTGCTTGAAGCGACCAAGACCGTTACCTCGCGCGAAATGGAGGAGCAGGTGCTTGACAATATGGAGCTGGAAAAGGAGCGCGGAATAACGATAAAAGCGCGCGCCGTACGTATGCGCTACACCCATACAGACGGACAGGACTATATCCTCAACCTTATAGATACCCCCGGCCACGTTGACTTCAATTACGAGGTCAGCCGTTCCCTCAACGCCTGCGAGGGCGCGCTTCTTATCGTAGACGCCACTCAGGGTGTCGAGGCGCAGACGCTCGCTAACGCCTATCTTGCGATAGACGCAGACCTTGAGGTCGTTCCCGTAGTAAATAAAATGGACCTTCCCTCCGCCGACCTTGACCGAGCGAGAAGCGAAATTGAGGACGTTATCGGTATTCCGGCTGAGGACTGTCCTGCCGTTTCAGCGAAAACGGGGCTTAACATTGATTCTGTGCTATCCGCTGTCGTTGAGCAGATACCCGCGCCAAAGGGCGATGAAAACGCGCCTCTTAAAGCTCTGATTTTTGACTCCTATTACGATTCCTACCTCGGTGTCGTGGTGCTCGTAAGAGTTTTCGACGGATGCGTCAAGGCGGGCGATAAGATAAAAATGATGAGCACGGGCGCGGTCTTTGACGTTACCGACGTCGGCTCGCTTGAGCCCTTCGGACTTTCAAGCGGCGAGAGCGTCAAGGCGGGCGAGGTAGGTTATATCACCGCTTCCATCAAAACGCTTTCCGACACGCAAGTCGGCGATACGATAACTCTCGTCGAAAATCCCGCAAGCGAGGCTATGCCCGGATTCAAAAAGGTCAACCCGATGGTGTATTCGGGTATTTACCCTGAGGACGGAGCGAAATATGAGGATTTACGCGAGGCGCTTATCAAGCTTCAGTTAAACGACGCGGCGCTTTCCTTCGAACCCGAAACCTCGATTGCGCTCGGATTCGGCTTCCGCTGCGGCTTCCTCGGACTGCTCCATATGGAGATAATTCAGGAGCGTCTTGAGCGTGAGTTTAACCTTGATATCATCACTACCGCACCGAGCGTTATATACAAAATCGACTGCAAGGACGGCTCTACCGTATTCATAGACAACCCCTCGAACTATCCGACGGGTGATGAAATAGAAAAGGCTTACGAGCCTATGGTCAAGGCGAGTATAATAACGCCCGTTGAGTACGTGGGCGGAATAATGGATCTGTGTCAGGACAGACGCGGAATTTTTATTGATATGAAGTATCTGGACAAGACGAGAACCGAGCTTCATTACCATCTGCCCTTAAACGAAATAATCTACGATTTCTTCGACGCCCTCAAAAGCCGAAGCAGAGGCTACGCCTCGCTTGATTACGAGCTGCTCGGTTATTATCCGTCCAAGCTTGTTAAGCTTGATTTCTTGCTTAACGGAGACCCCGTGGACGCCCTTTCGTTTATCGTTCACGAGGAAAAGGCTTACGCGAGAGCCAGACGTATAGCGGAAAAGCTCAAGGAAAATATCCCGCGCGCCCTTTTTGAGATACCGATACAGGCGGCGATAGGCGGCAAAGTAATAGCGCGTGAGACTGTTAAGGCAATGCGTAAGGACGTTCTCGCCAAGTGCTACGGCGGAGATATTACCCGTAAAAAGAAGCTGCTTGAAAAGCAGAAGGAGGGCAAAAAGAAAATGCGTAAGCTTGGTACGGTTGAGGTTACCCCTGAGGCGTTTATGGCTGTCCTCAAGCTCGACGATAATTAATCCTCCTGAATGTGAAAACGCTCGATTTTTTTGATAACCGTTTGAAGCTAAAGCTTCCTTACGGGTTTGCTCAGCAAGCATTTCCGCGAAAACTGAGCATTTAGCCCTCATAAAAAGACTATAACCACCTCAAGCGGACATTAGTTATGAAAAACATAGGCATATATATTCATATTCCATTCTGCGTAAGCAAATGCGCGTACTGCGACTTTTATTCGCTTCCCCAAGAGCGCCACGGAGATGAAATCAGGGAGCAGTACGTATCGGCGCTTATCCGACAATTTGAGTGGGCAAAAAAGAAGTACGGCGAGCTTAGCGTAAGCTCGGTATTCATCGGCGGCGGTACGCCCACAACACTGAAAGCCGAGCAGCTCGTACGGCTGATAACCTCGCTAAAAAACACCTTTGAGCTAACCTGCGACTGTGAATTCACCGTTGAAGCGAATCCAAAGACGTTTGACGAAAACAAGCTGAGAACGCTGAAGCTGTTCGGCGTGAACAGACTCAGTATCGGTATACAGAGCTCAAACGAAAACGAGCTTAATCTGCTCGGCAGAATACACTCCTTCGATGACGCAAAAAAAGCATTTGAGCTAACCCGTAAATGCGGATTTGACAACGTAAGCGTTGACGTAATGTACGGAGTACCGTCGCAAACCGAGCAGAGCTTTCTGAGCACCTTAAAAGCCGTAACAGAGCTATCTCCCGAGCATATATCGGTTTACGGACTTCAGCTGGAGGAAGGCACGCCTCTCTGCAAAAACAGAGATAAATACGTTTTCCCCGACGAAAACGAATGTGTTTCAATGTATTCAAAGGGTATTTCTCTGCTATCAAAAGCAGGCTATTCGCGGTACGAAATATCTAACTTCGCGAGAGAAGGCAAAAAATGCCGTCATAATCTCGGCTACTGGTCGGCGCGTGAGTATCTCGGCTTTGGCACGGGCGCTTACTCATATTTTAACTCACAGCGCTTTTACTGCGAGGAAAACACCGAGAGCTTCCTAAGCGCAAAGGATTTTGACTCGCTCATAACTGTTGAGGAAACGTTAAGCGAGACGGACAAGGAAAAGGAGTTCGTTATGCTTTCGCTCCGACTGACCGACGGATTTTCCGTAAAAGAGCTATTCGAGCGCACCCGTAACGCCGAATTCTACTTAGATCGTTGCAAAAAATACATTGAAAGCGGATTTATGGAAATTAGGGACGGACGGGTGTTTTTCACCGAGAAGGGCTTTGACGTTTCAAATACCGTTCTGTCGGAAATACTATTTTGAAAGGATACAAAAATGGCTGACCTTAATCTTGTTCTCGTCGAGCCCGAAATACCTCAAAACACGGGCAACGTCGCTCGTACCTGCGCCGTTACGGGCGCGGCGCTACACCTCGTCAAGCCCATGGGCTTTGAAATCGACGACAGAAAGCTTAAACGCGCGGGGCTTGATTATTGGGATAAGCTTGACATCACCTATTACGACAGTCTTGAACAGTTTTTGCAAATAAACAGAAACGAAAATCTCTACTTCTTCTCTACCAAGGCGCACAAGGCGCACAGTGAGATAGTCTACCCAAAGCGTTGCTTCCTTGTTTTCGGTAAGGAGACCGCGGGGCTGCCAAAGGCTCTCGTTGAGGAGAACCTTGACCGCGCCGTCAGAATACCTATGCGCGATGAGCTTCGATGCCTAAACCTGTCAAACTCGGTTGCGATTGGCGCTTACGAGGTGCTTCGGCAGCTGGGATATCCCGAGCTTAGCTAAGCAACTTATCCGCCAAAGGCAGAACATCACTTACGCAAAGCGTAAACATCACTTTTGCTTATGCAAAAAACATCACTAAAAGCGTTGTTCTTGACAAGAATAACGCTTTTTTAGCATCTGATTTCTTTAATATTTACAAAATATTATCAGTAAGTCGTATTTTTTATTATATTATGTTTGTATAATAGACTTAATTATAGGTTAATTCTTCGTTTAAGGAGTGTATATAATGGGGCTTTTTACAAAAATGTTCGGAACGTATAGCGAAAGACAGATAAAGCATCTGAACAGTACGGTAAATGAGATTGAGGCGTTAGCGGACAAGTACGCCGCTATGACCGACGGCGAGCTTCGCTCGGTTACTGAGCTGCTCAAAGGACGCTTAGCAGATGGCGAGACGCTTGACGATATCCTTCCCGACGCCTTCGCGGCGGTAAGAGAGGCGGCGGACAGAGTTCTCGGCAAACGTCCGTTCCGAGTCCAGCTTATAGGCGGCATAGTGCTTCATCAGGGTAGAATTGCCGAGATGAAAACGGGCGAGGGTAAAACTCTCGTCGCGGTTCTCCCCGCCTACCTTAACGCCCTTGCGGGTAACGGCGTCCACATAGTTACCGTAAACGAATACCTCGCCAGAGTCGGAAGCGAGGAGATGGGCAGAGTCTACGGATTTATGGGTATGACCACCGGTCTTATCATTCACGACCAGACCAAAGAGGAGAAAAAAGAGGCTTACGGGTGCGATATAACCTACGGAACCAATAATGAGTTCGGCTTCGACTATCTGCGCGACAACATGGTCATCTACAAGGACAGAAAGGTACAGAGAGGCCACGCCTTCGCTATCGTTGACGAGGTGGACTCCATTCTTATCGACGAGGCAAGAACCCCCCTTATTATTTCGGGCGCGGGCGAGGAAGCCACCGACATTTATCAAAAGGCGTGTAAATTCGCGCGTTCTCTTAAAGAGTTCCGAATAAAAGAAATGGATTCCAAGATACTTGACGAGGGTATCGAGAGTGAATACGACTACACGGTAGACGAAAAGGCTCGCTCCACCGTTTTAACGGCTGCGGGTGTCAAGAAGGCGGAAAAATTCTTCGGTATCGAGAACCTCTCCGACCCCGAAAACGCAATCATAACGCACCATATCAATCAGGCGATACGGGCAAGAGCTATTATGATAAGGGACGACGATTATATAGTTGACAAGGGCAAGGTCATAATAGTAGACTCATTTACGGGCAGACTTATGCCCGGAAGACGTTACAGCGACGGACTGCACCAGGCTATCGAGGCAAAGGAAAACGTTAAGATTCAGAAGGAATCAAAAACACTCGCCACCATCACCTTCCAGAACTACTTCCGTCTTTACAAAAAGCTTTCCGGAATGACCGGTACGGCGCTGACCGAGGAGATGGAATTCCGCGAGATATATGAGCTTGACGTCGTTGAGATTCCGACCAACAAGCCTATGATCAGAATTGACCACAGGGACAGAGTCTACGGAACAGTCGAGGCAAAATACAAGGCTATCTGTAATCAGATAAAGGAATGTCATGAAAAGGGACAACCGGTGCTTGTCGGTACGGTTTCGGTAGACAAATCCGAGCTGCTTTCAAAGATGCTCGGCAAAATAGGAATTCCCCATAAGGTTCTGAACGCCAAGCAGCATGAGCGAGAGGCGGAGATAGTAGCCGAAGCGGGTAAGCTCGGCTCGGTAACAATCGCTACCAACATGGCTGGACGCGGAACGGATATTATGCTCGGCGGCAACGCGGAGCACCTGGCAAAGCAGGAAATGCGTAAGATGACCGACCCCGAAACCGGCTTCCCTCTTTATACCGAGGAGCTTATCGGAGCCGCTGTCGGCTCGTCGCTTAACGTAAGCGACGAGGTTCTTGCCGCGCGAAAGGTGTTCAGGGAGCTTTACGAAAGACACAAGGCTGTAATCGAGCCGCTTGCCGAGCAGGTAAAGGAAGCGGGCGGACTGTTTATAGTCGGTACGGAGCGCCACGAGAGCAGACGTATAGACAATCAGCTCCGCGGACGCGCGGGACGTCAGGGCGACCCGGGAGAAAGCCGCTTCTTTATAGCGCTTGAGGACGACCTTATGCGACTTTTCGGAAGCGAAAGAGTTATCGGAATGGTTCAAAAGCTCGGCATCGGAGACGACGCCATCGAGGCTGGAATACTTTCCGGCGCTATCGAAAAGGCTCAAAGACAGCTTGAAGGGCATAACTTCCAGCGCAGAAAGAACGTTCTGAGCTACGACGATATAATGAACGAGCAGAGAAAAATAATCTATAAGCAAAGAGACGAGGTGCTTGACGGCGCCGACCTCAGCGAAAAGATAAAGGGTATGATAGAGTCCACGATAAAGGGCGCTGTGTCGGAGCTTCTTCCCGAGGACGAAAGAGAGGCTTGGAGACTTGACGAGCTCCGCGCGCGCTTCCTCGGTCTGCTCTGTGGCATAAACGATTTCAAATATTCCGAGGAGGAGCTTGAGGAAATCGAGCCGTCGGATATTGAAGCGGAGCTGCTTAACCGAGCCGAAAAACTCTATAATCAGAAGCAGGAGCTGTTTGGGGAAAATCTTAAGGAAGTCGAAAGAGTTATTCTCCTTAAAAACGTTGACTCAAAGTGGATAGACCACATAGACGCGGTTGACGATATAAAGGGCGGAATAGGACTCCACGCCTACGCTCAGCGTAACCCCATAAACGAATTCCGTATCGTAAGCGCCGATATGTTCGACGAGATGATAAACGATATAAAGGTATCTACTGTAAAGCAGCTTCTTTCCGCCGTTCCTGCCGCAACAATCGAGCGCAGAGAGGTAGCGAAGGTTACGGGAGATAACTTTACCGACCCGTCAAAAGCGGAAAAGAAGCGTCCGACTGTAAACAAGCAGAACGGCGTCGCCAAAAACGCTCCCTGCCCCTGCGGCAGCGGAAAGAAATTCAAGCGCTGCTGCGGTAAAGACCTGTTTAAAGACGAAAGATAACAAAGGAACACTGCCTTATGCGTTCAATATGGCTTTTATTAGGCTTTTTGCTTATGTTTTCATTTCCCGTCGGGGAAATAACACTTTTGCCGGCGCTCGGCTTTGCGCTTATACTGTTCGCCGTTCTCCGAATGGAAAAAATGGAGTCCGCGTTCAAAAAAGCCAAATACACTCTGTTTGCAGCTATACCGATTGCCACCGTCCTGCTCGCGCTCCAAATATATAAGACAGTGCAGGGCGAAAACGCGGGGGAATGGTATGATGTTACCTATCTTATTACGCGTATCGCGTGCGAAGCAGTTGAATGTCTTACGATGTTTTTCATTTACCTCGGCGTAAGGCTGATCGGAAGGAACGCTGACGTGCCTCAGCTTGAAAAGCAGAGCTCGCGAAATATGACGGTCATGCTCGTTTACGCGGTGTCATTTGTGTTCATAACACTTGTTAGACACTTTATGCCCTCGTCCTTTGAGGGCTTCGAGATAGTTCTTGTGTATCCGTTTGCGCTTGGATATATCTGGCGCGCGCTCAACGTCTGGACCGCGTATACGCTTCTTACGAAAATATCCGTAAGCAAGGAAAATTCTTGAAGGGAGGAAGAAATTTTGAGCATTAAAGAGCTAATAAAAAAGCGCCCGAATGAGTTTGTAATGATAATTTGCGGTTTCGCTTTCTTTTTAAACCCGATGATAATCCTTTTTGACCTTCTTCCCGACTTCATCGGCTGCGCCCTTATTATGTATGCGTTAAACCGACTCTCTCCCATCGCTCCGGATTTCGACAACGCGTTTAACTATTTCAAATACATGGTATTTGTTTCTGTAGGCAGACTGCTTATATCACTTGCCTCGTCGGGCTTTGACAGCGTTACCTATCTCAGTGTTTCTCTGATTCTGGGTATCGTTGAGTCGGCGATAGCGGTAATGGCGCTCAGCTCGCTCTACGAGGGATTAAGCGCAATAGGAATAAAATATAACACCGGCATAAGCGAGCCCACGGAGCTTAAAAACGTAGGTATAGCCTTCTTCGTAATAAGAGGCTTCTGCTCTATGCTTCCCTATATCACCTCAGTCCTTGACCGCGATGACGACATAATAACGGGAGAATCGTACGCGCCCGTAATGGACTATACTGCGCTTCTCATGCTGGCAAATGTAATAATCACCGTTATCTTCGCGGTGTTTTTTATGACCGTTACAGTCTCCTTTTTCGGTAGGCTTTCAAAGAACCGCGAGCTTTGCTCGTCTATCCATGCCGACCTTGACCAAAAAAGTAAAAAGGAGCCTGAATTTTTCCTTCGCAGAAACATGACCTTCGCTCTGACTCTGCTTGCGTATTCACCGCTTTTCCTTATAGACTTTATCGGCGGTCTTCCCGACGGAGGACGGAACTTCGTGCCCGACTTTTTCTTCGGAATTTTTGTTATATGGGCAGTTCTTCTGCTTGGAAAGCACCTTAGCGGATATAAGCCGGTAGCGATTTTTGGCGCCGTATACACGCTGTTTTCCGCAGTTAACTTTTTCGTTTATAACGAATTCCTTAAAAAGCACTACTACACCGACTACGGTATGCTTACCGTAAAATTCTTAAACGACTACATAGTCGCTGTCGTTTTCGCCGTGCTTGAAACCGTTTCGCTTATCGCGCTGGCAATAAAGCTTTCGAAATTCCTTATGCCAATAGCGACAAGGTATTCGTTTCAGGACGTCCCGCCCGAATTTGTAAAATTGACCGAGCAGAACGAGCGCGCAAAACGCAATTCGGCAAAGCTTCTTAACGGCTTCTGCATTGCGCTCTGCTTTATCGCTCTCGCGGGAACCGCGCTTACGGCGGTTCTTCAAATGTTTGATGTCGGATACGGTGATATTAATTTCCCGTACTTACTTGCGCATGTTGCCGTCAATATCGCTTTCTACGGCTATGCGTCCACGGTTTTCCTCCGTATGCGCGCAGGCGTTAAGAAAAGATACGAAAGACCTTCCGATATTCTCTAAACCCGAACCCTGAAATCATGAAAAGGAGGACCTAACGAGATGAGCGACTTCGTTCATTTACATCTTCACAGTGAATACAGTCTGCTCGACGGCGCGTGCAGGATCTCCGAGATAGCCAAAAAGGCGAAGGAGGAGGGACATACCGCCGTCGCGCTTACCGACCACGGCGCTCTCTACGGAGCCGTAGCCTTCTACAAGGCTTGCAAGGCGGAGGGCATTAAGCCCATAATCGGCTGCGAGGTCTACGTTGCCCCCAGAACTCGCTTTGACAAAACCTACGGCGAGGATTCCTCGCCGCATCACCTCGTTCTTCTATGCAAAAACGAGACCGGCTACAAAAATCTCATAAAAATGGTATCAAAAGGCTTTACCGAGGGCTTTTATATCAAGCCGAGAATAGACAAGGAGCTGCTCCGCGAGCATAGCGAGGGACTTATCGCCCTTACGGGTTGTCTTGCGGGAAAGATACCGTCTCTTATCGTAAACGGACTTACGGGTGAAGCCGTAAAGGAGGCGGAGGAGCTTAAAAGCATATTTGGAGATGACCTTTATCTTGAAATACAGAACCACGGTATCGAGGACCAGATACGGGTAAATAAAGTTCTCCGTACTGTCTCGGACAGACTGGATATTCCGCTTGTCGCTACCAACGACGTGCATTATCTAAGCAAAAGCGACTACGAAACGCAATCGGTAATGCTCTGCATACAGACAAATACCAAGCTGTCCGAGGGGCATAAAATCGGCTTTGAGACCAATGATTTCTACTACAAAAGCACCGAGGAGATGAAGGCTCTTTTCACTCCCTACCCCGACGCTATCGAGAACACGCAGAAAATAGCGGACAAGTGCGGCTTTGATTTTACATTCGGAAAATACTATCTGCCGTCATTCGTTACCCCCGACGGCTCAGCGCCCGCAGATTATCTCCGCGCGCTTGCTAAAAAAGGCTTGGAAGGACGGATAGTAAAGGGTGATATCGTTTTCAGCGAGGCAGCTCCCGAAAGCGTTTACCTTGACCGAATGGAGTACGAGCTTGACGTTATCATAAAAATGGGCTATGCGGAATACTACCTCATAGTTTCCGACTTTGTAAATTACGCCAAAAGCGTCAATATACCCGTAGGTCCCGGCAGAGGCTCGGGCGCGGGAAGCCTAATCGCTTATCTTCTCGCCATAACCGACGTAAACCCTATCCGCTACGGACTTATTTTCGAGCGTTTTCTTAACCCCGAGCGTGTCAGCATGCCCGACTTCGATATAGATTTTTGCTTCATTCGTCGCGAGGAGGTCATTAAATACGTTACCGAAAAGTACGGAAGCGACCGTGTTTCGCAGATAATCACCTTCGGCACGATGAAGGCAAAGGCGGCGATACGCGACGCGGCGAGAGCTATGGGCTTACCCTACTCCGACGGCGACGCCGTTATAAAGGCAATGCCGAAAAAATTCGGCGCGACTATAAGCGACGCTGAAGGCTCACAGCAATTCCGTGATGTTACCCAAAGCACCCCTGAGCTTCAAAGGCTGATAAAAACGGCTAAAATGCTTGAAGGTATGCCGAGAAATATCTCAACTCACGCCGCAGGCGTCGTTGTCAGCGATAAAGCGGTAAGCGACTACGTTCCGTTAGCGCTAAGCGGCGAGACTCAGGTTACGCAATTCGATATGGATACGGTGGCGGAGCTTGGTCTGCTTAAATTTGATTTCCTCGGTCTTCGCACCCTTACCGTCATTGCCGACGCCGAGCGAATGATACGCAGACAAAATCCCAATTTCGACGTTTCAAACGCGCCTGAAAACGATGAAAAGACGTTTGAAATGCTCCAAAAGGGACAGACCTCGGGTGTGTTCCAGCTCGAATCGGGCGGCATGCGCCAGATGCTAATGCAGTTTGAGCCGCATTCTATCGAGGATATAATGATAGCGCTTTCAATGTACCGTCCGGGTCCTATGGAGGCTATTCCCAAGCTGCTTGAAAACCGCAAGCAAGGACGAATAGACTATCTGCTTCCCGAGCTTGCCGACATACTTGACAGCACCTACGGGTGCGTTGTGTATCAAGAGCAGGTAATGCAGATTTTCAGACGGCTCGCCTCGTACTCCTTTGGAAAGGCGGACGTTGTAAGAAAGGCTATCTCCAAAAAGAAGCCGGAGGTAATAGCTAAGCAGCGGCAGGATTTCCTATGCGGCTGTAAGGAAAACGGCATAGAGGAAAGCAAGGCGGCAGAGCTTTTTGACGAGCTTGTAAGCTTTGCGGGTTACGCCTTCAACAAAAGTCATGCCGCCGCCTACTCCGTCATCGCCTACCGCACCGCGTATTTGAAGGCGCACTATCCGTCAGAGTTTTTCGCGGCGCTTATGACAAGCGAAATGAACAACCGCACGAAGCTTTCCGAGTATATCCTTGAGGCGTCAAGGCTCGGAATAAAGCTTCTGCCCCCGTCAATAAACGAGAGCGAGGTAAACTTCACCGAGGATAGCGGAAACATTCGCTACGGTCTGTCCGCGCTCAAAAACGTCGGCATAGGCTTCGTTACCAGAATGCTCGACGAAAGAAACAGAGGCGGAAAATTCTGTTCCTTTACCGACTTCTGCGACAGAATGTACGGCAGAGATTTAAATAAAAAGCAGGTCGAAACGCTCATAAAGGCGGGCGCCTTCGATTCAATGGGTATATTTAGAAGCCGTCTGCTTGAAAAATACTCGGATATACTTGACAGAATATCGGACAAAAAGAAGGAAGCCGTAACCGGACAGATGAGCCTTTTCTCCACCGAGGAGGCAAATTCCGATGAGCATATCAGTTTTCCCGACGTCCCCGAATTCCCTCTGCGCGTTTTACTCAATCTTGAGCACGAGGCGTCGGGAATGTACTTTTCGGGTCATCTCACCGACGAATATTCCGAAAGTGAAAAGGATATAGGCTCAGTTCCGATAACCTCTGTTCTCAGCTCGTTTGACGGAGAAAACGATGAAAACGAAAGCTCCGCAACGGCAGAATTTTCAGACGGTCAAAGCGTCGCGCTTATTGGAGTTATACGAAACGTAAACGTAAAAATAAGCAAAAAGGGCGATAAGTTCGCGTTTGTGCGTTTAGAGGACAGAACAGACGAGATTGAGCTGCTTATTTTCAGTCAGACGTACAAGGAATACGCGCCGCTTTTAACAAACGAAAGCGTTATCGCTGTATACGGAAAAATATCGGCAGGCGACGAGGAAGCGCCAAAGCTAATCGTTTCCGCCGTAGCTCCGCTTAAACCCAACGGCAGACATGTAAGCGGCGTTTCTCCCTTCGAATCGCTAACCTCTAAGAGTGGCTCAAGGGAGCGCTATAATTCGGCGCAAAGCCGCCAAGCTCCGCCTTCGAGCTCACCCGAAACCGCTAAAATAACCTTTCCCGAGGAAAAAAGAAAGCTCTATTTAAGAGTCCGAAGCATAGAGAGCGACGAGGCTAAAAACGCTATTTCCGTAATAAAAGCTACCACAGGAAGCGTACCTGTTATATTCTATGATTCACAAAAAGGTAAATACGTAAGCCGCGCTGACCTCAGATTTTATCCGTCCGAAAAGGCGCTGGCTATGCTTAAACGGCTTTTGGGCGAGGAAAACGTGGTTATGAAAAATTAATTTTCAAAAAGCCTTGCTTTTTGCGTTTAAAGGGTATATAATAATATAGTTGACATAAGTATTTCATACGAAAGGATTATAAAAATGGCAAACGAAGAACTTGATTTAGAGCCTATGGGTGAGGAAGAAGCCGCGCCCGAGGGCTGTACTCATAACTGCTCCACCTGCTCCGCTAACTGCGGTTCAAAGAAGGAGCCTGAAAGCCTTATCGAGCCTATGAATAAGGCGAGTAACGTTAAGCACGTGATAGGTGTCGTCAGCGGCAAGGGCGGCGTAGGTAAATCCTCCGTTACATCTCTGCTCGCCGTTATGACACGCCGCCTCGGCTATAACACCGCTATTCTTGACGCCGACATAACAGGTCCGTCTATTCCCAAGATGTTCGGTATTAAGGGTGAGGTAACGGGTTGCGAGGACGGAATCATTCCGCTATCCACCGCAACCGGAATCGACGCGATAAGCATTAATATGCTCTTAAACGACGAGAGCGCTCCTGTAATTTGGAGAGGCTCGCTCATTGCCGGAACCGTAAAGCAGTTCTGGACGGACGTAGTATGGGGCGACGTAGACTATATGTACGTCGATATGCCTCCCGGAACGGGCGACGTTCCGCTCACCGTTATGCAGAGCCTTCCTCTTGACGGTATAGTTATCGTTACCACTCCGTCAGACCTTGTTTCCATGATAGTAGCTAAGGCTGTAAATATGGCGAAGATGATGAACGTGCCGATAATCGGTATAGTTGAAAATTACAGCTATCTTAAATGCCCCTGCTGTGATGAAAAAATCGAGGTTTTCGGTAAATCTCACGTCGATTCTATCGCTAAGAAGTACGATATACCTGTCATTGCTCATCTTCCCATCGACCCGAAGCTTTCGGCTCTGTGCGATGCCGGAACTATTGAAACCGTCGAAACCGATGCTTTTGACGAGGCGGTAAATAAAATTACCACGGTGTTTGAATAAGAAGTCGCGCGTCTTCAGGCAAATAGCGCTCCCACGCAAATCATAAAAACCGAAGTCAATAGACTTCGGTTTTTTTAGCATTAGGTGAATTATACTATTAAGTACAACACTTTTATTGACAATTCACTTAATTGTATAGAACGTCTTAACGACATAAGGATATCACGAAGTAATGCGAGATTTTAAACGGTTACCCAAGCTTTCTTGCACAAAACTCCCCTGACCGAATTAAAATTTTGCAGTACGAGGCATGACGACGCAAGCAAAGCGAAGGCTTACTTTCCGTAAGTCGAGCTGCTTGCAAGGAAATAACGACGTAATGCGAGATTTTAAACGGTTACTGTCCAAAGCCGCCGTTTACCCCGATAAATTGCCCCGTAATAAATGAAGCCTTGTCGGAAGCAAGGAACATAACGGCGTTCGCTACGTCCTCAGTTTTTCCAAGACGGCAAAGCGGAGTTTCGTTCGCTAAGGCTGAAAGAGTCTCTTTATCAAAGCAGGCGTTCATATCCGTCTCAATAACACCGGGCTCAACGCAGTTAACGGTAATACCCGACGGTCCCAGCTCCTTAGCAAGAGACGAGGTAAGTCCGCGAAGCGCCGCCTTGCTTGCGGAATAAACAGCCTCGCACGATGCGCCGTGATTGCCCCAAACCGAGCCGATATTTATTATTCTGCCGCTTTTTGCGCTTATCATCATGGGCGCAACCTCACGGCACATATAGAACGCGCCCGAAAGATTTGTGTCCATTACACGCCTGAAATCGCCGTCCGACACATCCTGAATAAGTCCAATATGAGAAATTCCCGCATTGTTTATGAGTACGTCAACACTTCCAAAGCGCTCAGCGACCGCCCCTACTGCCTTTTTTACGTCCTCAGAGACGGAAACGTCCGCTTTTACGGCATAGATTCCAAGCTTATCCCGAAGCTGCGCCGCAGCCTCATCGTTGCTTTTGTAAATTACCGCGACGTTATATCCGTTGTTTAAGAAAAGCTCGGCGCACGCTCTGCCTATTCCACGTGTTCCTCCAGAAATTAAAACTGTTTTCATTAGCTCACCCTGCAACAAGTTTTTTTATAATTATAACTCATTTAGGCGCTATTTGCAATAGAAAACGGCAAAAAAGTCAGAGCAGTACAACTAAAATCGCGTTTAGAGCTGCCATTACCGCAGCTCCAAGCATAAACCAAAGCGCTTTTGCCATTCCCCTTGCCTTATTACCGTAACCCTCGCTCTGAGCGCCGTTAAAGTAGCTGGCAACGGGACTTTCAGCCACTATCCTGCCCGCCGCCTTTACCATATCCGTTTCACTTACTCTCCCTTTCACACCCTTATCCGATAGAACAAAAAAAGCCTCCTCAAACATCTCGCTTCCCGTATTTCGCACCCAAACTACGTTTTTTCTGCAGCCCTTTATCATAAAAGCCTCTCCCCTCGCTTCATTTCATACAAAATTTTCCTATATTATTATCAATTTGAGGGGATTCTAAACATTTTTTGATTAAAGCAAGGAGGTTTGGGCATAATAAAACAGTCAGCGTCCTACATACAAAAAACGAAAGGACGAAACATATATGAAAAAATTTCTTTCAATTATTTTAACGCTGACGGTTTTCCTTCTCGCTGCCGTTTGCATAGGTAGAGAGGCTTTATCGGAGGAGATGGAGATATACGAAAAAACTCTCCGTCTGCATATTCCCGCAAACTCGGACTCAAAAAGCGACCAAGCGGTAAAAATAAAGGTTCGCGACGCGATTTTGCAGAGCTTAGAGGCTCCGCTGAGTGATTGCAAAACAAGAGATGAGGCTATTGAAATTATACAACAAATGACTGATACTATAACATTAAGAGCAAACGAAGTGCTAAAAGAAAACGGAATGGATTACACCGCAAGAGTTTGTGTAACTGAGGAATATTATCCCGAAAAGGACTACGACGGGCTATCATTACCGGCGGGAAATTACGCCTCGCTGAAAATTGAGCTGGGAGAAGCCGAGGGGAAAAATTGGTGGTGCGTTCTATTTCCACAGGTGTGCGTTGGAACGGCAAAGCCTGAGGAAGCGCTTGCCGAGGTCGGCTTTACCGCAAGTCAGATAAGACTTCTCACAGAGCACGAGGAATGTGAGTACGTGGTAAAATTCAAGCTCGTAGAGATTCTTGAAGGAATTTTCGGATAAATAAAAAAGCAGCTTTCAATTTTTGAAAGCTGCTTTTTGCAATTTATAACTATATCTTGTTAATATTTAACATTTTATCTCTTATTACGTCATTCTTTCCGAAAGCTGCGCTCCGCCGAGTATATGGAAATGAAGGTGCTTAACACTCTGGCAGGCATCAGGACCGCAGTTGGAAATCACACGGTAGCCGTTTGTTATTTCCGCTTTTTTAGCGATTTCGGGAATAGCGGCAAATATTTTAGCAGCTATATCGGAGTTTGAAGCATTAATTTCATCAAGAGATGCGATATGCTCCTTGGGAATCACTACGACGTGAATAGGGGCTTGAGGGTTTATATCCTTGAAGGCGAGAATGCTTTCGTCCTCGTAAACCTTGGACGACGGTATCTTGCCGTCTACTATCATACAAAAAATACAATCCATATTATTTTTCCTTTCGTATAAACAAAGCAAACGCTTTTCTTTACGAAAATTATAACACCAAAGCGGTGTTTTGTCAATGAAAAAAGACAAAAAACTTGATGGAAGCTAAGTATTATTGACTAAAAGAATAAAAAATGTTATAATAAACAAAAAGTAGGTAAGAGGACGGAAAAATGAATAATTATATTGTTTTTTCCGATATTCACGGAGACAAGGCATCGCTTATGAAGCTAAAGGATATCGCCGCTCAGGCGGACGGAGTGTTTTTTGCTGGGGACGGAGTATCGGCGCTAAGAAATTTCACCGATAAGGAGCTTTACGCAGTAGGCGGAAATTGCGACCTTTTTGGCCCCCCCGAAACCGTTGTGGAAATCGAGGGAACCCGGATATTTCTCACCCACGGTCATAAATACGGTGTAAAAAGCAGCCTGCTTTCACTTACTCTGCGCGCAAGGGAGCTTGAATGTCAGGCAGCTATTTTCGGTCATACCCACATACCGTTCTGCGCGTATGAAAACGGAATCTTTCTGCTTAATCCCGGCGCCTCGTCCGGCTACGGAAGAAAAACCTACGCCCGTCTTACAGTTGAAAACGGCAAATTCACAGCTGACGTGTTACCAATATAAGATAAACGTGCCGACTTAGCGTCGGCACGTTTTAATTTACAGATAATTCTTCATTACCTCAATGTTCTTCTGCTCAAATGCAACTATATCTCTGGCAAGCTCGACTGCTTCCTTACATTCGGGCTTTCCCTCGTACTCGTTGATAATCCTCGTGGTATCAGTGATGCCCATAGTTGAGCCCTCTATTATCATCTCGGCGATATGACTGCTCGATGCGTCCATCATAGTATTCATCGCTATACCGACGCTCGACCAAAACTTTACCATAGGTGTTTCTTCCTTGGCTTCTTCGCCTCGGTTGCAAAGCAGAGCCTTAGCCTTTGCGGCATACTCCTCGTAGCCGTTAAGCTGGTCGGTAAGCTTAGTCTTGAACTCCTCGTCCGAGACCTTGGGCAGAAGCTTGGTAACGCTGTCCACACCCATCTTTACGTTTTTGTATATTTTAGCGATTATTTCGCTGTCTGCGCTAATTGTTTTTTCCATAATATAAATCTCCTTTTAGGTGGTTTATATTAGTATGCGCAAGATTAAGTTATATATGCAACAAACGGAGCCTTCCTTTTCAGAAAAGCTCCGTTTGTTTTAATTTAATTATTTGCTAAGTCTCGCTTCAAGCGCGGCAAGCTCATCGTACATAGTCTGGGGAACTGCGTCTCCGACCTGCGCGTAGAACTCCTTGATGTTAGCAACGTCAGCGAGCCAGGACTCCTTATCGACGGTGAGAAGCTCCTTGATGGTGTCAAGAGTGATTCCTTCAAGACCCTCGATGTTGATATCCTCTGCCTTCGGTACGTATCCGATAGGAGTAATATCAGCGTCTACCTTGCCCTCGCAACGGTCAAGAATCCAGAGAAGAACACGCATATTATCACCAAATCCGGGCCAAATGAAGTGTCCCTCGTCATCGGTACGGAACCAGTTGACGTGGAATATCTTGGGAGGATTGGGGATTTTGGTGCCCATAGCGAGCCAGTGCGCCCAGTAATCACCCATGTTGTAGCCAACGAAGGGACGCATAGCCATAGGATCGCGGCGAACAACTCCAACAGCTCCTGCTGCTGCCGCGGTGGTCTCGGAAGCCATGATAGAACCTACGAAAGCGCCGTTCTGCCAGCTGGTTGACTGATATACAAGGGGAGCGGTCTTTGCGCGGCGTCCGCCGAATACGATAGCGGAAACCGGTACGCCCTTCAAGCTGTTAAACTCGGAGGAAATGCAGGGGCAGTTCTTAGCGAGCGCTGTGAAACGGGAGTTCGGATGAGCGCCGCAGGTGGACTTATCCTTCTTGTCGTACTTGGTGCAGTCCCAAGGATTGCCCTTCCAGTCAATCGCGTTACCGGGAGCTGGGGGATTATCGTTGAGTCCCTCCCACCAAACAGTATTGTTCTTGGTATCGTGAACAACGTTGGTGAAAATGGTATCGCGCATAGTGGTAGCGAGAGCGTTGGGGTTAGACTTGTTGTTAGTACCGGGAGCAACTCCGAAGAATCCGTTTTCGGGGTTAACGGCGTAAAGCTTGCCGTCCTCCTTGTTAACACGGAGCCAAGCGATATCGTCGCCCACGCACCATACCTTGTAGCCCTTATCAGCGAGCATCTTAGGAGGAATAAGCATAGCGAGGTTGGTCTTTCCGCAAGCGGAGGGGAACGCGGCGGTTACGTACTTAACGTCGCCGTTAGGATACTCAACGCCGAGAATAAGCATATGCTCAGCCATCCAGCCCTCCTTACGTCCGAGGTAGGACGCGATACGGAGAGCGAAGCACTTCTTACCGAGAAGAACGTTTCCGCCGTAGCCGGAGTTAACGCTCATGATGGTGTTATCCTGGGGGAAGTGAGTGATATAACGGTTCTCCTCGTCGATATCAGCTCTTGCGTGGAGACCCTTGATATAGTCAGGGCTATCGCCGAGAGCCTCAAGAACGTCGGTTCCTACGCGGGTCATGATGAGCATATTAAGAACAACGTAGATGGAGTCGGTAAGCTCTATTCCGTACTTTGCGAAGTCAGAGCCGACAACGCCCATGGAGTAAGGGATAACGTACATGGTTCTGCCCTTCATAGAGCCGGTGTAAAGACCCTTGAGCTTTGCGTACATCTCGTCGGGAGCCATCCAGTTATTGATGTTACCTGCCTCCTCCTTGGTGGGAGTACAGATATAGGTTCTGCCTTCTACACGCGCAACGTCGTTAATGGCGGTGCGGTGGAGATAACAGTTGGGGAGAAGCTCCTGATTGAGCTTTATCATCTCGCCCGTGGAGCAAGCCTCGGCGCGAAGAGCTTCAGCCTGAGCCTCACTTCCGTCAATCCAGACGATTTTGTCCGGCTGAGTCATAGCAGCCATTTCATCTATCCAAGAAAGGACGTATTTATTGTTGGTCATAGTGTTTTCTCCTTTTATGTTATTATTATTTTTCGTTTTCACAGAGCGAAGAAAACCATCTTCACCCATTTTATAGTATACTATAAAATACCCTAAATTTCAAGTGTAATTTTTCCCGTTTTTCACTTTTTACATATTATTCACTATTTCCGCAAACTGAACGAGCGTAAGCTTTTCTCCGCGTATATCCTCGCGGTGTCCGCACTTAACTATTATCTCGGCAAGCTCGGTCTTAGTAAGGTGCTTTATCTCTGCAGAAAGGGCGTTGACAAGCGTCTTTCTTCGCTGGTTAAACGTAGCCCTGATGACCTTAGTGAGCAGCTGCTCGTCCTTACAGTATATATTCTCTTTTTCGGAGGGAATTATGCTGACCACCGAGGAATCAACGTTTGGGGCGGGATAAAAGCAGTGCCTCGGTACGTCGAAAAGCTTTTTTATTGCGCCATAGCGTTGGCATGTTACGGTTATCGCGCCGTAATCAGCGCTTCCCGCTTTTGCGCAGAGCCTGTCCGCAACCTCCTTCTGCACCATTACCGTTATGCTCTCAAACTGAACGCCGCTTTCAAGCAGGTGCATAAGCACGGGCGTGGTTATATAATAAGGAAGATTGGCGCAAACGTATATCTTCTTTCCGTTAAATTCCTCGTCGCAAAGAGCTTTCACGTCCGTTTTCATTACATCTTTAAAAAAGACCTTCAGATTTTTGCAGTCTCCAACAGTGGTTTCAAGAAGCGGAGCGAGAGTCGTGTCTATCTCAACCGCAACAACCTTCTCGCAAACGTTACAAAGCTCGCGAGTGAGCGTTCCGATACCCGGTCCGATTTCAAGCGCGCAGCCGCCCTCGGCAACGGCGGCAATATCCTCAGGAACACTTTGACTGACTATAAAGTTCTGTCCGAATTTTTTCTTGAAGCCGAAGCCGAATTGATTGCACAATGCCTTAACGGTAGAAATCTCGGTCAATTTCATAAATAACACTCCTATAAAAGAATACGCGCTTTTCGAGAAAAGCTGCGCAAAAGCTTCCTTTACACCGACAACACAAGGCTATCGGTGTAAAGAAATATTCTTACGTAATTTTTTCAAAAGCCATATTTTTTCACAAAAATGTTTTTTAGAACATTAAACACAAAATACTATGGCATTTTATTTATAATTTTCAAAAACAACTTGACAAACAAAATAAAATATGATATACTAACAAAGTAAATTTTGCTGGTGTAGCACAGTGGCAGTGCAGCTGATTCGTAATCAGCAGGTCGTGCGTTCAAATCGCATCACCAGCTCCAAAAGGAAAGTCGCATTGTCGGCTTTTCTTTTTTATTTTACCACATCTTTTATGTTTTTTCAATTACCTTTTATAAAAATTATCACTTTTAAATACAAAATCTATATTCCATTTCCGCCTTGACAAATCAAAACCGCTGTGCTATAATACTCTGGTATATTAAATTTTAAAAGGCGCGATAATATAACAATACGTTTTTTCGGTCAGTCGGCTTTCGCTCAAAAAAGCCTTCTCGGCAAATAAGGTCTCGCTTTTCAACACAGAAAGGACTACGTCTATGTCTAACATCTGGCACGATATATCCCCAAAAAGAATAAACGCAGAAGACTTCATCTGCGTTATCGAAATATCCAAGGGCAGTAAGAAAAAGTATGAGCTTGACAAGGAAACGGGCTTCATTCTGCTTGACCGTATCCTCTATACCTCGACACACTACCCCGCAAACTATGGCTTCATTCCCCGCACCTACGGCGACGACAATGACCCTCTCGACGTGCTTCTGCTTTGCTCCGAGCCGCTTGAACCTCTGACGCTTGTCAGAGCCTATCCGATAGGCGTTATCAAGATGATAGATAACGGCAGAAACGACGAAAAGATAATTGCTATCCCGTTTAACGACCCGAACTACAATAAATACACCAATATCGACCAGCTTCCCAGCCACGTTTTCGACGAGATGCGCCATTTCTTCTCGGTTTACAAGAACCTTGAAAACAAAACCACCGCAGTCGATGAGGTAAGCGGACGGGACGAGGCGGTAAATATAATCAAGACCGCCATAAATAATTATATAGAAAGCTTCTGCAAATAAAGAACGAACGCCCCCGACTTTTTGTCGGGGGCGCTATATTTTTTATAGAATCAAATTAATAGTTCTGCTCGTGCACCTCGAAATACGACTGAGGGTGAGCGCAGGTGGGGCATATCTTAGGCGCCTTAGTTCCTACGATAATATGTCCGCAGTTGCGGCACTCCCATACCTTAACCTCGCTCTTTTCAAATACCTGCGCGGTCTCAACGTTTTTAAGAAGCGCGCGGTATCTCTCCTCGTGGCTCTTTTCAATAGCCGCTACGAGACGGAACTTGATAGCGAGGTCCTTGAAGCCCTCCTCATCCGCTTCCTTTGCGAAGGTTTCGTACATATCAGTCCACTCGTAGTTCTCGCCGTCCGCCGCTACCGCAAGGTTAGACGCGGTATCGCCTATTCCTTCAAGCTCCTTTAACCAAAGCTTAGCGTGCTCCTTTTCGTTCTCCGCTGTCTTTAAAAACAGAGCGCTTATCTGCTCGTAGCCCTCTTTTTTTGCGACAGACGCAAAATATGTATACTTGTTTCTTGCCTGAGACTCACCTGCAAATGCTGCCTCAAGGTTCTTTTCGGTCTTTGTTCCTGCGTACTTGCTCATTATTTTATCCTCCAAAATTAAAATATTACATAATTATATTACCACTTACTACGGTTTTTGTCAAGAATTATTTATCCTTTTTTGACGAAGTAAAAAGCTTGGCGATAGGGGTTCTATGCACCTTCATCGCGCTTTTTGGACAAAACTCCTGACAGCAAAAGCACCGTATACACAATTTGCGGTCAATTATCGCCTTCTTTTTCACGATTTTTATAGCTTTCGCGGGGCAAATATTAGCGCAAACACCGCAACCAACGCACATATCCTTTTTTAGCGCGGGCTTGGTTTTTAGAATAGCGCCGAGAATTTTTCCCCTCAGCTTTTTGATAACTCCCTTGCCGTTTCCAGAAAATTCAAGCGACTTCCTCTCCACCACTCTTTCAAAATCGGAAAGAAGCAGTTCGTCAAGCGACCCGTAAAGCGTAATTTCCTCAAATCTTTCAGGTATCATTCCTCTTAGATACGCGGCGCTCAGTATCGGAAGCTCCTCTCTCTCAAAACCAAGTATCTTTGCCGCCACCATATCAAGCGCATGAGGCGAGCGAGAGGCGATAAGACAGCCCATTTTCTTAGGCGTACCGGCGGTTGGGCCGTTGCCCTCCATTCCCACCACCGCGTCGCATATAGACAGGACGGGGTGGAAATATTCGTTAAGGTCTACTATCATATCCGCAAAATCCTCGTATTTCGGGAAACGGAAATGGTATTCGGGCTTAGTAACTCCCGGAACTACGCCAAACATATTCTTCGCGGCGCACGACATACCCATCATTCCGTGGCTTTTCAGCTTACAGAAATTGATTATTGCGTCAGCCTTGTCAAGATACCCTGTATACTTGAAGCTATGCAGCGCCTTTCCCTCCGGAAACTCCGCCTCGCACTGTGAAAAATCGTCGTTGAGCCTTGCGCCGTGCTTTTCCGTCTCACGCATTCCCGTAACGTTATATACACGGTTGACAAACGCGCTGGTATAAAGCCCTCCCGGACTGTCGCCAATAACCACCTCAGCACCCATTTCGGTCAGTATCTCCGAAAGTGCTGATAAGAGCACGGGGTGGGTAGTCGCCGCCTCGTCTGGCTTCATAGCGGAAACAAGATTGGCTTTTATCACCACTCTCATTCCGCTTTTAATTACGTCAAGTCCGTTTATGGCTGACAGAAGCTTAATCAACGCCGTCTTTGCGCTGCCGACGTCAGTATAATCGCCGACAGGCACTACCGAAACCGCGTCGCTCGGCGAGTAATATTTCGATGTATTTTCCATAATTACTTCTCTTTAATTCAATAAATCATTTTTTCTGTTTCGCTAAAACAGTCTCAATTTTTGATTATAACTCCGGTATACCGTGAACCAAAATTATTTATATAATAATTATATCAAAACGCTATCTCAGTGTCAAGATAAATTCTAATAATTAAGGGTGGCTCATAACCTGAGCCACCCTTGACTGTTAAATTATTCAGCGTTAGATACAAGCTCCGCGCTCTCCGGAACGTTCTGCTTAATCTGAACGTTGCGGTAATATTCCATACCCGTACCTGCGGGAATGAGCTTACCGATGATGACGTTCTCTTTAAGACCGAGAAGGTTATCCGTCTTGCCCCTGATAGCCGCCTCAGTAAGAACCTTTGTGGTCTCCTGGAAGGAAGCCGCGGACAGGAAGGACTCGGTGTTAAGAGATGCCTTAGTGATACCGAGAAGCACGACTGAGCCTCTGGGAAGGGTGATACCCTCCTCGCCGGCGTCTATACGGGCGTTAAGCTTATCGCATTCAATCTTAAACTCAGACTTATCAACCATGCTGCCCTGCATAAGATTACTGCTTCCGGCATCCTCTACGTAGAGCTTTCTGGTCATCTGACGGGCAATAACCTCGACGTGCTTGTCGTTGATGTCAACAGACTGACTGCGGTATACCTTCTGAACCTCGGTGATGATATAATCGTAAACCGCGTCAACGCCGCTTATTCTCATAATATCGGCGGGAGCAAGGCTTCCCTCGGTTATGGGAGCGCCCTTCTTTATCATATCGCCGTCGTTTACGATAATTCTGCTGTTATAAGGAATATTGTAGCTTGCGAGTCTCTCGTTATCGGCATTTACAATGCTTACACTGCGAGTACGCTTGACCTCGGAAATTTCAACCTTACCCTCTGCCTCGGATATGATAGCGGTTCTCTTGGGTCTTCTGGACTCAAACAGCTCCTCAACACGGGGAAGACCGTTTGTGATGTTAGAGCCCGCGACTCCTCCCGTATGGAAGGTACGCATGGTAAGCTGTGTACCGGGCTCACCGATGGACTGAGCCGCAATGATACCGACTGCCTCACCGATGTTGACCTTCTTACCGGAAGCAAGGTCGGAGCCGTAACAGTGAGCGCATACTCCGTGCAGAGCCTCACATTCGAGAATACTTCTGATATATACCTTTTCAATACCGGCGCCGATAATCTTCTTAATCTCGCTTTCACCCATAAGAGTATTGTCGGGAACAAGGACCTCTCCGGTCTTTTCGTCCACGACGTCGCCCTGGGTGTATCTGCCGAGAAGTCTCTCGGACAGCGGCTCGATCTCGTCGTTACCGTCCTTAATGGTGTAAACGTAAGCGCCTCTCTGTGTTCCGCAGTCCTCCTGACGAATAATAACGTCCTGAGAAACGTCAACAAGACGGCGGGTAAGATAACCCGAGTCTGCCGTACGGAGAGCCGTATCGGAAAGCGATTTACGCGCTCCACGGGCTGCTATGAAGTACTCAAGTATTTTAAGTCCTTCACGGAAGTTAGACTTGATAGGAAGCTCCATGGTTTCACCCGAAGCCTTGAACATAAGTCCGCGCATACCTGCGAGCTGACGCATCTGGGTCATACTACCTCTCGCTCCGGAATCACTCATCATCTTGATGGAGTTATACTTATCGAAGCGCTTCTGCAGAGCCGAAACGACGTCGCTTGTGGTCTTTTCCCAAATCTTGATAACGTTCTTGTAACGCTCCTCCTCGGTAAGCATACCGTCCTCGTAAGCCTCTCTGACCTTGTCGACCATCTTTTCGGCTTCCTCGATAAGAGTATACTTCTCCTCTGGAATCGTAACGTCCGCGTACGAAATGGATATACCGCTTCGGGTAGAATACTTGAAGCCCTGAGCCTTGATGGCGTCAAGAACCTGAGCCGTCTCGGATATCGCGTGCTTCTTTATGCAGTTATCAACTATCTTACCGAGCATCTTCTTGCCTACGGTGCAGTCCACTTCAAGCTTCAAGAGATTTTCGGGCTTGGTTCTGTCAACAAAGCCAAGGTCCTGAGGAATAGGCTTGTTGAATATCATACGTCCAAGGGTAGCGTCTATAAGTCCGCTTACCTGCTTGCCGTCTATTTCCTTGGTAACACGAACCTTAATGGGAGCGTGAAGTCCAAGCTCGCCGTTCTCGTAAGCCATCATAGCCTCGTCGAAATCACGGTAAACGTTTCCTTCACCGGGCTCGCCTGCCTTATCAATGGTAAGGTAGAAGGAGCCGAGAACCATATCCTGAGAAGGAACGGAAACCGCGCGTCCGTCAGCGGGCTTAAGAAGGTTGTTAGCGGAAAGCATAAGGAATCTGGACTCCGCCTGCGCCTCAGCGGAAAGCGGCACGTGAACAGGCATCTGGTCGCCGTCGAAGTCCGCGTTGAACGCCGTACATACGAGAGGATGAAGCTTTATAGCTCTACCCTCAACGAGAATAGGCTCGAATGCCTGAACGGAAAGACGGTGAAGCGTAGGAGCTCTGTTAAGAAGAACGGGATGCTCCTTAATTACTATTTCAAGCGCGTCCCATACCTCAGGCGTTACCTTCTCGACCTTCTTCTTCGCGTCCTTGATGTTGGACGCCTTCTGAGACTCAACGAGTCTCTTCATAACAAAGGGCTTGAACAGCTCCAGCGCCATCTCCTTAGGAAGACCGCACTGATATATTTTAAGCTCAGGTCCTACGACGATAACCGAACGTCCCGAATAGTCAACACGCTTACCGAGAAGGTTCTGACGGAAGCGTCCCTGCTTACCTTTAAGCATATCGGAAAGCGATTTAAGAGGACGGTTGGAGGGTCCTGTTACGCTCTTTCCGCGCTGACCGTTATCGAACAGCGCGTCGACAGCCTCCTGAAGCATTCTCTTTTCGTTCTTTACAATTATGCTGGGAGCGTTCAGCTCAAGCAGACGGTAAAGACGGTTATTTCTGTTGATAACGCGTCTGTATAAATCGTTTATATCGGAGGAAGCGTATCTTCCGCCGTCGAGCTGTACCATAGGTCTGATATCCGGAGGAATAACGGGAAGCACGTCGAGTATCATCCACTCGGGCTTGTTATTGGACATACGGAATGCCTCAACTATGGTAAGTCTCTTGATTATTTTGGTCTTTTTCTGACCGGAGGCGGTCTCAAGCTCAGCGCGAAGCTTTACGGAAAGCTCGTCAAGATCGAGCTTCTGAAGAAGCTTCTTTATCGCCTCAGCGCCCATTCCGACCTCAAAGTCGTTTTGGTACTTGTTGTAATATTCCCTGTACTCCGCGTCAGTCAGTATCTGATTCTGCATAAGCGGTGTAGTTCCGGGATCGGTTACTATATTCTCGATAAAATAGAGTACCTTTTCAAGCTGTCTCGGAGTGATATCAAGGAGAGTCGCTATACGCGAGGGCACGTTTTTGAAGTACCAGATGTGCGACACGGGAGCTGCAAGCTCTATGTGTCCCATACGCTCGCGGCGAACCTTCTTTGAGGTTACCTCAACTCCGCACTTTTCGCACTTCTTTCCGTTGTTACGGGTTCTCTTGTATCTTCCGCAGAAGCATTCGTAGTCCTTGGTAGGACCGAATATCCTCTCGCAGAACAGACCGTCGCGCTCAGCCTTAAGCGTACGGTAGTTTATGGTCTCGGGCTTTTTGACCTCGCCGAAAGACCACTCTCTTATCATCTCGGGAGAAGCAAGTCCTATTTTGATCGAATCAAAAACATTTCGTTCCATTTATTTATAAGCCTCCATCGCCGTTTTATACGCGGCGTCTAAATTCGTACTTGTTAAATTCTGAACCGTTAAAGAATTCATCAGAAGTCGTCGCCTTCAAGATCGGCTTCGTCCTCATAGACCTCTTCTTCCTCATCAATCTCATCGTCTTCATAGCTTACGTAGCCATCATCCTCAAGATTGATTTCGCTCATTCCGTTTCCAAACAACTCGTTCTGCTCAGCTACGCTTCTGCCTATCTCCTCCTCGGTGAAGTAGGAAACGCGGTCCGCGTGCTCAAGCTCAACCTCAGCAAGTGAGGAAAGCTCAACGTCTGCTCCGTCAGGGTCCTGAACTCTTACGTCAAGTCCAAGCGCCTGGAGCTCTTTAACAAGAACCTTAAAGGATTCGGGAATACCCGGCGTTGGGATATTCTGACCCTTTACGATAGCCTCGAATGTCTTGGTACGTCCGTTTACGTCATCACTCTTAACGGTAAGTATCTCCTGAAGCGTGTAAGCGGCTCCGTACGCCTCAAGCGCCCAAACCTCCATCTCTCCGAAGCGCTGGCCGCCGAACTGGGCTTTACCGCCGAGAGGCTGCTGCGTAACCAGAGAGTAAGGTCCTGTCGCTCTTGCGTGGATCTTATCGTCAACAAGATGGTGAAGCTTAAGGTAATACATAACTCCGACAGTCGCCGCATGGTCAAAGGGCATACCGGTTCTTCCGTCGTAAAGAACGGACTTACCGTCAGCGAATTTAAGCAAGCTGCTTCCCTTAAGCTGAGAAATATATTCGGGAGAGCTCTTTTCGTCATCGGTAAGAGCAACTATACTCTTATTACCTGTTACCTCGTCGGTTACCTCTCTGTAAAGAGTCTTGGAGGTAAAGGTCTTTAAGCAGCCCTTAGCCATGAGTCCGAGGAGAACCTCAGCGCTTGCTCTCTCCTCTGCCGTAAGCGCGGTAACTCTCGGAACTCCGTTCTCATCCTTGACTACTACGGGGAGAGCGCTTCCGCTATGCACGGACTTTTCAGTCTTGAAAAGATATTTAAGCTTCTGAGCGTCTGAAACGAGCTGAGCGAGCTTCTTTTCTCTCTTTTCGTCGTTCTTTTCCTTTGCCGCCGCCTGATAGTCATCACCCGAAACAACGTCGCAGTAGATGTCATCGGTGGGAAGGAGGTCGCGGTAAAGACCGGACTTAACGATACAGTCGGTAATATCCTGCTCCTTGGCGCCGTCGAAAACGGGAGTCATAACCTTCCAGCCGAGACGTCTGGCGCTGATTCCGAGATGCATCTCAAGAACCTGACCGATGTTCATTCGGGAAGGAACGCCGAGGGGATTAAGAACTATATCAAGGGGAGTACCGTCAGCGAGGAACGGCATATCCTCAGGAGGAAGAATTCTCGAAACAACACCCTTGTTACCGTGGCGTCCCGCCATCTTATCTCCGACGGATATCTTACGCTTCTGCGCTATATAAACTCTTACTACCTTGTTTACTCCGGGAGGAAGCTCATCGGAGTTATCGCGTGAGAATACCTTAACGTCAACGACTATACCCGACTCGCCGTGAGGAAGTCTGAGAGAGGTATCTCTGGTTTCTCTTGCCTTCTCGCCAAATATGGCGCGGAGAAGTCTCTCCTCGGGGGTAAGCTCGGTATCTCCCTTAGGAGTAATTTTACCGACGAGAATATCGTTTGCGTGTACCTCGGTACCCTTGCGGACAATACCCTCGGCGTTGAGGTCTTTAAGAGCGTCCTCACCGACGTTATTGATTTCACGGGTTATCTCCTCGTCGCCAAGCTTGGTGTTACGCGCCTCGCAGGAATACTCTTCAATATGAATAGAGGTATATACGTCGTTTCTTACGAGCTTTTCGTTAAGAAGAACGGCGTCCTCGTAGTTATAACCCTCCCAGGTAAGGAATCCGATAAGGGCGTTCTTACCGAGAGAAATTTCACCGTTGGAGGTTGCGGGACCGTCCGCGATTACCTCGCCCTCGGCTACCTCGTCGCCAACGTTAACGATAGGTCTCTGATTTACACAGGTACCCTGGTTGCTTCTCTTGAACTTGATAAGCTCATAAACGTCCTTCTGACCGTTCTTATTTCTTACAACGATCTCGTCCGCGCTTACCTTTTCAACTGTACCGCTGTTTCTGGCGCATACGACTACGCCGGAGTCAACAGCCGCCTTGTACTCCATACCCGTAGCGACTATCGGGCTTTCGGTAACCATAAGCGGAACCGCCTGCTTCTGCATGTTTGATCCCATGAGCGCACGGGCGTTGTCATCGTTTTCAAGGAAGGGTATCATAGATGTGGCAACCGAAACGACCATCTTAGGAGAAACGTCCATATAGTCGAACATTTCGGCTTCCATCTCAACTATTTCGGAGCGCTCACGGCCGGTAGCTCTCTTCTCTACGAAGTAACCGTCCGCGTCAACGGGCGTATTAGCCTGAGCGATAACGTAGTTATCCTCCATATCCGCCGTCATATAGACGACCTCGTCGGTAACTCTTACTCTGCCGTCCTCGGTCTTTTCGAGCTTACGGTAGGGAGCCTCGATAAAGCCGTACTCGTTTATCTTGGCGTAGGTGGAAAGATAACAGATAAGTCCTATATTAGGTCCTTCGGGAGTCTCGATAGGACAAATACGTCCGTAGTGAGTATAGTGAACATCACGAACCTCGAAGGATGCGCGGTCTCTGGAAAGACCGCCCGGGCCAAGCGCTGAAAGACGGCGCTTGTGGGTAAGCTCCGCAAGGGGATTGTTCTGATCCATGAACTGCGAAAGCGGAGATGAGCCGAAGAACTCGCGGATAGCGGTAACGACGGGACGTATATTGATAACGTTCTCAGGAGTGAGGTTCTCCATATCCTGCGTGCTCATCTTTTCCTTGACGATCTTGTCCATTCTTGAGAAGCCTATTCTCATCTGGTTCTGGAGAAGCTCTCCTACGCAGCGGAGACGGCGGTTTCCGAGGTGGTCAATATCGTCTATGCTTCCAATCTCCATCGGGAGACCGAGCAGATAGTTAATGGAGCAGAAAATATCGTCCTTGGTTATGTGCTTGGGAACGAGCGCGCCCATTCTCTCATAAGCGAGTCTCTTTACCTCGTCGATATCTCCTCCCGCTTCCTCCATGATCCTCGTGATCTCATCGTAACGCACCTTACCGGTTACGCCGATGTCGGATAAGTCAAGACCGAGAACGGACGGGTAAACCATTCCGTTGGTAAATATTCTGTACTCCTCGTTATTTCCGTAGCTTACGTACGCCTCAAAAGCTCCGTTTGCTTCAATCTCGGCAGCCTTTTCAGCGCTGATATAATCACCGGCGCTTGCGAGTATCTCACCCGTAACTGCCGAAACGACATCGCGGGCAACCACCTTGTCTGCGAGGCGGTTGGCAAGACCGAGCTTCTTATCGAACTTATAACGTCCGACGGGAGCGAGGTCATAAGCCTTAGGCTCGAAGAACATTCTGCCTATAAGCACCTGAGCGCTTTCAACTGTGGGCGGCTCGCCGGGACGGAGCTTGGTATATATTTCCTTGAGAGCCTCGTCGCTTGGGGTGGTCTTGTTCGCCGCTGCCGCCGCTGTCATACCGTCCTTATTGATGGTGGCGTTGATTCTGGCGCTGTCGCCGAACATCTCTCTTATCTCGTCGTCAGAGCCAACTCCGAGCGCGCGGATAAGCACCGTTACGGGAACCTTGCGGTTCTTATCGATATTTACGTAGAAAACGTCGTTTATATCGGTAGAATACTCAAGCCACGCTCCTCTGTAAGGAATAACCGTGGCGGTGAAGAGCTTCTTGCCGCTTTTATCCATCTCCATTGCGTAATAAACGCCGGGAGAACGGACTATCTGAGATACTATTACTCTCTCCGCACCGTTGATAACGAAGGTTCCGTTATCGGTCATAAGCGGGAAATCACCCATAAATATGGGCTTTTCGGATACCTCACCCGTTAATTTATTCTGAAGACGAACCTTAACTCTGAGCGCAGCTGCGTAGTTTACGTCTCTGTCCTTACACTCCTCTACGGGATACTTTGGCGTAGGGTCTATCGTGAAATCCACGAACTCTATGCAAAGATTACCCGAGTGGTCGATGATAGGAGAAACGTCGCGCAGGACCTCTTGAAGACCTTCTTCCAGAAACCACTGATATGATTTTTTCTGAACGTCGATAAGGTTCGGCATATCCAGCGCTTCGTCTATTTTAGCAAAGCTCTGGCGGACGATTTTATTACTGAGCCTTTGTTCCTTGACCATAAATTTCCTCTCCTGTTTTTTCTGCAAAAAACGCCGAATTATGCCGTTTTTTAGCAGAATCGGTATAAAAAATTAATAGACCGCCATGAGCGGTCAGAGTCATCGCAAAAAACAAAAAGCCGAATACCCTTTCTTACGCGCTACCCCTACGGCAAGCTGGTTACTGCCGAATTATAAGCCGCGCCCACGCCACCCCCACGGCAAGCTGGTTACTGCCGAATTATAAGCTGCGCTGCGTTTATGCCGAAAAAATATACGTTTTCCGCCTTTTCCGAAGTTCCTTCCCTCAACGGAGGTCCTTCCGAAGTAAGCTTACCGCTTACTATATCAGCGTACATTCTATCATACTATTTATATAATGTCAAGTCATTTTTTACCAACAATTTTCGAATTTACAATTTATTTACATTTTGTAAGAAAAAAATATTTTTTAAACTTTTTTTGCAAAAACTATTGATTTTATCATCAAGGTGTGCTATAATACCAAAGTGAAGATTCCCATCATATTCGAAGGAGGTACGAAAAATGCCTAACATTAAATCCGCTAAGAAGCGCGTTAAGGTTATTGAGACCAAGACAATGCGCAACAAAATCGAGAAGACAATTCTCAAGACGGCTATAAAGAAGTTCGAGGCTGCTTTGGCAAATGGCGACAAGGCTACCGCGCAGGAAGCATTCAAGTACGCATGCAAGAAGCTCGACCAGGCTGCCGCCCACGGAATTATTTCCAAGAACAAGGCTGCGAGAAAGACCAGCCGTTTCCAGTTCAAGCTCAACAAGCTTGCTTAATTTAAGGAATCGCAAAAAACGCCGAAAGCATTTCGCTTTCGGCATTTTTGTTTTTAGTTATTCCTTTTAACATACTGTACGCATAAAATTTTGTCTGTTTAACAATTTAAAAAGCCCTCTCCGTGCCATATTGCCAACCGCTGTCATTTATTTATATTGTACGCTTTTTTACATCTGACGGCGGAAAGCCGTAGCGCTTTTTAAAGCAGGCGCTGAAATAATTTTGATTTGCGTACCCAAGAGTAAACGCCGTTTCCTTTACGCTTTTTCCCGATGTAAGCATTGAAAACGCCTTGCCCATACGGAGAACGTTATAATACGCCATCGCTCCGCTGTGAAGATAACGGAACACGGTTTTTTCAAGCGTCGGAACGCTCATTCCGCACAGCTTGGCAAGCGCGGTAGCATTAAGATTTTTTTCGATATTGTCCTCCATTACCGAAAGAATCCTCGTATAGTTCTCGCTTCCCTTTCCCACGTATTCGGGAGCTTCCTCGGAAATAGCTTCAATCGCGTTTAAAAGAAATATCTCCAACCTTTTACCGAATCTGCAAGCGGCTGCGTCCATTCCTTCCTTTATTCCGCTTACAATTATGCCGTCAGAAAGCATCGTTTTTCCGTTACCGCCATAAAATCTCTCATGTGAAGCTTCGGGGAAATTCCGTATGTCAAAAACTCTGTTAGCCTCATCGTATATTTCCTTGATTTCCTTCATAAGCTTAGAAGAAATCTCGTAAACGCACCCTTTAAAATTTGGGAACGGCGCCGCTGAAAATGAAAAAATAACTGATTCGGGCTTGCTCGCTCCCTCCTCCCATATAGCGTGAATCTCTCCGGGACGGTGAAGCATCATCTGTCCCGGCGTCAGCACGTATACCCTTTTCCCCGCGGTTATACCTACTCTGCCTTTAAGCACGCATACCGCCTCGTAAAACGGGTGGCTCTCGCCTTTAAAGAAGTACCCCCCGCTGAATTTCTGCTTTGACATTGTTATCAGCTCGTTTACCGAAAGCGTATCCTTCAACATATAACTCAACGCTTATCTCCCCTTTCCGTAAAAACGGATGTATAAGATTTTATAGATGGACTATAAAAAAACGTATATACATATGTTTTTTTATGTGGTAAAATATTAGTACGTTAATTATAACACCGACATATAGAAAAGTCAATAGCTTACATAACTTTATCAATGAAAGGAATATATCCTATGGACACAAGACACAGAACCGCGCTCGTAGTTATGGCGGCGGGAATGGGAAGCCGTTTTGGCGGCTTAAAGCAAGCTGAGCCGATAACCCCTGACGGAAAATGTATTCTCGACTTTTCAGTATACGATGCTAAAAAAGCCGGATTTGACAAGGTAATATTTGTTATCCGTAACGATATGGAGCAGGACTTTAGGAGCTTAGTCGGCGACAGAATATCAAAATCCATCGACGTTGAATACGTATTTCAGGCAACAGACTGTCTCCCTGAGGGAAGAACCAAGCCCTTCGGTACCGCGCACGCCATCCTCTGCTGCAAGGACGTAATAAATTTCCCCTTCGCTATAATAAACGCCGATGATTATTACGGAAGCAATGCGTTTTTTGAAATACAAAATCACCTGACCAAAGCCAAAAAAGGCGAGTACGCAATGACAGCGTACAGTCTTGGAAACACGTTAAGCAAAAACGGAACTGTTTCAAGAGGTGTTTGCCAAACCGAAAACGGTTTTTTAAAGAAGCTTACCGAGGTAACCAAGATAAGCTCTGACGGCTCGTGCTTATTTGACGGCAAACAGACATCACTGCCACCCGAAACTCCCGTTTCCATGAATCTCTGGGGTCTTACGCCCGATATTTTTGATATACTCACCGAGGAATATGAAAAATTCCTTGTGAGCGCAGATCTTATGAAGGACGAATTCTTAATTCCGCTTGTGATTTCAAACGCCGTAAACAGCGGTAAGGCAACCGTCAAGGTCTATAAGAACACTGACAAATGGTACGGAATTACCTACCGGGAGGATCTTGGCGAGATAAAGCAAGCAATCGAAAAATATATAAACGACGGACTTTATCAAGGGATATAGGTTTAAAGGATAACTGTTTATACATTTTTAAAATTCAACAGAATACGGTACCTACCGATAGAAAAAGGACGAAGAGTGTTTAAAACTCCTCGTCCTCTTTTTTTGTAAATGCGTATTCAGTGATATTTTCGCTTGCCCGAATTGGCAAGCTTAGACGTGCAGTGTCCTTACGAACAGACTTACTGCGCAGCCTCAACGATAACGGTGAAATCGGGAGCCTTGAGAGACGCGCCGCCGATAAGTCCGCCGTCAATGTTGGGCATCGCGAGAAGTTCTGCCGCGTTCTTTGCGTTCATAGAACCGCCGTACTGAATAGCGGTAGCGTTAGCTATCGCCTTGCCGTACTTCTTTGCGATAACGCTTCTGATAAATCCGCAAACCTCGTCAGCCTGCTCAGCGGTAGCGGTCTTGCCCGTACCGATAGCCCATACGGGCTCGTAAGCAATGATAACGTTCTTCATCTGCTCCTCGGTTACGTCGAGAAGCGCAAGCTTGGTCTGCTTTGCGACGACCTCCTCGGTTATTCCCTGCTCACGCTCGGAGAGAAGCTCGCCTACGCAGATGATAGCTTTAAGACCCGCGTCAAGAGCCGCCTTGGTTCTCGCGTTTACGGTCTCGTCGGTCTCAGCGAAATACTGACGGCGCTCGGAGTGTCCGATAACCACGTATTTAACTCCCGCGTCAACAAGCATATCAGCGGATATCTCGCCGGTGAACGCTCCGCTTTTAGCGAAGTGAACGTTCTGAGCGCCAACCTTTATGCAGGTGCCCGCCGTAGCCTTAACTACCGCAGGAATATTAATAGCGGGAACACAAACCACGATATCGCAGCCGTGCTTGCCCTTAACACAGGGATAAAGCTCCTCGATGAAGGCCTTAGCCTGAGAGGGCGTCATATTCATTTTCCAGTTTCCAGCAATTACTTTTCTTCTTGCCATTATATTTGTCTTCCTTAAATGATTATTTTATTTATTTCGTAGCTTAGTGTGCCTCATCCACCGTTTTCGCACAGCAAAAACGGTCCCCCCTTCCCCAAAGGGAAGGATCTTTACGGCTGATTTTTAATTGCCATAAATTTACACAATACCTTAACTTAGCGACCTTCACACTGCTCGCCGCAGATAAAGCGGTCTCTATTTTGCCCGCAGAGTTCAAATCAGGCACCTCAACGGCAAAGAATGCTTCAAGACGAGGCGCGACGATGAAAGCAAGGCGAAGGCTTACTTGACGTAAGTCAAGCCGCTTTCGAGGATGAAACGAAGTATTGGAGCAATTATTTGTTGTTGAGGCAGGCGATACCGGGAAGCTCAAGCCCCTCAAGGAATTCAAGAGAAGCTCCGCCGCCGGTAGAAACGTGAGTCATCTTGTCAGCGTAGCCGAGAGTCTCAACAGCCGCAGCGGAGTCGCCGCCGCCGATTATGGTGATAGCGCCGCTCTCAGCAAGAGCCTTAGCAACGCCACGGGTTCCGTTAGCGAAGTTCTCCCACTCGGAAACGCCCATAGGTCCGTTCCAGACAACAGTTCCGGCATTCTTTACGGCATCAGCGTAGATAGCGGTGGTCTTTGCGCCGATATCAAGTCCCATCCAGCCGTCAGGAATGTTATCGGAATCACAGGGCTTGCACTCAGCGTCCTCAGCATATGCGTTTGCGATAACGTTGTCTACGGGGAGAAGGAAGTTTACACCCTTAGCCTGCGCCTTAGCGAGAAGCTCGTTTGCAAGGTCAAGCTTGTCAGCCTCGCAGATAGAGGTACCGATATTCTTACCCTGAGCCTTGAAGAAGGTGTAAGCCATACCGCCGCCGATGATAAGAGTGTCAACCTTGTCTATAAGGTTCTTGATAACGCCTATCTTATCTGAAACCTTAGCGCCGCCGAGGATAGCAACGAAGGGACGCTTAGGATCGGAAAGAGCGCCGCCCATAACGGAAATCTCCTTCTGAATGAGGTAACCACAAACTGCGGGCATCTCAGGGCAGTACTGAGCGATACCGGCGGTAGTAGCGTGAGCTCTGTGCGCGGTACCGAATGCGTCGTTTACGTAAATGTCAGCCATAGAAGCGAGCTTCTTAGCGAACGCCTCGTCGTTCTTCTCCTCCTCCTCGTGGAAGCGGACGTTTTCGAGAAGCATTACCTCGCCGGATTTAAGAGCGGCGGCCTTAGCCATAGCATCCTCTCCGATAACGTCGGAAGCCATAATGACCTCCTTGCCGAGAAGCTCGGAAATTCTCTTAGCTACGGGAGCGAGAGAAAGCTTCTTTATATCACCCTTAGCCTTTTCAAGAGCAGCGGCAGTAGCGGCAGCCTGCTCCTCCTCGGGAAGAGCCTCAATCTTCTTCTTTTCCTTCTTGTCAAGCTTAAGCTTCTCGTTGAAGATGTTATGGGGACGTCCCATATGAGAGCAGAGGATAACGGCGGCGCCGTTGTCAACGAGGTACTTGATGGTGGGCATAGCGCCGACTATTCTCTTGTCGTCGGTGATAACGCCGTCCTTCATAGGAACGTTGAAATCGCATCTGGCGATAACCTTCTTACCTGCTACGCTTACGTCTTCGATGGTCTTCTTGTTGTAGGTCATAGTATAATTTCCTTTCTTACTTTCAGCATTTCGCTTAAATTCATACATCTATTATGTTACCACAATTTTCCGTATTTATCAAGAGGTTTTTTCACTTTTTTCGTTTTTCTTAATATTTTTTCTCGGCATTGCCTTATGCGTTTTTGATATAGGAACAAAGACAGGCTGTCGCAAAATGCGACAGCCTGTGCTTAGCTTATCAAAGCGCGTACTTTTTCATGTATTTATCGTACATATCCGCATAGTCCTTATCGCTTGCCCTGACCTCGCTTAAATAGTTATGAAGGTCAAGAGAATCGTGTCGGGACATTTCAATAAGACAGCCGGCAATGTTCGAGCAATGGTCCGCTACTCTTTCAAGATTGGTAAGAATATCCGCGAGTATAAATCCAAGCTCTATACTGCATTCGCTCTTTTGAAGTCTTATCGTGTGATTATGCTTTATCTGCTCCTTGAGTTGATCAACAACCTGTTCAAGAGGCTCAACGCTGTTTGCCTTAATAATATCGTTTTCTGTGAAGGCCTCCTTGGTAATAAGCATAATCTCGGAGACCGCCCTGTAAAGCACGTCAAGCTCCTTTACCGCAGTATCGGAGAAGTGGATTTCCTTGTCCTTTATCTCCTCAGCGCTCTCAATAATGTTTACCGAGTGGTCTGAAATGCGCTCAAAGTCGCCTATCATATGAAGAAGCTTAGTTACCTCGTGGCTGTCCGACTCGCTCATATCCTTAGACGAAAGCTTGACAAGATACGAACCGAGTACGTCCTCGTATATATCCGCCTTATCCTCAGCCTCCCTTATTTCCTGACACATCTTACCGTCATAATTATCCAGCATTTTTATAGCCTTATCCATTGCGTCAACGGATATCTCCGCCATACGGCAGGTAACGGTACGGGATCTGTCGATAGCGACGGTAGGAGTAGCAAGGAGACGGTCGTCCAGCATATCGGTAAACTCGTCGCCCTTCTTATCGTCGCCCTTAACTGTCATGCAGGCGAGCTTTTCAAGAAGCTTAGTGAACGGGAACATTATAAGGACGGAGAAAATCTTAAATACGGTATGAATACCGGCAATCCACCAGCCGTCAACCATCGTAGAGGACGCCCAGCCAAACACCTCGAAGGCGCTCGCCATAGAAACTATCCAACCGATAAGATAATAAAGTCCGAGCCATAGAACAACGCCTATGATGTTAAAATAAAGGTGAACGAAAGCGGCGCGCTTGCCGTTTTTGTTTGCGCTTACGGAAGAAATAAGCGCCGTTACGCAGGTACCGATATTCTGACCCATAATAATCGGCATAGCCGCCGAAACGCTTATAGCTCCCGTACTCGAAAGCGCCTGAAGGATACCGACAGAGGCGCTTGACGACTGAACGATAGCGGTAAGCGCCGTACCCGCAAGAACACCGAGAATAGGGTTACTGAACATAGTAAGTATGCTCTTGAAGCCCTCGTCGTTTTTAAGTCCGCTTACAGCGCCTGACATAAGGTCCATACCTATCATCAGGACCGCAAAGCCCATCAGTATAGTACCTACGTCCTGCTTTTTGCCGCTTTTGGCAAACATAATAAGACCGATACCGATAACGGCAAGAATAGGCATCCAAGCGTCAGGCTTTAGCCAGTTTGTCCAGCTCATAGCGTCGCTTCCGCCGGGAATACTGTTAAGCGCCGTAAGCCATGCGGTAACTGCCGTACCGACGTTTGCGCCCATTATAACTCCGATTGCCTGCGAAAGCACCATCGTGCCCGAGGTAACGAAGCCGACCACCATAACCGTCGTTGCCGACGAGCTCTGGATTATCGCGGTTACTCCGAGACCGAGCAAAAAGCCCTTGAATTTGTTTGACGTGAGGTTTCCGAGAATGGTTTTCAGCTTTCTTCCCGCGCTTTTTTTGAGCGCGTCGCCCATAACTCCCATTCCATAAAGGAACAGAGCCAGACCGCACAGCAGTGAAAGAACGTCAAATGCTGTCATAAATCACACTTCCTTATTGCTTTTTGAAAAATCAAAGACATTTTACCATTTTTATTTTTCCAATGTATTAACATAAATTTAACTCGCAGTAAACACAAAAATAGCTTAGCCACATTTTTTTGACTAAGCTATTTTTTATTATGAATTTACGCCTCTACGGGAAGAACGTACTTCTCTCCGTAATCCCTTACAGCCTTATCGTAATCGGCGTTACCGCTCTTAAGACTCTGGGTATAGCTGTGCATTCCAAGACTGTTATGCGCTATCTCGATAACGCAGCCTGCGATATTGGAGCAATGATCAGCTATACGCTCAATATCAGTAAGCAGGTCGGTGAGAATAAATCCAAGCTCAATCGTACACTCGTTATTTTTCAGACGGTTGATATGACGGAGCTTAATCTGAGCCTGAAGTCTGTCAATGACCTCCTCCAGCGGCTCTACCTTGTCCGCGGTCTCGATGCTGTTATATTTAAAGCTATGGAAAGCGTAATCGAGAATCTCGTTTACGGCATCGATAAGAACCGATACCTCGGAATATGCGGCGGGCGAGAAAGCAAGCTTCTTCTGATGCATTTCACGGGCGGATTCCGCGATATTGACGGCGTGGTCGGAAAGACGCTCAAGGTCGCTTATAAGGTGAAGTATCTTCGTTACCTCTACGCTATCCCTTGCGCTCATATCCTGCGCGGAAAGCTCAAGGAGATAAGAGCCAAGCTCGTCCTCGTATATATCGACAGTGTTCTCGTCCTCACGCACCTTTTTCTCCACCTTATCGTCATAATCGGTAAGAAGCGAGAATGCCGATTTAATTGACGAAAGCGATGTTTCCGCCATTTTAGAGGTTACAGCGCGGCACTGCTGGATTGCGGCCGCGGGAGTGGCGATAAGCAGACGGTCAAGCAGATTGTGCTTCTCCTCTACCTTCTTATCCTTGATAACCAGCGTTGAATATTTGACAAGGTACTTCGTAAAGGGCAGAAGCGCTGCCGTTGTCGTTACGTTGAATACAACGTGGAATAAGGAAACCCTCATTTGAAGCGACATCGGGTCGTTACCGGGGAAAACCGAAACCAACAGATTGACAGCCGCGTCCTTGAATATCCAGATAAGCGTTGTAAACAGCACCGTACCTATAACGTTAAAGGTAAAGTGAATAAGCGCGACTCTCTTTGAGTTTACGTTTGCTCCGACTGAAGCGAGCAGAGCCGTTACACAGGTACCGATATTCGCTCCCAAAACTATAAATAACGCCAAATCAAGCGGAAGCACTCCCGTACCGACCATTGTGATAACGACACCCGTGGCGGCGGAGGAGCTTTGGATAAACGCGGTAAAGATTATACCGACTAAAATGAGAAGCAGCGGGAAATTGACATTTTTGAAAATCTCCGTAAAAAGCCTTTCCACAAGCTCGTTCCCAAATGCCTGGTCGCTGCTCATTACCTCAAGTCCTACGAAAATAAGACCGAGTCCTGAGCAAAGGTTACCCGCTATCTTTACCCTCTCGTCCTTAAAGAAGCTCATCATAACTCCCGCGAACGCAAGGAGGTACATTATCATATTGAATATATCGTTTTTAAGCGCTACAAGAACGCCCGTAATGGTCGTACCGATATTGGCTCCCATTATGATGGGCGTCGCTTGCATAAGCGTCATAACTCCCGCGTTAACAAGACCTATGACCATAACTGAGGTCGCCGACGAGCTTTGAATTATCGCCGTAACGCCCGCGCCTATGCCTACGCCTGAAAAACGGTTATTGCTTATCTTTTCAAGCATTTTCTTCATTCCGCTGCCCGCGCTCTTTTCAAGCGCGTCCCCCATAAAGTTCATGCCGACGATAAATACGCCGACGCCCGCAAGCAGCCAAATGAGGCTTTGGATAAGCTGTAATACTTCTGAAGCTGTTAACATAATTTTTCCTTCTTTCCGAGACCCAGACGTCTTTGGGGTCTCTATAACTTTTTCTTATACTCAACATAACCATTTTAGTATAAGTTTGTTTCGGAAAGATGGATTTTTGTTTAACAAATTATGTCAATGCTACATTTTGTATGCATACACAACAAAATCTTCGCCGTTTTTTTCAATTTTAGTCAGTTTAACAGAAATGATATTTCCGACTAAGGACTCGGTAAAATCACCTCCGCATACCTTCACCTCGATGAAGTTTTCCGTATGACCGTAAAGATATCCGTCCTTCTCCGTCTCCACCAGCACGGAAAACGGCGTTCCATTCTTTATAAATGTAGAAATTATCCCTTCCCTGCTCTCGCTCACGGCGGCTCGGAGCGAGGCGCATCTTGCGGTTTTCACCGCCTCATCGACCTTATCGGGCATAAGCGACGCCTCTGTGCCGGGTCTGTCGGAGTACGGGAAAATATGCGCGAACAGCAGACCAAGCCTTTCGGTATTGGCTTTGGTTTCCGAAAAATCCCCGTCCGTCTCACCGGGAAAGCCGCATATCATATCGGCGGTAAAGCATACGTTTTTGATATTCTTACGCAGATACTCGCAGTTTTCAAATATCATTTTTGTATTGTAACGTCGGCGCATAGCGTTAAGGGTTCTGTCGCAGAAGCTTTGCAGGGAAAGATGGAAATGCGGACAGAATTTAGACAGACCCTTTATCTCGTCCGTGAAGCGCTTATTTATAAATCCGGGGTTCACCGAGCCAAGCCTTATATGCTCTATTCCCTCTATCTCGGATACTCTTTTAATAATATCGGTCAGTCCGTACTGATAAGAACAGGTCTCAATTCCCGTTAAAACAATTTCCCTGTATCCTATTTTCGCAAGAGCCTCAACCTCGGAAATGACGTCATCAGGCGCCTTTGAGCGCACCGGTCCGCGCACCCTCGGAATAACACAGTAGGCGCATTTACCTTCGCAGCCGTCCTCTATTTTGACGTAAGCTCGGGTGTGGTCGGGAGTTCTTACGGAATAGCTCTCGTATTCGTGTCCTATCGTCATATCGGCTATTACGGGCTTACCCGTTTCACTTCCGATAAGACTTAGCGCGTAGCGCGCGGCGTCAAGCTTGGAGGCATTCCCCCCGACATAGCGGACGCCCGGCAGACCTGCCGCTGTTTCGGGGTGAAGCTGCGAGGCGCAGCCCGTCATTATGACTATCGCCTCAGGATTAAGCTTATGCGCCCGTCTTGCCATCTGTCTGCTCTTTCTCTCGCTTTCGGCGGTTACGGCGCAGGTATTGATAACGTACGCGTCGCACACCGAGTCAAACGGCGCTATCCGCGCGCCGTGCGCTTCAATATATTCGCTTATCGCTCTGCTTTCGTACTGATTTACCCGACACCCAAGCGTACAGATGCCTACCCTTACATTATTTTTCAACATGTATCTACCTTTTCTTTTAACTTTTCTGTCTTCACTATTTTATAATACAACATTTCCGCCGTTTCGTCAACCGTCGCGCTTAATAATATTTAATTTTATTTTTAAATAAATATAAAAAAGACTTGAAAAAATAAAATACATGTGCTATAATAATGGTAAATTAAGGGATTATTACCCCAATACGCGAACATCTGCGCAAGAAAGGAATGATCGAAAGAAAAATGCTGACCTTAAAAATCATAGGCAAGGACGGAACCGTCAGGGCTGAATATAAGGGAATGAGCATCGAAGCCACCTACATAGGCGAGCTTACCGAGGGTGATAAAATAAAGGTGAGCCTCGACGGCTGCGATCACATTGCCGTAAAGCTTGATGAGACACTTGCCGAAAGCATCGTCTGGGTCCCCAACAAAAGCTTTGAGTTCGTTATACCAACAGCTCATCAGCTTAACGCAGGCTACGACCCCAAGGCGTTCAAGGGCGATACTCACGTTATAAAGGTGAGAGAGCCTGAGGACGAGGAGATATACGGCTACCGCAATATAGCCTTGAACTCGCACGATAAGCACGGTAAGTCCAGATACTTCCCTCACGCCACTGCTAACTTCGTAACCCGAGAGGATCCCTGCTTCTACGAAAGAAACGCCATCGACGGAGTTATGAATAACCAAGGACACGGTGTGTACCCATATCACTCATGGGCGGGCGGCGCAAGAGATGACATTGAATTTTCTGTTGACTTCGGACGCGAGGTGGAGATAGATAAGCTCGTTTTCTTCCTGCGCGCTGACTTCGCGCACGATGAAATAACAGGTATCCCCCACGACTCCTATTGGAAGAACATTGACATTGAGTTCTCCGACGGAGAGGTAATACACGGCGAGTTTACGCTCGATAACACAGACCTTAATCCCGCCAACTCTGCGGGTCAGGAAATAAGCTTCGAAAAGAAGAACACAAAGAGTATTCGTTTATTTAATTTCAGACAGGCAACTGAGATACTCTCGTTTGCGGCGCTTTCGCAGATAGAGGTATACGGTAACATAATTAAGGAGGATTTCAGTAAAATGGAAGTAAGACAGGCAGCAAACGCAAAGGACGTTAAGCACTACACAACAGAGAGGCTTCGCGAGGAGTTCCACATCGCGAACCTTTTCACAAAGGACAACATCAGAATGGTTTACAGCCACATCGACAGAATCATAACCGCGGGACTTATGCCCGTACGTCAGGTTCTTAAGCTTGAGGCAGGCAAGGAGCTGGCGGCGGCGTATTTCCTCGAAAGACGCGAGATGGGCTGTATCAACATAGGCGGCAAGGGTATCGTTACCGTTGACGGCGTTGAGTACGAGCTCAATCCCCGCGACGGTCTCTACGTCGGTATGGGAAACAAGGATATCACCTTCAAGAGCTGCGACGAGAACCAGCCCGCTAAGTTCTACGTAAGCTCCTGCCCCGCGCACACCACCTACCCCACCGTTCACATAGACATCACCAAGGCGGCAAAGCGTCCTCTCGGAAGCGTTGAGGATTGCAACAAGAGAGTTATCAACCAGTACATTCACCCCGCGGTTCTTAAAACCTGCCAGCTTTCTATGGGTCTTACCGAGCTTGATCCCGGCTCCAACTGGAACACCATGCCCAGCCATACTCACGACAGACGTATGGAGGTTTACTTCTACTTCGATATGGGCGAGAACGACGTGGTATTCCACATGATGGGCGAGCCTACCCAGACCAGACATATCGTTATGCACAACGAGGAGGCTGTTATTTCTCCCTCCTGGTCTATCCATTCCGGCGTAGGCACAAAGAACTATTCGTTCATCTGGGCTATGTGCGGCGAAAACCAGGATTTCGACGATATGGACCATATTGAGACCAAGGATCTGCTTTAATTTTAAAAATAAACTCAAAGGAGAATAAATATTATGACAAACAAATTTGATCTTAGCGGCAAGGTCGCTCTTATCACAGGAGCTTCCTACGGAATCGGTTACGCTATTGCTAAGGGACTTGCGGCAGCGGGCGCAAAGATAGTTTTCAACGACATCAAGCAGGAGTTCGTTGACAGAGGACTCGCTTCTTACGCCGCCGACGGCATCGACGCCACCGGATACGTTTGCGACGTTACCGACGAGGCAGCGGTAAACAACCTCATCGCTACCATTGAGAAGGAGGTCGGAGTTGTTGACATTCTCGTAAACAACGCGGGTATCATCAAGAGAATTCCTATGATTGAGATGAAGGCAGAGGAGTTCCGTCAGGTAATCGACGTTGACCTGAACGCTCCCTTTATCGTTTCCAAGGCTGTTCTTCCCTCTATGATAAAGCAGAAAAGCGGTAAGATTATCAACATCTGCTCTATGATGAGTGAGTTCGGACGTGAGACCGTTTCCGCTTACGCGTCGGCTAAGGGCGGACTCAAAATGCTCACCAGAAATATCGCCTCCGAGTACGGTCAGTACAACATTCAGTGTAACGGTATCGGCCCCGGCTATATCGCTACTCCTCAGACCGCGCCCCTCCGTGAGCCTCAGGCAGACGGCTCCAAGCACCCCTTCGACAGCTTCATAACCGACACTAAGACCCCCGCAGGAAGATGGGGCGATCCCGAGGACCTCGCGGGTCCCGCAGTATTCCTCGCTTCCTCCGCCTCGAATTTCGTAAACGGACAAATCCTTTACGTTGACGGCGGTATTCAGGCTTACTTCGGAAAGCAGCCCTCCTGATAAGGAACAGCGCCACAAAAAAACTTGTCAATAACAAAATTTTTTCCATAAATTTTACAGGCTGTCGATTTTCGACAGCCTGTGTTTTTGCTTTGAAGCGGATATTTATATAAAATTCGTTCTTACCTGCGCTTCCCTCTCCGGTAATGCAAGTCCGTTTTCCTTTGCCAGAGCGAAAGCCTTTATCATGTACGCCATATTTCTTGTAAGAGTACGCATGGTTTGGAGACCTTCAAGGTCCTGCTCCGCCTCGCAAGCGTCAGAGCCGTGTATCTGATTCCAATACTGCGAGCTGACAACGGGCATACAGTTTATTGTGAAATATTTATTTATTTCATCGAACGCCGCGCTTGCTCCACCACGGCGACAGCTTACGACTGCCGCGGCAGGCTTCATATACATCTTCTTTGACGAGGTGTAAAACAGTCTGTCCATAAACGAGGAAAGCGCTCCGCTGCAAGCCGCGTAATGCACAGGCGAGCCGAAAACGTAGCCGTCATATTCGTCAAGCCTTGCCCCAACCTCGTTTACTATATCCTTACGAAAGCACTCGCCGCTTTTCTTGCAGGCTCCGCAGCCAATGCACGAGGCAATGGGCGAGTTGCCAAGCCACAGAACGTCGCTCTCAATCCCCTCGGATTTAAGCGTAGCGGCTATCTCGGTAAGCGCGCGGTTAGTTGAGCCGTTCTCGTGCGGTCCTCCGTTTATAAGCAAAACCTTCATAAAAAATATCTCCTTGTCTTTTTATTACATTTTATGCCTTAGCTTTTCATATGGATTATACCATATTAAAATGAAATATGTCAACAGAAATATCATTGTTTACAAAATAAAGCATAAGTATTAATTGAAAGAAAAATAATTAAATGCTATACTGATTATATAAAAATGAAAGGACGTGCTTCAGTAATGGATTTCAAACAAATCTTAACAAACCTATTCACATGGATAACAGAATTCGCGATGTCCTTCGGACTTAAGCTCCTCGCAGCGCTCGCGGTCCTGTTAATCGGCTTCAAAATCACGAAGCTGATAATCAAGCTTATCGTAAAATCCAAAGGCTTCCACAGAATCGACGCAGGCGCTCAGACCTTTATCAAAAGCTTTCTTAATATCGTCTTGAAGGCGCTCGTCATACTTACCGCCGCATCTATTCTCGGCGTTCCTATGACCAATTTCGTTGCCGCCATCGGCTCAATAGGTCTTGCTATCGGTCTCGCTATGCAGGGAAGCCTGTCAAACGTAGCCGGCGGACTTATGATACTTATATTCCACCCCTTCAGAATAGGAGACTTCATCACGGCAAACGGCGTTTCTGGCTCTGTAAAGGAGATAACCATTCTCTACACGGTGCTTGACACTCCCGACAACGTAAGAATCGTGGTTCCCAACGGCGAGCTTTCAAACGCCACCGTACAGAATTACTCCGTCAACGACACCCGCCGCTGCGATGTCGATTTTGGAGTCGGCTACGGAAGCGATATGAAGCTCGTTATAAAGATTCTTACCGATTTGGTAAACTCTCACGAGCTGGTCCTTAAAGACAAGGACATATTCGTGAAAATAGGCTCCTTCGATGAATCTCAGATAACCGTAAAGGTTCGCGCTTGGGTAAACGCTTCGGATTATTGGACTCTGTATTTCGATCTGCTCGAAAAAGGCAAGGAGCTATTCGACGCAAACGGCATCGAAATTCCCTTCCCTCAGCTCGACGTGCATCTCGACAAGTAATTTAAAAGAAAATAAGGCGCCTTGGAGCTATATACTCCGGCGCCTTTGTCTGTTGACAAAAATTCAAGAAATATAAAAACCAAGTTCATAATATACTGATATAATATATAAAAACCAATTATTGGAGGCTAAAACCATGGGATTGTTCGATATTTTTAAGAAAAAAAGTCTTGATGAAAAAATGGAAGATTGGGCAAACGGTGGATATATAGGTAAGCTTGAAAATGCTGCCGCCGAGGGTAAACCTAAGGAAACAAGAATCGCGGCTCTTAGCGCTACCCGTCTTATCAAGGAGCGCCCCGGAGTTGAGCTTCTTATGACCGCTCTGCGCGACCCCGATGTTGATATACGCCGCGCGGCTACCAAGTCGCTTCTTATGAACGCTACTAAGGATACTACCGACAAGCTCCTTAATTACAGCGAAATGGAAGAGGACGCGGAGCTTGCCGCTATGATGCGAGAGGCCGCTATCGCCGCTAAGGACAGAACCCCCAGAATATAATTTCATTATAAAAGCGCGCCTGAAAAAGGCGCGTTTTTTCTGTCTTTGTATTTTTATGCAAATTATTTAAGCAAATAACACTTGTACCGTTATTTTTTTGTTAAAGTGAAAAAAATCAAAATTTATCAGAAAAAATTGTGAAAAAATATATACAAATCAAAAAAAATATGATATAATAGTTTCGTTAAAAATTAATCAAGTATAAAAAGGAGCGCTTACAATGAAAAAGATCTACGTAGGAAAAACCAAGGACGTTTATTCTCTTGACAACGGCAACGTTATGCTTAAGTTCAAGGACGATTGCACCGGCAAGGACGGTGTGTTTGATCCCGGTGAAAACACGGTTGGACTTACCATTGATGGAATTGGCAAGGCAAATCTCCAGACCTCTATTTATTACTTCGAGCTTTTGAAGAAGGCAGGAATCAAGACTCACTACGTAAGCGCTGATATAGAAAACGCTACAATGGAGGTTCTTCCCGGCAAGGTATTCGGCCACGGACTTGAGGTTATATGCCGTCTCGTCGCTACCGGAAGCTTCATTCGCAGATACGGCGAGTATATCTCTGACGGCACTGTGCTTGAAGGCGGATACGTCGAATGTACCTTCAAAAACGATGCAAAGGGCGATCCGCTTGTAACGAGCGAGGGTCTTGCGGCTCTTGGCGTAATGAGCGAGGATATGTTTAAGAGCATGAAGGAGCAGACCCTCAAAATCACCAAGATAATCGCTGACGACCTTAAAACTCTCGGTCTTGACCTCTGGGATATCAAGTTCGAGTTCGGCTACAACGGCGACGAGGTAATTCTTATCGACGAGATAGCCTCAGGTAACATGAGAGTTTACAAGGACGGCAAGATAGTTGATCCCGTCGCTCTCACAAAGATTATTAATAACAGATAAGGCTTCTGCGCCTTACAAAAACGGACTGTCCTACAGTCCGTTTTTTTATTTAGCAAGCTAAATTAAAAACAAACACTTGCGCTAAAAACCGAATTATTTTATTAACGGGTGAAATACTAAATAAAAAAGCTTCACGGAGATAAACAAAATAATGGAAAACAGCATGTCTCTTAACAGCGTGGGCAACGCGCGGCGCTTCGGTCTGCGCGACAAGCTCGGTTATATGCTCGGAAACGTAGCAAACGACTTTACCTTTACCTTTGCCAGCGTATTTCTGCTCGTATTCTACACCAAGGTGCTCGGTATATCCTCGGCTCTTGTCGGAACAATGTTCGTCATAGCGAGATTTCTGGACGCCTTCACCGACATTACCATGGGGCATATCGTTGACCGAGCGAAAACTACCAAAAACGGTAAATTCCGCCCTTGGCTTTTGCGAATGTGCGCCCCTCTCGCGTTTTCAAGCTTTCTTATGTATCAAAGCTCGGTGGCAAGCGCTCCGCTATGGCTGAGAGTACTTTATATGTTCGTTACCTATCTTATCTGGGGCAGCGTTTTTTACACCTCGGTAAACATTCCGTACGGCTCAATGGCTTCCGTTATCAGTCCCGAGGCAGACCACCGTTCCTCACTTTCCACAGCCCGAAGCGTAGGCTCTATGCTTGCAAATCTTATAGTGGGCGTTCTGGTGCCGCTGGTAATCTACACAACCGACGGAAACGGAAACCAGATAGTAAGAGGCAGCGTTTTTCCTTACGTCGCAGCTGTTTTATCCGTTCTTTCCCTCGCTCTGTATATCACCTGCTATTATTTGACCGCGGAAAGAGTTGCCGTTCCCGTAAAAAAAAGACACGAGCATCTCTCGCTTTCCGAGACCGCGCGCTCTCTTATCACTAACCGAGCGCTTATCGGAATAGTTCTCGCCTCGGTAGGTGTTCTCGCCGCGCAGCTGCTTGGTCAGTCTATAAATCAATACCTTTTTATTGATTATTTCAAGGATAAAAGCGGAGTTATGATAATGACCGCGCTTGGAATAATACCGGGACTGCTGCTCGCTCCGATAGCTGTTCCTGTTTCAAGACGATTCGGCAAAAAGGAGGTCGGCATATTCGGTTGTCTTTGCGGAGCCACGTCAAGCCTTCTGCTTTATCTTATCCGCACTCGCTCTATGTGGGTGTATATTACCGTAAGCTTCGTTGGATTTCTCGGCTTTGGCATATTCAATCTCATTATGTGGGCGTTCATTACCGATATAATTGATGACCAAGAGGTTAAGACCGGACACCGCAACGACGGAACAATATACGCCGTTTATTCCTTTGCCCGAAAGGTAGGTCAGGCGATAGCGGGAGGACTGGGCGGTTGGGCGCTTGCGCTGATAGGCTTTAACGAGACTCTCGCGGTACAGACCGAAAGGGTTGCTAACGGAATATATACGGTATCTACTCTTATCCCAGCAATACTGTATCTTGCCGTTGCCGTAAGTCTGATTTTTATCTATCCGCTTGGAAAAAAGCAGGTGGAGCATAACGTTCAGACTCTGAAAAGGCGACGCGAAACAAAAAACGGGTAGCTGACTTGATTTTTACGGGCTGTCATTTGCGACAGTCCGTTTTGTTTTCAATAATTTTAATAAATTTTCAAGTCAGTTATTGACATAACGCTATTTTTTTTATATAATATATTCTGTCAAAGAATTTCTTATTTTATAGGTACGTTACGCATATAAAGAACAGGAGATATATATGAGCGGTTTTTTCGGTACGGTTTCAAAGACTGACAGCGTTTTCGAGCTTTTTTACGGCACGGATTATCATTCCCATCTTGGCACTCGCCGCGCGGGACTTGTAGTATACGACGCTGAGACGGGCTTTGAAAAGTCTATACACAATATTGAAAACGCCCCTTTCAGAACTAAATTCACAAGCGAAGCTACGTCTATGCGCGGCACTATGGGCATAGGCTGTATTTCCGACTACGAGCCACAGCCGCTTCTTATACGCTCACACCACGGCACCTACGCCATAACTACTGTCGGTAAGATAAACAATATCGAGGAGATTGCGAGCAGGTTCATCTCCGATAAGGTGCATTTTTTTGAAACCCATAACGGTGATATAAACCCCACCGAGCTTGTCGCCGCCATAATCAACCAGAAGGAAAATATAATCGAGGGTATCCGTTACGCTCAGGAGGTTGTCGATGGCTCGATAAGCATTATGGTGCTTACCGAAAAGGGTATATACGCCGCCCGTGATAAATTCGGCAGAACTCCAATCGTCATAGGTAAAAAGGCAAAGGGCTACTGTGTAAGCTTTGAGAGCTTCGCTTACCTCAACTTAGGCTATAAGGACCACAAGGAGCTTGGTCCGGGTGAGATAGTGGTAATAAACGCCGACGACGGCGTGAAAACCCTCTGGGCGCCCGGAACGGATATGAAGATATGCGCTTTCCTTTGGGTCTATTACGGCTACCCCGCCTCATCTTACGAAGGGGTAAGCGTAGAGAAAATGCGTTACAGCTGCGGTAAAGCCTTAGCTGAGCGAGATAAGGGCGAGTTTGAGCCTGATATCGTTGCGGGTGTTCCGGATAGCGGACTTGCTCACGCCATAGGCTATGCAAACGAATCGGGTATACAGTACGCGCGTCCGTTTGTCAAGTATACACCCACCTGGCCTCGCTCGTTTATGCCTACTCACCAAAGCAAGAGAAACCTTATCGCAAAAATGAAGCTTATACCTATCCACGACCTAATAGACGGCAAAAAGCTACTGCTTATAGACGACTCAATAGTCAGAGGAACTCAGCTCCGTGAGACCACCGATTTCCTTTACGAAAGCGGAGCTAAGGAGGTACATATACGTCTGGGCTGTCCGCCTATTATGTACGGCTGTAAATACCTCAACTTCTCCCGCAGCACGTCTGATATGGATCTTATCACGCGCCGTGTGATAAACGAGCTTGAGGGCGGCGAGCCGTCAAAGGAAAAGCTCGAAAGGTACTCAACTCCCGACACCCCCGAATATAACGCAATGCTTGAAAAAATACGCGAGGAAATGCACTTCACGTCGCTTCGCTACTCACGCCTTGACGACATGATAAAGGCGACGGGACTTCCCGAGGACAAGGTCTGCACGTACTGCTGGAACGGCAAGGAATAATGAACTATTAAAAAACTGACTGTCGAAATTTCGACAGTCAGTTTTTTTAGATTACGGTATATTCAAGCATTTCATAGTGAAGCTTGGTTCCGACGTCAATCCCCATAGGAAGCAAAAACAGCGCGATAAATATTTCCTCAGCGCTTTCGTTTCCGATTTCCTTTAAATACGCGTACTCGCCCTCTATTTTTGAAACTATATAATCCTTTGGCTCCATTTTCTTACTCCTTTTTAATATTTAAACTCACGGCATAGCCTTCCCGCTTCTCCGTGTCCTGAATAAAACTCCGTGTCCTCGGGCAAAGCGGTAAGCCGTCTGAGCGAGGCTGTCAAATCCGCAAGCGAGCCGTATTTAAAATCCGTCCTGCCGTAGCCTCCGACAAAAAGCGTGTCGCCCGTAAAGAGCGTTTTTTTGCTCTCGCAATAAAGACATATGCTGCCCGGCGTATGACCCGGAGTATGAATAACCTTAAAGGTAAGACCGCCGAGCGTCAAGCTTGCTCCCTCGTCTACCGTCAAATCGGGCGCGGGATAGCTTTTTTTAAGACCGAGCAGCATACTTACGTTAGCCTCCGGGTCGGTAAGCACCCTCACCTCGTCAGCGTGGCAAACGACCTGCACCTTCGGAAAGCTCGCCTTATACAACTCCACGTAGTCCGCATGGTCGTAATGCCCATGGGTAAGCGCGATATATTTCAGTTTAAGACCTTGCTTTTCACACGTCTTAGCAGTCTCCCTTGGCGCGTTTCCGCAGTCTATCACCATTGCCTCGCGGCTGTCCCCGTCCCACACAAGATAGGTGTTCGAGCCGAGAAGCCCGTTTGAAAAGGTCCTTATTTGCATTTTTCGTTCTCCGGTTTATTTTTTCGTAAAGGTACAGTTAGGAAATCCCGTACAGCCGTAAAACTCGCCGTACTCTCCGCTTCGTTTCACAAGAGGTCTTTTGCATACAGGGCAAATATTACTGTTTATAAGCCGCTGTCGCTCTCTTATCTGACCTGTGTGCTCACTTTTACTCACGTCCCCCTTGAGCGACGTGATAAGGCCGTATATTTCACTCATTTCATCCGGTGTATACGGCTTTTTCTTCTGCGGAAGCTGCAACCGTTTTTTAAGCGCCGATATCGGCGCAACGTAGCTCGATATGATATATTTTGTGTTGTTCTGAACGAATACCACGACAGGTGTCAAAAACACCCTCTCGCCAAGAAGTTCTCTAAGCTTTGCAACGTGAACGAGATTTTGCCTTACGGGACTGTAAAAGCTGTTTTTTACACGTCCGCCCGCAAGCGTCTGTGTCCAATATTTTCTGTCGTCCGAGCCGCAAATGCGTCCCGAATAATTCTTGGTTTCGATTACGTATACGCCGTTTTTGTTTATGACTATATGGTCTATCTGCGCCGTTTTTCCGTCAACGTTTATAATAATATCGTTTATAACGTAGCGCTCGCCAGCTCTGGTTTTGCCTATAACGGCTCTGACACGCCATTCGCCAAGCATACCCTTACCCTTAGGCGTTCCGAAAAACCATACAAGCGCGCATACCGCGGCAGCGGCAATAGCGATAACAAACCAATCCATGCCACGTTCTCCGTTACTTAATTTACTTTATTCAGTATACCACCCGTAAAGTGATTTGTCAAATGGTTTTACACAAAAAAAGCAACACCCAAGACCAAAAGTCCTTTAATGTGTTGCTTTTTTATAATTACTTACGCCAAGCGGGTAAGATACTGACAGTAAACGTACACGTTCTGTATCTTCTTTGCCTCAACTCCGTCGTCCGCCTGAATTACCGGCTGAGTCTCGGAGGGGGTGATATAAAGCTTGAAAACGATAGCGTCCTGCTCTACTCGCATATTGCGTATGCGCTTATACGTATAATTCTTCTTTGCGGCGCCGAGATAATCGAATATTATCGTCTCAATATCGGAGTTATTGAAGCAGCGCAGAACGTCGCTCTCGTCGTGTATATCGAGAACGTGCTTTGCTTCCTCAAACGTCATATTCTTACATCTGAATTCGCCTTCATTAAGCACACTCATCATACTGCTGTTATCAAGAAGCAGCAGCGGCAGATTTTTTTCTTCCATAGGGGGATATCCTCCTTTTTATGTATTAGGGTTTCTGTAATTATTATATACTAATGCACAAAAAATGTCAATCCCGCGAGCTATTTTTATTACCAATAACCAATATAACGTTATTTTATACCCGACGCATCGGTATTAAGCATATACACCTCGGTATATCACACCGTTTTACACTTATGTCAAGGGTAAAAGCTGAGGAAGTTTAATAAAAGCCCTTGACAAAACTATTTTTTAGTGTTATACTAATACCGTAAATAAACCGTTGAAGCGGAGATAAAGCCGATATTTGACCTCACAGAGAGCCCGCGGCGCTGGAAATCGGGCAGGATACAGGTCGGCAAATGGGCCGCTGAGGGCGCGTAACAAAGGGCGATACGCCTTAGTATTACGCGACGTTTTAGCGACATACGTCAGTTGTCGGGGGTATGACTGTACCCTAAAAGGAGCATTCGTAAGCGAATGAAGCAAGGTGGCACCGCGGATAAAGTGTTTTTATTCGTCCTTGACAGATTTTATCTGTTAAGGGCTATTTTTATTTTCAAAAGAGGACTTAAAAAATGATACCGCTTACTAAACGATGGTGAACGTCAAACTTAAAACAAACTGCATACAAATCTATATACATATATTTTCAGGAGAATAAAAAATGGAATTAAACGGAATTAATTACGACACTTATTTTAATAACTACCCCGATAAAAACGGTTACTTCGGTAAATACGGCGGAGTGTATATCGACGACAAATTAAAGGCAGCTATGGCGGAGATTACAGAAGCGTACTACTCTATCTGCCAGAGCAGAAAGTTTATAGCGGAGCTTCGCAGAATAAGAAAGGAGTTTCAGGGACGTCCTACCCCCGTTACTCATCTTGAAAGACTTTCCGACTTGCTCGGCGGCAAGGTACAGCTCTACGCAAAGCGCGAGGATTTAAATCACAGCGGCGCGCATAAGCTCAATCACTGTATGGGCGAGGCGCTGCTCGCAAAGTATATGGGTAAGAAAAAGGTCATAGCGGAGACGGGAGCAGGTCAGCACGGCGTAGCGCTCGCAACGGCGGCGGCTTACTTCGGTCTTGAATGTGATATTTATATGGGCTCTGTCGATATAAAAAAGCAGGCGCCAAACGTCGCAAGAATGAAGATACTCGGCGCAAACGTTATTGAGGTTACCCACGGACTTCAAACCTTGAAGGAGGCGGTTGACGCCGCCTTTGACGCATATAGCAAGGAATATAAGGACAGTATTTACTGCATAGGCTCGGTGCTTGGTCCGCACCCCTTTCCGATGATGGTTCGTGATTTCCAGAGCGTAGTCGGAATAGAGTCGAGAGAGCAGTTTATCGAGATGACCGGACACCTTCCGAGCGCCATAGTCGCTTGCGTAGGCGGAGGCTCAAACGCAATGGGGCTGTTTTCGGGCTTCCTCAATGACCCCGTTGACATATACGGTATAGAGCCTCTCGGCAGAGGTCCAAAGCTTGGCGACCACGCCGCAAGCCTTAAATACGGAACCGAGGGAGTTATGCACGGCTTCAACAGCATTATGTTAAAGGACGAAAACGGCGAGCCTGCGCCCGTGTATTCGGTAGCCAGCGGACTTGACTATCCCTCCTCAGGTCCTGAGCACGCGTTTCTTCAGGAAATGGGCAGAGTTAAGTACGACGTTATCGACGACGAGGAGACCATCGACGCCTTCTTTAAGCTTTCGCGCCTTGAGGGTATCATTCCCGCTATCGAAAGCTCGCACGCCGTAGCCTACGGTATGAAGCTCGCAAAGACGATGGAGCACGGTTCAGTCCTTATCAACCTCTCCGGCAGAGGCGATAAGGATATGGATTATATTATAGAAAATTACGGTATAAGATAAATATAACGGGCTGTCGAATTTTGCGACAGCCCGTTTTTTTATAAAATTAAAGTTAATTAGGAAAATAAATCCGCGAAACTATAAAACGTCAGCTACCTTTTTAGCAAGCTTTTCCTTATTGCCCGGGTGGATTTGCCAGCTTTCGCAAACATCCTTACTTGTTACAGTTTTTACATTCGCTTTTACATTCTGAATTTCTTGCTGACATGCTTGTATTGCTCTCCACTCGTCATCATCGCGCATATCGAAATCACAAATTTCAATGACTACAAAAGGCAGAGCTTCACTTAATAAATCTTCTCTCCAAGCATCTATCATTTTTGATAAAAGCTGCGTATACACTTTGCCTTCCGCCGCGCTCGTATTGCTTTCTCCCTGATACCAAATTACACTGTTAAACGAAAAAGGCGCTATCGGTAAAAAGGTGTGCTTATATAAATCCGAATTTCCGTTCCACTGCGAATAAACGCTATCGGTTACATCTTTATGACGTTCTTCTATCGGGACATAAACACTGCTGTCAAGCTTTCTTTCGGGCATCCAGCTCTGAATAGCCGACGCGCCCTGAAAACAGCCAACTAATCCAATATAAACATCCTTTTTTTCGCGAATTCTTTGCGCCATATGCAGTCCTAACGCAGACCATGCGCCGACTTCACTTACCTTGCACACCTTCCAGCCATCGACACTTTTCAGTCCTTCGTATTTTTCAATTCTATCCGTTACAAAATAACGTATTTTCTCATCATCATTAAACGGGGTAGTGTCAACCTCTTCGTCAATCATAAATTGCATATTAGACTGCCCGGCGCATAAATACACGTCTCCGAAAGCAATGTTTTTTAATACTTTCTTGTCGCCGTTCAAGCTAACCGTTATATCAACAGGTCCGCCGTAGGGCTGCGCGGGAAGCTCTATCACCCATTTATCTTCAACTGATTTTTCGTAAGACTGATTGTTGAAAGATATAACAACAACACCTGAGCCTTCGCCAAAAAACCGCATTGGCTTTTCTGCCTGGAATACCGTATTGTCTGAAAAAATATTTGCTAACTTCATTTTTTATCCTTTCCACCATCGGTGTTTTAATTATTTACGTAACGAAATATGTTTTTTAGAGGGTTAAATTACACATTTATCATTCAAATTCTTCAAGAGACCACTCTTCTCTCCAATATATAGAGGGTATTTCTTTATCAAAAACAATCGGCAAAAATACGTATTCGGCAATTGAAACGTCCTGCCTCATAGTATTCTGGATAATGTTATATTCATCGCCCTCGCGCCTAATAGCTTCAAGCTGCTCCTTTGTTGCGTCATGATGCCATGCATAAAACCAGTCTCTTACCTTTTCATAAGGAACGTGCATATATTCAGGCAGCCATCTGTCCGCCAAGGCGATGTATAAATCTTTTTTACCTGGAACCTTAAACACACTTCTTACTTGCGAATGGAATGAGGTTTTTGTTTCATCGTCAACGTGTGGGTCTCCTAAGGTTACGTATTCCCCAAGATGCTTACCGACAGCAATTTCCGAGGGATTTGGGAAAAAAGCGGTAGTGCCGGAGGTAATTAAATAGCTCTTGCCGTCTCGCTGAAAGTGCGCGGGAGCCTCTCTTACATAGGGAACACCCTGCGGACGTTCAAGGATTGCCGTATATTTTCCCGTAGTAGCCGTATAATCCTCGGTAAGCTCACCGCAGATAACACGCTTGTGCGGATTGTTAAAATAAATATACGCCTTGCCGTCATCTGCCTCGGCAATATCAAAATCACCTACGGTTAAGCCACAAGGGAAAAAGCCTTCCCCTGAAAAACGATACGGGCCGAACAGAGAGTCGGAGACCAAGGTATACGCTTTTTTCTCATTCATTTCAATCAGCCAGCATACCCACTTATCTGTCTTACGGTTATATATGATACAGGGCGCGTCCATAGTTTTGCGCGGATGCAAGGGAGAATTAACGTCATTTTCGTTTGGCGGTATAATAATACCTACCTCTTTCCAATTATATAAGTCCTCCGACTCATACATTTTTACACCCCAGTGCCAAATTCCCGTTCCGTTAGAGAACTCCTTGTTGCTTCCGTATAAATAGTATTTGCCGTTATGATAAAGCATGTGCGGAAACTGCGCATGAATACGCTTTCCGTCTACATCATACATCGGCGCTCCGTTTTTAATACAGTTATTCAGATTTTTCATTTTCAACCCCGTTTGTGTTTCTGTTTTTTAGCATAAATTACTTTTGGTTCATAATAAAAAATAACATTATTTCAGTTATTATATTACACATTGTACCATATTTTCTCTTAGTTGTCAATGAACTTCCCCCTGAAATCAAATGTAATATAAAAAAACGTTCTATGTGTCTATAAACGGATAATGATGTTCTCGCTACGCTTACCTTCGTTCAAATGATGTTGCGCCTATCGGAGTAAATAAAAGACAGTTAGCATTATACTAACTGTCTTGTTTTTTATTTTGGAAGTTCCTTCTGACGACGTTAACCTTTGCGGTTACTACAAAACAATAGCTAATTCATTTTGTAGCCTCAGTTCGTGTTGCACTTTCATGACACGTTCCCTATTCGTGTACTACCACGGGTTCAGCTTTTATAAGCGCATCAAACTTCCCAAAACGGCGCTCACTGTGTTAAACTTTAAGGGTAAACCCAACAGTTCCCGATATAAACAGGTCGTTATCCCGACACCGATATTAGCATCTCAGCTATCTTTTTTAAGAAACTGTTATAAATTATAGTAAAGGTCTATAAGCAAAGTAATTATAGACCTATACAAGTGAGTTTGGAGGTCAAAATGACAACTCCATAAAAAACAAAATAATATCAAATATACAGAGTGCAACACCACCTAAGATTGTAACCAATATAGTGCCAATTACTATTGCTTTGAATGGTTGTCTTTGAATATATCTCGTATTCTTTTGGGAAATCCAAAAGAGTGTAAATAAAAATAAACATAGTTCAATTATATGTAAAACAATTTGTAAATCCTCCATAAAACACCGCCTTCCTTTCTTTTATTATAACATAAATCCACTATTCTTTCAAGTGAAATATTCGGCAATGCCGAATGTGAAATAATTTTCTTACGAAAATTGTGAAATATTGCTCCTTCGTCGCAATGTGAAATGAAATTTGCCCACATTCGCGCAGCGAATATTTCACATTTGCAAAGCAAATATTTCACAGCGAAGCTATTTCACTTGCCAGAAGGGCAAATTTCGTTGAAAAAAGCACTTGCGAAAGCAAGTGCTTTTTTCTGAGTTACCCCAACAGAATCGAACCGTTGTTATTTTCTAAAAAGTCCTAATAACAAGATTGCCAGTATTGTAAAACATAATATATCAAACAATATAAAAAACAACAGTTCCCATTTTAGCTTTGTTGTCTTCTCTTTCAATTTGATTAGTCCAACAGTAATCCAAAGCAAAACTCCGCAAAACATAGAAAATGCCGTAATGGTGCAGAGCAACAAAGGAATTTTAATGTTAAGTGAACTTAAAACAATCTCGGTAGTATGTCCTCGTCTACTCGGAATTCGAAATATATATGGAGTGCAGGGTATGGGCGAAATGATTTGTAATATAACTGTAGCAATCAGCAAAAGAGCTTCCCAGATATACAAGATTACACTTAATAATGATATTTTCTTGCGGTCTGCCACTTTCACATATCCGTCAATATAAAAATTTCGTTTAGAAATAAGAAGCTTAGCTAATACTTTGTTTTCAACAGATAAATATTTCATATGCTTCGCTTTTGGGTTATATGGTGACCAATGGACAATCATAAAATGGATGAGAAAAAGGAGAAACGCGAAGGTTGTCCAAGCAAGCATCTCATCCTTGAAGTTAAAGATGATGCCCAAACAAACCAATATCAAGAATATCACAAAAAAAACGATTCGAAACACATTTAGAGATGACCTGCTCTCTTTTTTCATAATGTCACCTTCTTTCGCTTTCATTATATCATAAAATTACTATCTTTTCAATATACTTCCGCAAAGTCACAGGTTCAAGTCCAAAAGATTCAAGAAAAAGTGCAATGGTGAAAGAGGGTTGTTTTTTACCCCTAAAAACACAAAAAGCCCTTGAAAATCAAGGACTTTTGTGTTAGGGTGCAAAATTGTTGCCCCATTATGGCTCCCCCTGCTGGGCTCGAACCAGCGACTCCTTGCTGTAGTTAGTGTTACAACTTCAGCAAAAACTCTCTTTACGTTCAGCCCTATGTGTTCGGGGGGAACACATATTTTCTTTACTTGTATATTATAGCACCTTTTTCTAAAAAAGTCAATAGGTTTTTGCAACTTTTTAATCTTTGGATAGTTTTTGCAAACAACTTCATATAATTAAAGCGTTTTATTATGCGATTTCTCCGATAAATTTGTAATTGATCCTAATATGTTGCTCTGTGACGCCGCCCCCCTTGATACGATCTCCAACAATAACGGATTGAATAAGACGATTGAGAATCTCATCGTCTAACTCAGTGATAGTTTCCATTTTTTCAGCCATTGCTATGAACTGCTCAGTACTATAGGCGGTTGCTTGAGAGGAATTTTGCTTCTTAACAAGAGCTGCCCTTCTCTCTCTCGCTTCATCCTGCTCCGCCTCGCATTTGGCAGATAGCTCTTGAAACTTTCGATCCGATAACATACCGTTAAACCTATCGTCGTAAAGGCGTTCAAACTTGCGGTCAAGCTCCGCAATTTTCGCCTCAAGCATAGCAATCTCGTTTTCAATACGAGCATCCTCAGAATCGGATTCACAACTAACCTTATGTAATACCCTCTCTATAAATGCCTCTCGGTTATCCCGAACCATAGCCAACACAGAATTGATATCCTGCAAGATTGCATCGTATAACTCGTGATACATTATGTAGTGGCTTGAGCATACTTCGGGTCCCTTTTTCTTATAGGTGTTGCAAACGTAGTAATTCTTTCTGTCGGATGCGTTTGCGATACCGAGGGCATGTCCACACTTGTCACATTTAATCAACCCAGCAAAGATATTATGAAACCCGCTCGTTCCCTCTCTCTTTCGGCTATCAAGCTTTGCGTGTGCATCGTCCCATAGCTGTTGGGTGATGAGCTGCGGTATTACACCCGGCAACACAATACAATCCTCTTCGGCATTTCTGATGATTCGCTTACTCTTAAAGGATGCTTTTCTGCGCTTACCGCTGATCAAGTATCCAAGATAGGTCTTATCGTTCAGTATTTTATATACAGAAGTCAAATTCCAATCATAAGGATCCTTGTCATAAGGTCTCTTTAGCATTTGCGCTCGGTATGCCGCAGGAGTAAGTATTTTATGCTCTTTTAATACAGTCGCTATTTTGTTATATCCGTAGCCCTGATATGCCGCCATTTCAAAAATCCATATGACATTTGGACTTACTTCCGGATTGATTTCCAAGATGTGCTTGTCCTCTTGGGTTTTAAGCAATCCGTAAACGGCAAATGAGCCGATATATTCTCCATTCATTGCTTTCGTAATGAATGCCTGCTTGATCTTTCTGGAGCAGTCTGCGGGAAAATACTCATTGAATACGTTTTTGATGGGAAGCATCAAGTCATAGTCGGTATCTCCGCGAGCCGTGTCAACATCATCACCGATGGCTATAAAACGAACGTTCATTTGCGGGAAAATATCGCTGATGTAAAAACCAACCTGCAAATAGTTTCTGCCAAAACGGGAAAGGTCTTTTACAATAACCACATTTACTCGTTTGACATTTACGTCCTCCATCATTCGTTTGAAATCCGGACGATTGAAGTTCGTTCCCGTAAATCCGTCGTCTATATAAACATCGTAAATACAAATATTGTGTTGTTTACAAAAATCGGTTAAAATCTTTTCCTGCGTTTCAATAGAAACACTGGTTCCATCTTTTTCATCGTCGTCACTGAGTCTGGTATACAGTGCCGCGATCAATCTGCTTTGCTCTTTACATTTCATTTTTACCTCACTTTCCGAGCAAAGCGACGGTTGTGCTTTTATTATACAACCTCTGCTCTATTACGTCAAATGTGCAAAGTATTTTTTTAAGATTTTTCTTCATCATTTTTTCCCCTTTCCTGACGAAGCAAATCCTTAATCTTTTTTGCAACGTAATCCGCATATATTTCAAGTAGGTTTTGAGTTCCAAAGCTACGTGTTACGGTAATCTTCACTCTCCCTTCGGTGTTTTCTTTTTTGTTAATTCTCAAGTTCACTTCCCTTCCTTTTATTATATATAGGACTCTTAGGACTTCTTTTCTTGCTTCATAACGTCGTTTCGGATCCGTTCCATTAAATAATCACCATCCACATCGGTGAGTTTCTTATACCAATCCGAACGGAAAAAGGCTTCAAGCTCTGCGAGTTCCTCGTCTGCTTCTCCTACAATTCCGCTTCTGCGCAGGGATTGCTTGTAAGCTTTTTTGTAGTCGTTACAAGCCTGAATTACGATTGCGTTGGCAATTTCCTCATAGGGATCATAGCTGACGTCTTCTCTAATGGTTACTTTTTCGTTTTTCATTTTCTATCCTCCTGTTTTTAGATTGACAGCCCTTTTTTGCCCGTCTATCTATTAAACAGAGCGCAGACCCTCGGATTTCTGCAAGAAAAATAAAAAAAGTCCGATTTTTTTGAAAAAATGAACAAAAAAAGAAAAGCAGGTCAATAAAACCTGCTTTTATACACGATAGTCAGTATTATTTTCTTCTCGCTGTTTTGAGAAGCACGTCCAACACCTCAAAAATGCGCTGTTGCTCTTCTTGAGGAAGATTTGCTATTTCATCCGCAATGCGGGATGTTCGGTTGACGTAACCGTTCTTAACGACATCACGGAAAAGGTCATCTGCCGTAATATCAAGGCAATCAATGATCTGAACCAACAAATCCAACTTGATATTGTAAGCGCCGCGCTCCAATGCACTCATATAGTTCGGTGTAATACCGATCATTTCGGCAAGCTTCTCTTGCGGTATCTTTTTCTGTTTACGAATCTCTTTTATTCGATGTCCGATCTCCTGTTCAATCATATTTTTACCTCCAATTCAATCGGGTTAAAATAAGTATAATTGATTTCCGATTGATTTAGAAGTTAGATTCCCGATAGGAACAATCGGAAACCGATAGAACAAGTCAAAATCCAACGAAAAAGTGCCATAACCTCGACAGTTATGGCACTTATGTATGAAGGTTACTCTTCGTTTTGCTCTTTGATCTTTCTGCGTTGATTATCCAAACTTTCTTCAAGGATTTCCTCAAAAATCTCGGGATGTTCTTTTAACATTGCATCAAAATGGTCGTAGTACTCCTCCGGTGAAAGTCCGGTGCCTTCCGCAAGCTGTTCTATAATGGCGCGTAGCTTCGGATCGTTCATTACGATTTCCTTTTCTTCCTCATGGGTGCTGTCTAACATATCCACAAGTTCGGGGTGCTTGGATACTTCCTCTGCAATAATAGCATCCTTATCACCAGCGTCATAAAAATATTCAAGGCTGACGGAAAGCCTGATTCCACCGTCTTCTGTAGGATAAAAATGAACCATATCCATACAATTCGTCACATACCTAAAAAGTTCAAGATCCTCGCCGTGAAATTCAAAGAAAGGCAACTCAACGTAAATGTGAGCATCAAAGTTTTCGTAGCTAATAACGCTTCGTATCTTGCCCGCGTGAAGGAGCGCAAAGCGATCAAGCCGTTTTTCGCATTCCTCAAAAAGCTCCTTGTTTTTAGGAATAATGATGTGTGGGAGCTCTCTGAAACGTTCCCCGATGCTTTTCATAACATCATTGCTTACTGCAAAATCCCACGCATCTTTTGATGCTTGGGTATAGGTCATTTCTCGTATTTTCTTGACCTCTTGCGTGTAATCACGCTCAAATATTACATCGTTACTCATTGATTATTTCTACCTCTTTCGGAACGTAATCTCTTTTTATATTTTCAATGCAGACATTGCAAAGATGATATTCCTTAGACACTGCAACCGTGGATTTACAATGAGCGCATACGCGAGTTGCAGGTTCAATGACGATAGTTTCTCCGTTCAACTCCACATTGACAAGCCCCGTCTTTCCCATATTCAAAGCATTTCTATACTCAACGGGAAGCACAAGCATCCCCCTCTCGTCAACGACACGCTGAATGTAGGTCTTGATTGTTTTAACAGCCAGCACCTCATCTGCTTTGATGGCAGCAATACACTCATCACAGAGCCTAAAATATTTTTTTGGTGAAATAAGCTCTCCACAGATTTGACAGACGCTTGTGTGAGCGATAGCAACAATAGCATTATCCTTCAGTTGCAGAGTGAGTGCGGTCTTGGGCGCAATGTTGAGTGTTTCTCTGATTTCTTTTGGGATGGCAATTCTGCCGAGGGCATCCATTTCGATTTCACAGTATTTCATTTTCTTTCTCCTTTAATTTTAACATGTTTTCTTTTTTGTTTCAATGGTATGACAGTTCAAATTTAACGAATTGTGTGCCACTACTCTCTTTGTCGAATCAAAGCGAAAGGATTTTTATTTTTCGACATATCTGCACCGCCTTTCTATTGTTTTACGATTGCTTCTATCGTGTTGCTATTAGTATATCATAGGCGGTATGTCGTAATTTGTTGTAATCGGTTGTCGAAATAAAAAAATCTGCGATTTCTCGCAGATTCTTCAAAATGCTATTTTATTTTCTTTTTGCCGTTCTTACGAGCACATCCAACACTTCAAAAATTCTCTGTTGTTCGTCCGTAGGGAGACTCGCAATTTCATCAGATAACCGAGAGGTACGATTTACATAGCCGTTTTTTATGACATCGCGGAAAAGGTCATCCGCCGTAATGTCAAGGCAGTCGATAATTTGAACCAACCAATCCAACTTGATGTTATAGGCACCGCGTTCCAATGCACTCATATAATTCGGGGTTACACCAATCATCTCCGCAAGCTTTTCTTGCGGTATCTTCTTTTGTTTGCGAATTTCTTTAATTCGGCGTCCGATCTCCTGTTCAATCATATTTTTACCTCCAATTCAATCGGGTTTAGATAAGTATAATTGATTTCCGATTGATTTAGAAGAAAGATTTCCGATAGGTACAATCGGAAACCGATAGAAACATTGAATTCCAATATAATTCTCCACGGATAACCATTGTTACTATTCTAATTACTTGCGTTAACTCCGTGGATTTTTAACTGCATAAAAATATTATACCACATATTTGTTAAAAAATCTACGGCAACACGCTATAAGTGATCAGACACGGGCGGGACGGACTTGACAAAATACACCTCTTGTGGTATAATAACAGTGTAATTGATTTTTGTGCACCGTCCGCGAGGACACTTGTGGGTTAAAACCTACTTTGCATACGTTGTTAACTTTGTACGCGGTCAGTATGACACTGCCCTGTTTCTTACTATGGGCTATTACTGACTATTTTTAATTTTAATAGGGCTTACTCTGCCCACACAAAGCGAGAATGAATCCGGTTTACGTATTTTAGCGTAAACACTAATGCCGATCTATGGCTTGGAGGTTCATTCTCGCTTTTTTTATTTTGTCCAACAGCCGCACGGCTCTGGAAATAAATAATGAAAGGTGGTTCAGAAAAGAATGAACAACAAACCCAAGCGGCGTTTTCACAAAAAGAGTAACGCCAAGATGAAGCAGCAGATTCTAAGAAAGGAGCTGAAGAGAGAAACGAAGTATCCCCTGCGGACGGAGTACAGACAGGCTGTGTTCCTGAAGCAATGCAGAAAGCGAGGTGCATAACGTGCCCGCTACCGCAACACAAAGCTACAAGCCGCATGTGCTTGTAGACACGAAGGACTTGCCGGAGAGCGATTGGCTTGAATACAGAAGACGAGGAATCGGTGGCAGTGATGCCGCATCTATTCTCGGTGTATCGCCGTTCAAAACAGCGCGGGACTTGTATTACGATAAGCTAAAAATCGTAACCTTCGAGGATCCCGAGGAAAACTGGGTACAGAAAAAGATGGGACATTTACTTGAGGATTTGGTAGCCGAGATCTTCCACGTGAGGACGGGCTTTCACATCTATCAGGTCAAAAAGATGTTCTATCATCCGCAGTATCCGTTTATGCTTGCTGACGTCGATTACTTCATTACTCTGCCAAACGGAGAAACGGCAATACTTGAGATCAAGACCACGAACTACAACGCGACAGACCATTGGTGGGAAAATGGCAAGGAAGTCGTTCCCATCAACTACGAGATCCAAGGACGGCATTATATGGCGGTTATCAATGTCGATCACGTTTATTTCTGTTGTCTTTACGGGAATAGTGAGAACGAAACGATCATTCGTCATATCACGCGAGATAAGGATTATGAGGAAGAATTGATTGCCCTTGAGTATGACTACTGGCACAATCACATTCTTGCGAGAGTACCCCCTCCCTACTGTGAGGACGGCGATCTTATCCTTGAAAGCGTAAAGAACCATTACGGTACTGCCGATCCGAACGCTGCGGCTATTGAGCTCAGCTTTGCAAACGTCAACGGCGCTATGCGTTTTCTCGAACTCAAGGAGCAGAAATCGGCACTCAATGCCGAGATCACTCGTATTGATAACGAGATGAAACGGTTGCAGGGGCGGATCGTAGATGAAATGGGACGGTGCTGTACGGCAACATATAGCCGAGACGGAACCGATTATACCATCACCTACAATCCCTCAAAGAAACCGGGTATCAGCAAAGAGGACTTGTTCCGATTGCAGATGCAGTACCCCGACGTTTACGAGCAGTTTGTAACCGTATCAGAATCAAGGAGATTCTACGTTAAGAAATCGGCGGCAAAGGCTGCCTAATCTACAAGAAAGGAAACCATTATGAAAACAAACGAAACCACAGGAGGTGAGGATAATGAGCTACACCGGGGTGTATGACAAGACGATTTACTACAATCCCGTGAGCAAATACTGTGTGATCAGTGTTAAGACCAACGACCAAAGCATTCCTCAAAAGGCACGTAGCGCATTTCAGCACCGTGACAGACTGATACGCTTTACGGCAGTTGGCTACGAGCTGCCCCAGACCGATAGAGTCAGTATGATTCTCAACGGCGAGTGGCAGAACGGTAAATACGGACCGCAGTTGCAGGTTGAGTCCTGTGAAGAGATCGTTCCGCAGACAAAGGACGGTGTACGAGGCTACCTTTCCTCTCGTCTTATCAAAGGCGTTGGAGAAAAGACGGCTGACCTCATCGTTGAACGCTTCGGGGCTGACGCTCTTCAAATCTTGGAAAAGCAACCCGAACGCTTGCTGGAAATACGAGGTATTACGCCCTCAAAGCTTGAAGAAATCAAAGCTTCCTATGACGAGAGCAGATGCCTTCGCGGTCTTATGATCCTACTCTCCCCCTTCAACGTAACGCCGGCAACGGCAACAAAGATCTATGAGCATTTCGGAGCAAAGAGCGTAGAGATTCTTCAAAACAATCCATTTGAGCTGTGTCAGATATCGGGTTTTGGATTTAAGCGAGTGGACGCTATCGTTCGTAAGGGCGATTGCAAGCTCAACGATCCGATGAGAATTCACGGCGCGATATACGCCGCACTCGATACAGGACGCAACGAGAACGGGCATTTGTATTTGGAGCTTGAAGCACTGCTCAAGGAAAGCAACCGACTCCTTAATGACCGTCTTGCAAGTGATCAAGTTCGCGTAACCAATGAGGAAATCGTGGCGGTGCTTGAACAGATGGTACTCAAGGGCGAGATTGTCAGCAACAAGAACCGAGTGTACCAAACGACAAGCTTCGTTCAAGAGGACGAAACAGCGGTCAATATCGCAAAGATGCTTGCCGTTCCCCCT